>DXFQ01000160.1 GCA_019114365.1 Candidatus Parakkermansia intestinigallinarum | reverse complement strand
GGCTTGAGCGGTAACGGGGGCGCTTGCTTGGGCAAGGGGGGCAGAACTGATGATCAGCGCGGCTGCGAGGTGGGCGTGTTTCATGAAAAAAACGGATTCTTGTGTCGGTTGATCGGCAGATCTTCACGATCGGCAGTCTTAGGCTAGAGAAAAGCAAGCCCTCTGTCAACCATTTTTTGCGGCAGGCTGCCGCGGTGTTTCGCGCCGCTCGCAGCGCTCATCCGTCGGCTCTGTATCCCCTCCAATGCGTTATGGAACTTCACGGCGAGCAAGGCCTCAGCCGCAAGCAGCGCTCGGTTCACGGGAAACGGCAGGGGCAGGCGGGGCAGGCGGGGCAGGCGGGGCAGGCGGGGCAGGCGGATGAGCGCTGTGGGGCGCAGAGGAAGACCGTGCCGCCGGGAACGGCAGGGCGGAGAGCGCGCAACGCCGAGCGCGGAGAGGTTTGATACCCGCGTTTCGGCGCGAAAAGACTTGCAGGGATGAAAGCTGCTGAGGTAGAATCAGCGCGCGGAGCACCCGAGGTATCGGGCTGCGGATCCGTCTGCATCGATTTTACGCCTCTGACCCATGATGAATCTGAGTGATTTTCTTCAACACGTCGCCGAACGCCGCCCCCTCGACACCCCGGACATTTACGACTTCCTCGACCGTTCCGCCGACGAGGCGAGGCGCATTACCGCTGAGCTCAACGGCAGCTATCACGACATGGATGCCATACGCCGCCTCCTCGCACGCCTCTTCGGCTGCGAACCCGATGAGACCCTGCGCGTCTTCCCGCCCTTTTACACCGACTTCGGCAAAAATATCAGGCTGGGTCGCCGCGTCTTCATCAATGCCGCTTGCCACTTTCAGGATCAGGGCGGCATCACCATCGGCGACGACTGCCTCATCGGTCACGCCGTCGTCTTTGCGACGCTCAATCACGGACTGGCGCCCGAGAAGCGTTTCTCCATGACGCCGGCCCCCATCGTACTGGGGCGCAACGTCTGGGTCGGCTCTAACGCGACGATTTTGCAGGGCGTCACCATCGGGGATCATGCGGTCATCGCAGCGGGAGCCGTCGTTACCAAAGATGTGCCGGCCTATACCGTTGTCGGCGGCGTGCCGGCCAAAATCATTCGGCGAATTGACGCGTAAACAGCTCGTTTTTCGCAGGGCGGCAGCCGGCCGCACCGGCGGGGGCGCCGATCTCGCGAAGTCGCGCCGTAGGCCGCGAGAGGCGCGGCGGCGGGGCAGACTTCGAAGGCTGACGCCGCCCCCCCCTGTCGCGTCTCGGGAAACAGGGTGACAACGAGCTCCTCTATGTCGCCGCGATGGTGAGCGGGGCTGACGCGGTTCTGTCTTGACGCCGCATGTGCTGCGGGGTAAGATGCAGCGAAATGAAGATGTTGTCTTTTGCCGCCGTTTTCGGAGCTTCTGTCTGTGCCGGCGTGTCGTGTGCGGCTGCGGAGGCCGGTGCCTGTGCACCGGTCGGGGATGATGTGCCGCTCCTGAGTGAGGTATCGCCTGAGGCTCGGCCTTATGTGGAGCTGCTGCTGAAGTGTGCGGCCGTGGTTGAGCGCATCAATGTGCTGCAAGACAGCATCAGGGATCGCGTATCTGCTGATGCCGCCGCGCCCCGTTTGGGGTCTCTCTATCGCGAGCTGCAGGATTTGATGGGGAAGGCTCGCACGATGCCGGAGCCGGACGCCGAGGTTAAGCAGCAGGTGGAGCAGGTGCTGCACCAAGTGCTGGAGCAGCCTATGGCCCGACTGATTCAAGGGGTGATGTATCTGGCTTTGAATCAGTGTTTTGAGTCTGATGCGCTGCGCGAGTTGCTCGACCGTCTGGATCAGGCGGGTTTGTCGCCTTCTTGAGGCGGGGCAATTTTCCGTCCCGGAGCCCGGCCGGGCAGTCCCGGAGTTCGCCGGGGTTTCAATGAAGAAAAAAGCAACAGGCTCGATTGAGCCTGTTGCTGCATGAGGGGAAGAAGCGCTCCGGCGTGAGCCGTCGCGGGCACAAGCTGCGCTTTTAGTGTTTGTTGCGGCGCTTGCGGTTGTAGTCGAGGATGGCCAGCTGCTTGGCGATGGAGGCTTCGAGCTTGGTCTGCTCGGCTCGGCTGAGCACGGAGGCGCTGTTGCGCAGGGCGTCCTGCGCGCGTTGCAGGGCCTCTTGGATGCTGTCGGGGTTGATGTCGTCGGCCTGCAGAGCCGTGTCCGTTACGAGCAGGATGCGGTCGGCATGGACCTGCATGAAGCCGCCGCCTACGAACAGGCTGTCTTCATCTCCGCCGGTGATGCGGTAGGTGAGCTCGCCGTTGTCTACCGCGCAGATGAGGTCGGTGTGCCCGGGCAGGATTTCCATTTCTCCTTCGACGCCACGCAGGTTGATGCTGCTGACGTCTGCTTCAAGCGCGGTGCGAAGCGGCGTGATGATGGTGAAGTGCATGGGCTGTGTGTTGCTCGGTTATCAGGATTTTTCGACCGTGTCGATGCCGCCCTTCATGTAGAAGTTGCCTTCAGGAACGTCATCCCACTTGCCGTCGAGAATTTCACCGAAGCCTCGGACGGTTTCGGCAACGGGGACGTACTGCCCCTTGATGCCGGTGAAGACTTCGGCCACGGCGAAGGGCTGCGAGAGGAAGCGCTGGATCTTGCGGGCTCGGCTCACGGTGAGTTTGTCGGCGTCGGAGAGTTCGTCCATGCCGAGAATGGCGATCATGTCCTGCAGGTCTTTGTAGCGCTGGAGGGTCTGCTGAACGCCTCGGGCGACGCGATAGTGCTCCTCGCCGACGAGTGCCGGGGTCAGGGCGTTTGAGCTGGAGGCAAGCGGATCGACGGCGGGGTAGATGCCCTGAGCGGCGAGGGCGCGTTCCAGCACGACTTTGGAGTCAAGGTGGCTGAAGGTGGTGGCCGGGGCGGGGTCGGTGAGGTCGTCGGCGGGAACGTAGACGGCCTGCATCGAGGTGATGGAGCCTTTCTTGGTCGAGGTGATGCGCTCTTGCAGGCCTGCCATTTCTTCGGCGAGGTTGGGCTGGTAGCCCACGGCTGAGGGGGTGCGGCCGAGCAGGGCGCTCACTTCCGAGCCAGCCTGCGAGAAGCGGAAGATGTTGTCGACGAAGAGCAGCACGTCGCGGTTTTCTTCGTCGCGGAAGTATTCGGCCATGGAGAGAGCCGAGAGGGCGACGCGCAGACGGGCTCCCGGCGGTTCGTTCATCTGGCCGTAGACGAGGGCGACTTTCGAGTTTTCGGGGTTTTGCTGGTCGATGACGCCCGATTCGCTCATTTCGTTGTAGAAGTCGTTGCCTTCGCGGGTGCGCTCGCCGACGCCGGCGAAGACGGAGAGGCCGGAGTGGGCTTTGGCGATGTTGTTGATGAGCTCCATGATGAGCACGGTCTTGCCCACGCCTGCACCGCCGAAGGAGCCGGCTTTGCCGCCCTTGAGGAAGGGGCAGATGAGGTCGATGACTTTGATGCCGGATTCGAGGACTTCGGATGAGGTGGCCTGTTCTTCGAGGCTGGGCGCTTCGCGGTGAATCGGGTAGCGTTTGCTGTCGGTGAGCTGGCCTTTTTCATCGACGGTTTCACCGAGTACGTTGAAGATGCGACCCAGCACTTTCGGCCCGACGGGGACGGAGATGGGGGCTCCGGTGTCGATGACGGTCATGCCTCGGCGCAGGCCGTCGGTCGAGCTCATGGCGACGGTTCTGGCCCAGCCGTCGGTGAGGTGCTGCTCGACCTCGAGGGTGAGGTGCTGCGCTTTGCCGTCGACTTCGTAGTCGACGGTGAGGGCGTTGAAGAGGGCGGGCATTTCGGCCTGAGAGAAGTCGACGTCGACGACGGCGCCGATGATCTGCACGATTTTACCTGTGTTCATATGCTGCTGGTGTCTGAAATGGATCGGTGGGGGATGGCGTTACTCCATCGCCTTCATGGCGGTGGTGATTTCGAGGAGTTCGTTGGTGATCTGGGTCTGACGAGCTTTGTTGTATTCGAGGGTGAGCTCGCCGATGAGGGTCTTGGCATTCTCTGTGGCCGACTTCATGGCGACCATGCGCGCTGATTGTTCGGAGGCTTTTCCTTCGAGCACCATTTGCGTGAGCATGTTGGTGAAGTAGAGCGGCAGCAGGCTGTTGAGCAGGGCGACGGGGCCGGGTTCAAGCAGATAGTTGATCGGTTGATCGCCGTTGAGCTCGTCTTCGTTTTCGATGGCTGCCGCCATGCTGAGGAGTTCGTCCGGGTTGATGGGCAGCAGCCGAGAGATCTGCGGCCTCTGCACCATGACGTTGATGAACTTCTGGTAGATGGCGCTCACGCTGTTGTATTCACCGCTCACGAAGCCTTTGCGGATGAAGTCCATGATGGGCTTGAGCGAGGCTTCGTCAAAGCTGTCTCCGAGTGAGAAGGAGGCTTTGAGTTGTCGCCCGCAGCGCGCCAGCTGTGTGTTGAGTTTGGAGCCGATGGTGATGTAGTCCGCATCGGCGGGGCAGGCGGTGAGCAGCTCTTTGAGCAGGTTGGAGTTCAGGGCGCCGCAGAGCCCGCGGTCGGTACTGATGACGATGCAGAGGGTCTTGCCGTGCGGGTTGGTCTTCATCAGCTCGACGTTGACGTCGTTGAGGCTCTCTTTGAGATGCCGGAAAACGCTGGCGATGGCACTGACGTAGACGCGTCCCCGCAAAGCCAGCTCCTGGGCGCGGCGCATTTTGGCGGAGGCAACCATTTGCATCGCTTTGGTGATCTGCGATGTGTTGCGTACCGATTTGATGCGGCGCTTGATGTCGCGGAGGTTGGACATGGCGGTGTGATAGTGGCTCGGGGTGCCGGCTCGTGTTACTTGGCGAGGCGGCTCTTGAATTGCTTCATGTAGTCGGCAAGTGCGGCGTCAACCTCGGGGGTGAGTTCGCGCTTCTCTTCGATGAGGTCAAGAAGATCTTGGCGGTTGGTCTGTACGTCGTCTTCGAGGTCGCGTCTCAGGTCGAAGATGCGATCGACGGGTACGTCGTCGAGGTAGCCCTTCTGGATGGCGTAGAGGTTGATGACTTCGATGCCGAGGCTCTTGGGCGCGTATTGGCTCTGTTTGAAGAGTTCGACGATGCGGCGTCCGCGCTCGAGTTTGGCCTTCGTGTTGGCGTCGAGGTCGGAGCCGAATTGGGCGAAGGCTTGGAGCTCTTCAAACTGGGCGAGGTCGAGCTTGACGGAGCCGGCGAGTTTTTTGACGATCTTGGTCTGGGCACTCGAGCCGACGCGGCTCACGGAGATGCCGACGTTGATGGCGGGGCGAACGCCTTGGTAGAAGAGGTCGGTGTCCAGGAAGATCTGGCCGTCGGTGATGGAGATGACGTTGGTCGGGATGTAGGCCGAGACGTCGCCGGCCTGTGTCTCAATGATGGGCAGGGCGGTCAGCGAACCGCCTTTGCGGCCGCCTTCGCTGTTGATGCGTGCGGCGCGTTCGAGCAGACGGCTGTGGAGGTAGAAGACGTCGCCGGGGTAGGCTTCGCGGCCCGAGGGGCGGCGCAGGATGAGGGATACCTGACGGTAGGCGACGGCGTGTTTGGAGAGGTCGTCGTAGACGATGAGGGCGTCCTGCCCTTGGTCCATGAAGTATTCGCCCATGGCGCAGCCGGCGTAGGGGGCGAGGTATTGCATGGCGGCGCTGTCGGAGGCCGAGGCGACGACGACGATGCTGTAGTCGAGCGCTCCGGTGGATTGCAGCTTGGCAACGAGGCGCGAGATGTTGGCGCGCTTCTGGCCGATGGCGACGTAGATGCTGTAGACGGGGCGGTAGTCGGTGAGGCCGAGTTTCTCGGCTTTGCGGTTTTGGTTGGCTTGCGAGATGATGGTGTCGGTCGCGAGAGCGGTTTTGCCGGTGGAGCGGTCGCCGATGATGAGTTCGCGCTGCCCGCGGCCGATGGGAATCATGGCGTCAATGGGCAGGATGCCGGTCTGGATGGGCTGGTTGACGCCTTGTCGCGTGATGATGCCCGATGCGATTTTTTCGACAGGGTAGTAGTCGGCGGCTTCAATGGGTCCTTTGCCGTCGAGCGGGTTGCCGAGGGTGTCGACCACGCGGCCGAGCAGGCCGGGGCCGACGGGAACTTGGAGCAGTCTTCCCGTCGTTTTGCAGCTGTCGCCTTCGCGGAGTTGGTTGCCGTTGCCGATGATGACGGCGCCCACTTCGTTCTCTTCAAGGTTCATGGCCAGCCCCATGACGCCGCCCGGAAATTCAATCATTTCGTTGAGCATGGCGTTGCTCAGGCCTTCGATGTGTGCAACGCCGTCGCCGATGGCTTTGATGGTGCCGACGTTTTCTTCGGCGGCGGCTGTGGAGATGTTGCGGATTTGTGCTTCAAGTTCTTGTACGATGTTGCTCATACGCGGGGGTGGGTAAATGGTGATGAAGAGAGGGGGTCAGATGCGGGAGAGTTGCTCGATGCGCGAGCGGACGGAGGCGTCGGTGAAGTCGTCGGCGACGCGGACGGTGAATCCGGCGATGAGTGCGGGGTCGACCTTCCAGCTGTAGTCGAGGCCTTCGTGTCGGGCGTCGAGCTTGCTGCGGATGGCCTGCTGTTCGTCGGGGGTGAGGGGGACGGCGCTCGTGATGACGGCACTGTGTTTCTGCTTCTGGAGGCGCACGAGTTCGGTGAAGGCACTCAGAAGGGCCATGTAGCCGCGCGGCCGGCGCTCGGCGATGGCGGAGGCTATTTGCCGTACGGTATCTTCTTGGAGCAGTCCGTGCTCATCGAGGCAGAGCCGGATGAGGCGTCGCGCCTGAGCTTGGGTTTCTTTGCCGATTTTCATGAGCGTTGTGGGGCAGGATCAGAGCTTGCTGATGGCTTCGGCGTTGATGGCGCGGTGGTCGGCTTCAGAGAGGACTTTGCCGGTGACCTGCGCGGTGGTGAGGGCTACGAGTCTTGCGAAGTCGGCGCGCAGAGCTTGTTTCTCGCGCTCGGTGTCAAGGGCCGCTTGGCTGCGGGCGTTGGCGATGATGCTCTGGGCTTCGGCTCCGGCTTTCGCGGTGAGGTCGGCTTGAATTCGGGCGGCGGAGGCGCGTGCGCGGTCGATTTCCTGTTTGCCGCTGTCGCGGGCCTCGTCGAGGATGCGCTCGCTTTGCTGTTTGACTTCCGCGAGTTCTTTTTCGCTTTGCTCGCGCATGGCCTCGCCTTCTTCGATGCGCTTGCGGCGCTCTTCAAGCTGCTTCATGACGGGCTTGATGCCGAAGACGCCGATGATCGTGGCGATGATGATGAAGGCGATCAGGTGCGCGATGAAGGCTTCGGTATGAAGACCGAATTGGTCGAAAAGTTCTCCGACGCTAGTGGCAAGAACGGGATGGAGCATATGCGTGCGTGTGGTGGTGAAAACAGAGAGGGGAAAGGGGACGGGCCGCACCCGTTTGCCGGGTGCGGCGCCGGGCGTTTACTCGCCCATGAAGAAGGAAGCGAAGGCAACACCTTCGACCAGTGCGGCCAGAAGGATGGAGATGGTCAGCACCTTGCCGAAGGCCGAGGGGTTGCGACCGGTCGATTCAGCGGCTTTCATGCCGATGAGGCCGATGCCGATGCCGGCACCGATGACGGCGAGTCCCGGAGAGACTCGCAGCGCTTCTGCGATGATGGAGGGGAGCATGGTTATGGATTTTGTTTTATGTTTTTTATCTTGTTTGTTTTCTTTCCGGCAGGCTTCACGCTTTTCTTCATGATCAGCTGCGGGGAAGGGGATTGCGGGGCTTGTTGCCCTCTTCTTCGTCTTCTTCACTGCCGATCTGGGTCTTGAGGAAGACGGCGGTGAGCATCAGGAAGACGAGTGCCTGGACGAAGGCGACGAGCAGTTCCAGCGCCATGAAGGGCAGGGTGGTCAGGAAGCCGAGCGCGCCTGTGTTGGTCATGACTTCAAGAACGGTCTCACCGGCGAAGATGTTGCCGAAGAGTCGGGCCGCCAGTGCGACGGGGCGGATGCAGATGGAGACAATCTCAATGACGCCGACGAAGAAGAAGATGGGCAGCAGGGCGTATTTGAGGGCTCCGGTGAGGCCTCCCTTTGGGCCGAAGGTGTGGGTGATGAAGTGCCACGGTCCCTGCTCCTTCATGACCCAGATGAACCAGAGGATGGCGTAGAAGAAGCCGAGGAAGACGGTGGTGTTCATGTCCGCATTGACTCCTCGCAGCAGGGGTTTGCCCTGATAGGTGATCTCGCCGACGCCGGGGATGAGGCCGATGATGTTGCTGACGAAGATGAGGATGAAGACGGTGGCGAAGTACCAGAAGTATTTGCGGGCGATGTATTTGCCGGTGAGTCCTTCGACGAAGTTGTAGAGTGTTTCAAAGACCCATTCGACGAGGTTTTGCAGCCCGTGGGGAATGCGCTCCATCTTGCGCGTGGCGAGCCTCAGGACGACGGTGATGATGATGACGGCCAGCAGGAGCATGAGCATCGAGTTGGTGACCGGGAGACTGTGCCCGGGCCAGAAGGGGATGGGGATGTCCCACAGCACCGGGGCGTCCGTCGTCAGTTTTTCCTCTGAGGCTTGGGCTACGCTACCCATTGCCAGAAAGACCGGTGCGAGTTTACATATGAGGGTCTTCATCGTCAACACTCCGTACTTTAGCACTCATCGGACGGTGCGTCAAGCAGGAAATTCATGTTAAAGTTCATTTCTTCAAATATCAGCCTGCGTCATCTATTGCAGGGCTCGATGATGTGCCGGCGCGCGCCGGCAAGACGGATGAATTCTTGCTCGGAGAGCCCGGCAAAGAGCTTGAAGCTCATTGTTTTGGGCGTGTCCTGAATCGGTGTCAGTTCGTAGTGGCCGAAGGGGGTGTCGGCGGCGGAGGGGAGGACGGCTGCCAGAAGCGCGCATCCGCTCAGAAAAATGTGTTTCATGCTTGTATCGGTGGTGGTGATGGTGGTGCCGGGGCGCAGAGTTTTACGGCGCTGAGCCGTCCCCGAGCTTTGATGATACCTTACACGGGTGAATGCGGCTCGGCAAGATAAAAGAGAGCTTGGCGCGCGCGCTGCTTGCCGAGGCGGGCGGGATTGAGGGGATGTTGTGAGTGGCGCGGCGCCGGGGCTCTTCGCGTTTAGAGCGGCGCTTCGAGCGGTCCGGCGGCGCCTACGGGCGCTCTGTCTTCTTCGCGGGAGTTCAGATAGCGCGGGGCGAAATCGGGGATGTTGTCGCAGAGGTCGGTGGCCAAGCCTTGGGCGAGGGCTTCGCTGCCTGACAGGGAGGTCGGAACGTCAAACCATTGCTTGATGGCGGCTTCGTCGAGTCGGGTGCGCTCGCGGTAGAAGTGCAACATGGTCTCTCGGTCGGAGCGGATGAGGCGGAGGTTTTCCAGTATCTGCGTTTCGGTGAGCGATTCGTTGAAGGCAAGGGTGGCCGGGTGCAGAAAGAAGCGCGAGCCCGCGAAGGCGCTGCGCTTGCTGCCGATGAGGAAGAGGCAGACGGCGGCCGAGTCGACGATGGCGAGGTTGTAGGTTTCGATGTGCTCAAAGAGGCTCAGCAGGAGGCGCGACATGGTCAGGGCCATGGCCGTACTCCCTCCGGGTGAGCTGATGAAGAGCCTCAAGGGGACGTGCCGGCTGTATCGCTCCAGCTGGAGTTCGCGGGTGAGGTTGCTGAGCAGGGAGTCGTTGATGCTGCCCAGGACGACGAGGTCATTGTGCGGGTTCGTCATATTGCGGTGATGGGGTGGCGGGGGAGGGGGCGGCGGCTTTGGGAGCCGGGTGCCGGAAGCTCAGCTTCGCAGGGGACGAGAGGGAGTCGGCGCTTTCATGCGGTCTTGTTGACTGGCGCGGTCTGTGTGGCGCTAAACCGATTCGGTAGGTGCGCACTAGAGCCGGAAGGGAGGAGGCTGCTCTCTTGGCCCGAGCCGCCTCC
This sequence comes from Candidatus Parakkermansia intestinigallinarum, assembly GCA_019114365.1. GTDB lineage: Bacteria > Verrucomicrobiota > Verrucomicrobiia > Verrucomicrobiales > Akkermansiaceae > Akkermansia > Akkermansia intestinigallinarum. The sequence continues at coordinate 15,319 of DXFQ01000160.1, read as the reverse complement.
TTCTCGGACGTCACGGGACAGAGCGTACAGCATTCTGTATGCTTAGGGGTATAACGTCACTTAAACGTCAACGAATAACATGAGTTTTATCAAGAGCGGAAAAGTCACTCGTTGTTTCATGCCTCGCCGATGTATGATACGCGTACGATGTGACAAGGAGCCCTTAATTGCAAAAATATATAGCTTGGGGCTTGACAGAAGCATACAGAAAGCTGAATTCATGAGAAAGACAATGATTGCGAAGGCCTTGCTGAAGGACGTTCCCGTGACGGTGGAAGCGGCGGCGAGGATGATGTTGGAGTTTAAGGAGGAGTTGACGGCATCCGGCTTTTGGTCTTCCGGCGGCGAAGAAACCCGAGGCGATGAGTTCATAGCTCTGATGAGGCGCGTGTTTCGAGCCGGGCTTGAGGTTGTGCGCCATGCGGAGAAGACCGTGAGCTTTGAGGAGGCGGCATGGGCGAGCGTGGAGGCGCGGCGCGATCGCCGCGCGGTGACGCAGCGCGATTTGCGCACATACGTGCGTCGCATGCTGCGGGTGGAAGGAGTGGCGGAGCGGCCTCTGCGAGCCATGAGCGCGGAGGAGTGCCGAGAGTTGCTTGAGCGCGCTTTTGCCGGCAGTATGCATGCGTATCGCAAGGGGCGAGCGATTTTGCACAGTGTGTTCGCCTACGGGTTCCGCCGTGAGTGGTGTGATGCGAATCCCGTGGATCGCATTGAGTCGCCTCGCGTTCGCGAGCGAGAAATCAGACCCCTGTCGACCTCCGAGGTGAATCGCCTGCTGGAGGCGGCAGCACGCCCCGAGCATGCGCCGATGCGTCTGTCGCTGCACCTGATGCTCTACTGCGGGATCCGCCCGGCAGAAGTGAGGCGTCTGAATCCGGAAACGGATATTGATTGGCAGGGGCATCAGGTGATTGTCCGCCCCGAGCGCAGCAAGACGGGTGGCGGGCGCTTGGTGCCGCTGCGCGGGGCCCGCAAGCTGCTCCAGATGCGGGGGCCTCTGATGATTCCGCGCAATTGGGAGCGCCGCTGGGGGGCACTGCGCCGCTCCGCCGGGCTGCCGGAATGGCGGGCGGATGTGCTCCGGCATACCTTTGCCAGCAATCATGCCGCTTACTTTCGCAACCTGCCGGCCTTGCAGGTCGAGATGGGGCACCGCGATCTGTCGCTGCTGAGCTCGCGCTATGTGAATCCGCAGTGCGGCGCCGGGCAGTCTGTGCGGGCGTTCTGGCGCGCCATCGGCGAGTGAGCCCGGCAGTGAGTCCGGCGCGACGGCAAGCCAAGCCCGGGGTGGGAGCACGGCGGCGGCTCCGGCTTTCCGCTATGCGAGCCGGAGCCCCGAGTCGGCCGTACCCAGTGCTTCGGGCTTTACTGTTGGAAGATGGGTTGGGGCAGCTCCAAGCTGTCCTTGCCGCCGCCGGCTGCGTCGCCGACGTCCAGCACGGTGACGAAGATGAAGAAGCCCAGCAGCAGGATGAGGAAGGAGCCTTGCACGGCTGCGAGCGCTTTTTCGGGCAGCGGCTTGCGCCTCACCATCTCGATGAATCCCATGACGACGTGTCCGCCGTCGACGATGGGCAGCGGCAACATGTTGAGGACGGCGAGGTTGACGTTGAGCACGACCGCAAACCAGATGACCCAGCGCCAGCCGCTGCCGTCGGGCAGGGTGAGCATGTTGTAGAGGTGGGTGCCGATGCCGACGGGGCCGCTGAGGTGTTCCATACCGACGCTGCTGTCGGGCGCGGCAATTTTGACGACGGTGTCGTACATGAGCTTGAGGCTGTCATTGACCTGCTGCTGCGGGGACGGGTGCTCCAGACTGACTTCGATGGGGTTGACCCAACCGAAGCCCATGATGGGCTTGGCGCCTTCCTTGCCCTTCCAGTTGTCCGGGAGCGCCGGGGTGATGTCTCGCTGCGCGGTGCTGCCGTCGCTGTTTGTGAGCTCCAGTTGCAGGGGCTCGCCCTTTTCGGCGCAGCTCATGACGGCAATGGGGCTGTAGACGGGCTGACCGTTGACGGCGGTGATGCGCTGCCCGCTCTCAAGCCCGGCTTTGGCTGCGGGCGAACCGGGGAAGATGGGGCCGATGATGGAGGGCTGCGCCGGCATGATGCCGATTTTTCGCATGCCGCTGCGCTGAAGCCAGCCCTTGTCCTCTTGAGTGAAGCCGCTGACTATTTGGTGTTTTTCCGTGCTGCCGTCCGCATTCGGACGCTCGATGTCGAGGGTGACGGTGCTGTGTTCTCCCAGCGCGATGAGCTCGCTGACGCCGTTCATGTCCCCGATCCAGTGATTGACGGGCTGCCCGTCGACGGCCGTGATGCGGTCGCCCGGCTGAAGCCCTGCGGCCGCGGCGGGCGAATCGGGCAGCACGTAGCCGATGGTCGAGTCGCCCCCGTCGACCGTGGGTTTGCCCGTGCTCCAGACGATGACGGCAAAGACGTAGGCCAGCAGCAGGGAGAAGAGGGGGCCGGCTGCGGCGATGATGATTTTATCGAGCGGCTTGAGGGGTTTGAGATCTTGCGGGGCGTCGGCGCTGCCTTCAATGGATTCCATGTCTCCCATCTGCGGCAGGGAGACAAAGCCGCCGGCGGGAATCCACCCCAGCCCCCATGTGACACCCCACTTTTTCACGGAGTAGATGGGCTTGCCGAACCAGATTTGGAAGCGGTCGATGTAGGCGCCGCGCCATTTGCCGGCCAGAAAGTGCCCCAGTTCGTGCACGAAAATCATGACGTTGAAGAGCAGAATCACCAGAATGATGATGCCGGCTGTGTGCAGGTAGGAGAGGATCTGATCCATCATAGCAGTGCGCGAGAACTATGCCACAGTTCGGATGCGATGTCCAGTCCGGGCTGCGTTATGACGATTTTTTTGCCTGCCGTATCAAGGGCCTGCGCTGCTGAGCATATCGCGCAGTTCGTTGACGCGAGCCATGAGGGCAAGCTCTTCGTCCTGCGGGAGGCGGCCGCTTTGGATGAGGCTCAGCCCGGTGTCGATCTGCGCCCGCACGGTGTCTGCCGCCGCGCAGGAGCAGCACTGCTCCACGGCGCCCTCCGGGTCGCTGAGGCGCAGCGGCTCGGGGCGGACGTCTCGCAGCCCGGCTGCTTGCTCGGGCGTGAGTTTGCGGAGAAAGGCCTGCCAAGCTTCGGGCTTGCCGGCTTCGGGCAGCTCTTCGAGCAGGCGCTGCAGGATGATGCCGCCGGGCAGTTCGCGGATGGGCTCCCGCAGTTCTTCGATGCGCTCGACCATCGCTTGCTGGGCGTCGGCATTGCCGATGGCGAGGCTGATGAGGTTGCGAACGGAGCGGTGCAGGCGCATGGGGACGACGGGCTCGTCCGCGATGCTGCTTTCCGGGTTTTCTTCCTCGCGGTCTTGGTCGCCTGGGGCGGCCGAGGCCGGGGCTCTTCGGCGTTCGCGTTCGGCGGCACTGCGCTTGGCTTTGGCGATGTCTGCAACGCTGCCTCGCAGTTCGTCGCGCCCGATGTTGAGGCGGCTGGCGAGATCGACCACGGCGACGTCGCGCTTGACGGAGTCTGCGATTTCCGCCGCCAAGTCGGCCATGCGCGTGATGAGCGCCGCCCGGGCCATGGGGTCGTCGCCGAGGTTTTGCAATTCTTGCGCGAGGCGTGCCTGAAGGTAGGGTTGGGCCTCGTCGATGGCTTGGCGCAGGGCTTCGGGGCCTTGGTTGCGGATGAGGGAGTCGGGATCTTCCCCGGGCGGCAGCAGGGCCTGCCGTACCTCCAGCCCGGCTTGGGCGAGTTTGCGGTAGGTCTTTTCGCTGGCCTTGATGCCGGCGCTGTCGCCGTCGTAGCAGAGAATGGCGCGGCCGGCGTACTTGCGCAGCAGGGCCGCGTGCTCGTCGGTGAAGGCCGTGCCGAGGCCGGCGACGGCGTTGCGGATGTCCGCCTTTTCGTGGCAGGCGATGACGTCGAGCTGGCCTTCGCAGATGACGACGCTCATGCCGGCTTTACCGATGGCGCGCGTGGCGCGGCTGAGCCCGAAGAGGAGCTCGCCTTTGCGGAAGGCTTCCGTTTCCGCGGTGTTGACGTATTTGCGCGGGTCGCTGTCGCCTTCGAGCACGCGCCCGGAGAAGCCGACGATTTCACCGCGCAGGTTCTCGATGGGGAACATGAGGCGGTCGCGAAAGACCGGGTAGAGGCCGTTTCTGCCGCGCGCCAGCAGGTAGGCGTCGCTCAGGCTGCCGTCGTCGAGCCCGTCGCGGTGGGCAAGCTCGGCGAGGGGGCGGAAGTCGGGCGGTGCCCAGCCGAGCTTCCAAGCCTTGGCGATGGCGATGTTGAATCCTCGCCCTGTGAGATATGCGCGTGCGCCGTCGGCGGCGCGGTTGCGGCAGAGTTGGCGGTGGTAGTAGTCCGCCGCCAGTTGGTTGGCGCGGATGATGCGCCCGCGACGGCGACGGCGCCGCGCCTGCTCCGGGTTTTCGTCTTCCTCGATGACGGCGACGCCTGCGATGTCCGCCAGACGGCGCAGTGCCGTCGGGTAGTCGAGGTTCTCAAACATCATGACGAACTTCACGGCGTCGCCGCCGACGCCGCAGCCGAAGCAGTGGAAGCTTTGCCGAGCGGGGTTGACGCTGAAGGAGGGCGTCTTTTCACTGTGGAAGGGGCAGCAGGCCTTCCATGCCGTGCCGGCGCGGCGCAGTTGGATGTAGCGACCGACAACCTCGACAATATCTGCCGAGTTTTTGATGCGGGCGACACATTCTTCGGTGATGCGTGGCATGGCGGGAGTGTAGGCGGGCGGGGCGCTGCGGCGAGTGGGGCCTTGAGGTCGGCGGTGAGAGGGTTGTCAGAGTTATCGGAGGAGGTGGAGGAGGTGGAGGAGGTGGAGGCGGCGGAGGAGGCGGAGGAGGCGGTGGAGGCGGTGGAGGTGTCGGAGGAGGCCGGAGCAGAGAGGCTCACTCCGGCCGCTGCGCGGCTCAGCGCGGGGCGCCGAGGCCGCTTCAGCGGGTCAGCTGCCGCAGGTGGTCTTCAAAGCCGGGGTACGAGGTGTTGATGTTGCGGCAATGCAGCAGGGTGGTCTCGCCTTCGGCCGCGAGGCCGGCGATGAGGAAGCTCATGGCGATGCGGTGGTCGTCGTAGCTCTCGAGCGTGCAGCCTTGCAGCGCTTGGCCGCCGCTGATGACCATGCCGTCATCGAACTCCTCGACCTGTGCCCCCATGGCGCGTAGGTTGCAGGCAGTCGTGGCGACGCGGTCGCTCTCCTTGACGCGGAGCTCCGCCGCATTGCGGATGCTCGTGCGCCCCTTGGCAAAGGCCGCAGCGACGGCCAGCACGGGGATTTCGTCGATGAGGTTGGGTATCTCCTCGGGAAGCAGGTCGGTGCCGTGCAGGGCCGGGGCGCTGCGCACGGTGAGGTCGCCGTAGGGTTCTCCCTCGTCGTGGCGATGGCTGATGCTGATGTCGGCCCCCATGCGCCGCAGCACGGTGATGATGGCGTCGCGCGTAGGATTGAGGCCGACGCAGTGCAGCACCAGTTCGCTGCCGGGAATGACGGTGGCGGCAACCATCCAGAAAGCCGCGCTCGAAATATCGGCCGGGATGGTGATGTCCCGTGCGCGGATGGCGACGGGGCCTTCGACGGAGATGTCGAGCCCGTCGGCGGAGACCTCGCAGGGGATGCCGAAATGCGCGAAGAGGCGCTCGGTATGGTCGCGCGTGACGGCCGGCTGGTGCACCCGGCTGCGGCCGCGGGTGATCATGCCGGCCAGCAGAACCGCACTCTTCACCTGAGCGCTGGCCATGGGAAGCTCATAGCGGATGGCGTGAAGCTCTCGCCCGTTGATTTCCAGCGGAGCGCAGCCGGGCTTCTGCCCGCAGGCGCGGATATCCGCCCCCATCAGACTCAGCGGGTCGATGATGCGCTTCATCGGGCGACGGCAGAGCGAGTCATCGCCGAAGAGGCGACTGCGGAAGGGCAGAGCGGCGAGCACGCCGGCCATGAGCCGCATGCCCGTGCCGGAGTTGCCGCAGTCGATGTCCTGTTGAGGCGCGCGCGGCGCCATGCCGGTGCCGGTGAGCGTGAAGTCGGCCGGGCTCTCGCCCGGGGTGACCACGGCACCGAGCTGCTGCATGGCGCGCAGCGTGTTGAGGCAGTCCTCACTGCAGAGGTAGTTCCGCACTTTCATGCTTCCCTCGGCAAGAGCGCCGAGAATGGCAACGCGATGAGAAATGCTCTTGTCTCCCGGCACGACGAGGCTGCCGCGCAAACCTCGCTCCCGGCGGTGAACGGTGATGGTGTCAGTGGGCATAAATGCGAATGCGTTTCTTTTGCAGGGCTTCGTCAAAGAGAGTGTCGAAATATCGGCCGACAGCGATCTCGCGCTGCGCGCTGCGGATGGCGCTGCGCAGGCTCTCGCGGCACTCCTCGAGCGTGGGCGTGCGCGCGGCTTCGACCGGGCCGGCCAGCAGAATATGCCAGCCCCAGCGGCTCTGTGCCGGCGTCGGCTTGCCGGCGGGAATGGCCTCTGCGCCGAAGAGCGGCAGCTCGGGCAGCAGTCGCTCCGGGCAGTTGGGAATCATACCGAGCGCACCGCCTTGAGGCGCACTCCGCTCATCTTCGCTCCGCTCGCGGGCGAGGCTTTCAAAGTCGGCCCCGGCTTCCAGAGCCCGAAGCGCCTCCTCCGCGCGCGCCTGAACGTCGGCGGCGTCCTTGCCGTCAAAGGCGAAGAAAATGTGGTGCAGCATGCGCCTCTCCGGGATGCGGAGCGAGTCGCGGACAAGCTCATAGTGCAGGGCAACGGCTTCATCGCTCACGTCGCAGTGCTCGGCGACGGCCCGTTCGAGCAGGGCGCGGGAGCGCATCCGCGCCTGCACCATGTCCGTGAAACTCTCGCGCGTATAACCCTGCGAGCGAAGTTGAGCGTCAAAGGCCTCATCGCTGTCGGCTCGAGAGGCGAGCCCGGCGACCTCCGCCTCCGCCTCCTCGCGGCAGAGCGGAAGGTTTTTGTCATTGTAGCGCGTGGCGATGCGCAGCATGCTGCGGTTTATGAGCTCCATGAGGCAAGTATCGGGATCAAGAGCCCCCTCCTCCTCGCCGTCGAGCCCCCGCTGCCAGACCATCTCGCGGCGCAGGCGCGAGAACTGCTCCTTGCTGAGATCCTCGCCGTAGACCGTCGCCGCCAACTTGCTCGTGTCCTTCTCGGCAGCGCCGCTGTGAATATAACTCCAGACCGGGCCGTGCCAGAACCAGAGGTCTATGGCAAGGTAGAGAAGAACCGTGGAGAAAATGCCGAGCTTGAGGGCAAAGATTCGGAGGGAGGAGAGTCTCACGCGCGTCATTCTACTCTGTCCGCCGCTCTTTGGCAAACGAAAAAGCCGCCCGGAAAGCTCCTGCCTGCGTCATGCCGACGCTTTGGCCTGCCCGACGGGGAGGTCATAGACGTAGGTAACGTGCGGCAGACCGTCGCGCATCGGTTTGAGCTCAAAGCCCGGCAACTGCTTGAAGCCGGCATGAAGCAGAATGCGCTGCGAGACGACGTGAGGGGCAAAGACTTTGGCGCGCAGAACGCTGCCGCGGGGCAGCAGACCCCGGAGCTCCGCCAGAAAGAGTTGAAGGGCTCGCGTCATGATGCCCTGCCGCCAGAAGGACTCGCCGAGCCAGTAGCTCAGCTCGTAGACGGCCTCATCGGCCTCGGGCAGAGCACAGCCGATGCCGCCCGCCGTTTCACCGTTGACGATGATGGCGCGTTCGAGGCGCTCCCCGCGCCGGCAGCGGGCGATGAAGTCCTGCGCCTCGGCCTCGGTGTAGGGAATGGGCAGGCGAGCGGAGAGGTAACGATAGACGGCCGGGTTATTGAGGAGGCGGGTCAGGGCAGCTGCGTCCTTCTCTTCAAAAGGTCGGAGGTGTGTATCAGCGGGCATCGAGATGAAAGATATGAAAAAACCGGCAAGACCTAAGAGAAATCAGAGAGCGAGCAGAAGCCGCAGCGTCTCGCCGAGTTTCTCCTCGGGCTTCACTTTGCTCAGGCGGGGGAATTTCTTGTTCTCCATGATGTACTGCTTGTTGCGGGTGAGCAGCAGTTTTTGGCCGCTGATTTCGACCATCGAGATGTTGCGGCGCGAGGCGACGAGGCGTATTTTGTGGACGGTCAGAAGGTTGCGGGCCTCGCGCGGCAGCGGGCCGAAGCGGTCAATCCACTGCCGCTCCAGATCGTCGGTCTCATCGAGCGAGCAGACCTTGGCCAGCCGGCTGTAACAGCTCATGCGCGTGCGCGTCGACTCAACGTAAGCCTCCGGCAGGTAGGCCCCGATAAGCTTGTCGGCATCGGGTCGCGTCGACATAGCCGCCTCGCTCAGGCTGAGGAAGTCGGCCTTCACGACGGCATCGGCGCGGATGTCGGGCGCCTTGCCGCTGAGCCGCTCGACAGACTGCCTGAGCAGCTGGCAGTACAGCTCGAAGCCGATGGCGGCGATGTGCCCGCTCTGCTGCGTCCCCAGCAAATTGCCCGCGCCGCGGATCTCGAGGTCGCGCATGGCAATTTTGAACCCGCTGCCCAGCTCCGTATACTGGCGGATGGCGGCAACGCGCTTGCGGGCGTCACCCGTGCAGAGAGCCTCGCGCGGCAGCAGCAGGTAGGCGTAGGCGCGGTGCCCGCCGCGGCCCACGCGCCCGCGCAGCTGGTAGAGATCGGCGAGCCCGAAGCGATCGGCGCGGTCGATGATGATCGTGTTGGCGTTCGGAATGTCGATGCCGCTCTCGATAATCGACGTGGCCAGCAGAATGTCCGCCTTGCCGTCGATGAAGTCGCGCATGATGAGCTCCAGCTCTCCTTTGTCCATCTGCCCGTGGCCGACCACGATGCGAGCCTGCGGCACGAGGCGGTGCAGCTCGGCCTCCATGCGGCGGATACTCTGCACGCGATTGTGCAGAAAGAAAACCTGACCGCCGCGCGCGAGCTCGCGCTCAATCGCGCGCGCAATCAGCTCCTCGTTGTAGGGGCAAACCGCCGTCTGCACCGGCAGGCGATTGAGCGGAGCCGTCTCGATCGTGCTCATATCGCGCGCACCCATCAGCGCGACGTAAAGCGTGCGCGGAATGGGCGTAGCCGAGAGCGTCAGCATATCCACCATGCGGAAATTGCGCTTGAACTGCTCCTTGTGGCGCACGCCGAAACGCTGCTCCTCATCAATAACAACGAGGCCGAGATTCTTGAACGACACATCCTTCGAAATAAGGCGGTGCGTGCCGATCACGAGATCCACCTCGCCGCTCTTGAGCCCCTCGATCACCTCCTTGGCCTTCTTCGGCGGCGTAAAGCGACTCAGCAGCTCGATGCGAATCGGATACTCACTCATACGCGAGCGGAACGTGCGCCAGTGCTGATCCGCCAGCACCGTCGTGGGCGCCAGAATCGCCGCCTGCTTGCCGCCCGTCACGCACTTGAAAGCCGCGCGGATAGCCACCTCCGTCTTGCCGAAGCCCACATCCCCGCAGATGAGGCGATCCATGGGGCGCGGCGACTCCATATCCGCCTTCGTCTGTTGAATCGCCCGCAGCTGATCCGGCGTCTCGCGATAAGGAAAACTCGACTCAAACTGCCACATCCACGACGAATCGGGCGGGTGAGCGTAGCCGGGCTTGCTCTCGCGCTCCGCCTGAATCTCCAACAGCTGAGCCGCGTAATCCGCAACCGCCTTCTCGGCCGCCTGACAGGCTCGCTTCCACCGCGAGTCCCCCAGCTTGCTCAGCTCGGGCGTCTTGGCACCGAGGCCGACGTATTTGGAAATAAGGTGACTCTGCGTCAGCGGAATGCGCAGCAGCACCCCGCCCGCATACTGAATATGCAGCTCCTCCTCGCCGCTCTTCTCATCGCGCACCACACCCTCAAAGCGCCCCAAACCGTGCGAGGCGTGAATCACCAGATCTCCCGGATTGATCTCGCGCAGCGGTGCCTGCGCCCGCTCGCGGCGCAACCTCTCGTCCCGCTCGTCCTGCCGACGCGTGCGCGGCGAAGAATAGCGGCCGAAAATCTCAGCAGCCGAGAGCACCGCCAGCCTCGCCCCGGGAACCGTAAACCCGAAGGGCAGATCACCGTCGCGGCTCTGCACGGCACTCCACACCTCATCCTGCCCGCAGATTTCCTCAAATCGCTGCTTCTCGCCCTCGTGCGGGAAAAACATCACGATGCGCCACTTCTCCCGCCGCCAAGCCTCCAAACTCCTGCGGGCAAGCTCGCGGCGCGTCTCCTGCATGACGAAATCCCCCGTCTCGAAACTCCCCAGAGGACTGCCGAAGAAAGCCGTCTCGCTGCGGCGGCTGCAATGCTCATCCAAGCGATCGAGCACATCGGGAGAGCTGAGATCCGCGACGCTCAGCTCGAGATCCGGCGGCGTCTCCCACACCAGCACATCCCCCGGAAAACCGCTGCCCGGCAAGCTCACAACCCAGTCATCCGGGCGGATCCACTCATGCAGCTCGCGGTCGGCGGGCGGCTCATCCAGCACGAGATCAGCACCCTCCAGCTTGCGGAACGACAGCTGCGAATCGACATCGAAAGCGCGGATACTCTCCACCTCATCACCGAAAAACTCCAAGCGGAGCGGCCAGGGACTCTGAAGCGGAAAAACATCGAGAATACCGCCGCGCAGACTCCACTGGCCGCGCGCCGTCACCTGCTCGACACGCTCAAACCCGTGGGCCGAAAGACGCGCCGCGAGCTCCTGCGGCGCGAACTCCTGACCGAGGCGAAGACTCAGAGCATCCTGACTATCCCCCGCAAAAGAAGGAGCCGTCTGGCGCAGACCGGCCGCCGTCACAATCGCAATCTGCACGCGACTCGGCGCCCCGGAGATACTGCGAAGCGCCTCGAGGCGCTCCGCCGCGAGATCCGGATCACTGATGCCGTTGTTGATATGCACCTCGCGCTCCGGAACCAGCACGCTCTCCGGCGCCTGCCAGAGCGGCAGCTCTGCGGCAATGCGCTCCTGCACGGGCAGCGCATCAGCCACCACCCAAATGCGGCGGGGCTCCCCGCCGTCGGGTGTACCGCGCCCCCCGCTGCAAGCCTGCTGAGCAACGAGAGCCACAATAAACGAAAAAGCCGCCGGGCAGCAGCGATCAAACACAAGAGGCTCCTCCCGCGTGCGGCCGAGGCGCAACCTCGCCAGCTCCCCGGCAAAAGCAGGGGACTTCGCAACAACATCTGTCAGTGGCCGAGCCACGCGAGCATCCTATCAGCCCCGGCTGAGCCTGTCAACGCTAAAGGAAAACGGGAACACTTTCGGGCCCCCGTCTCCTTCGCTCCCCGAGAAGCCGTTGCGGGGGGATACGTCTCGGGCTTTAGCCTCCCGTCAACAATACCCGTCGGCGAGACCCCGAAGCCGTCCCGCCATGCAGGCGAGAAACAAACAAGGATGCCCCCGGACACCCGTGCCCGGCGATAATTTGCAGATGCGTGACTGCCGCCAAGTTCAGCTCCATCCCCCCATTTATTTTCACAGCTTCTGCAGGAGCGCGAAGATTCATTCTTGACGGCGCGTGCAGAATATGATAGATAGGTTGACATCGGCTTTTCTCTCTGATGTTCAAGTCCGTTGAGAAAGCTCTCTCTACAACAACGAAACACACACACATACATGAAAAAACTCATCCTGATGCTGGCATGCCCCGCCGTTTTGCTCTGCTCCTGCGGCAACTCGGCACCCTCTGCTCTGAAGGAAGACACCGAAAAGGTTCTGAGCAACTACATCGAACAAAACAAGGCCGCGGCGCTCAAAGAACTCGCCGTCAAAGCCGAGGCCGGCGAAGTCGCTGACATCGAGGCCTTTCTTGCCGAGCTGATGCCCGCGTTGATGCAGGCTTCACGTGCGGATGGCGGTGCGAAAGAGGCGGAGATGACGCAACTCATGGTAGACTGGATTGTCTTCGGCAGCGAGCGAGGAAGCGCCTCCTGTCAAGTCGTCCTTTACTTGCTGAAAATGCAGCAAAATAAGGGAACCGGCGACTCCGCGATGAGCGCGGTAACCATCCCGGGCGACCTTGATGATCTGAAGTCCGACGCCTCTGACGCAGTCAAGAAGCTGGAAGCCAAACAAGATTGCAGCAAATTTGAAAAAGAGGCTCTGGGAGCCGGAAAAATGCTGGGCCTGTAAGCCCTCCTTCGCTTGAGCCTCTTTGAGGCCCCGCCGCGGCCGGACAGATCCCGCAATGCATCCTGCTTCCCCGTGTAGCCGGATGTCGGAACTGTCCGAGCCGCGCGCTTTCGCGGCGTGCGGCGAGCCATCCCCCTAAGCAGAGCTGCGTGCCTCGGTGTGGAAGAGGGGAAAACAACTTGAAATAACAGAAAACACCCCCCAAAAAACACACATGCGACAATACCTTTTTGCGGCCGCTGCCGCTTGTGCCGCTCTTTTGAGCCATTCGCCTATCGGAGCGGAACAGCATCCCCTTTCTCACTCCCAAGAACAGGCTCCAAACGCCAATCCGAATCCTTCCGCTCTCGTCGACGCCGCCATAGCAGATACGGCAGATGCGGACAAGAAGACGAAACGCCTTGATTCCGCAAGCCCTGTTTGGGAGGGGGAAATCCCCAAGGCCATCCCGCTTCCTCGCGGAGAAGACTTAGCTGAGACGTCAGACTTCCCGGAACTCGAGGTCCCGCCGCCCGGCACCGAAGGCGCCCTGTTTTCGCGCAAACCTTTGCCCGCGTACGTGAATCCCAAGAACGGGCATCTCGTCATCGAATATACCCTGACGAAATTGAGCCGCGACGGCGTCAACACCTTGATGATTGAATCCTGTTCACTTTCTCCGGACGGAACGGAATTGACCATACACAGGCAACGCCTGTATGCCCCGGCCGCCGAAAAACCGCAAACACATTTTGTGTACAAGCTCAAAACAAGCATTCCCTACCGCTTCATCCGCGATCGCCATCTCTACGTTTTCAACGTCGAGAACGCCGTCATTGTGTCCTGCAACGTTTTCTGCATCAAAAAGGACCGGGCAAAGCCCACGTGGAAGAGATGCATTTATCCCGCCCAAAAATGGGCGTATGGGATCATGTCTCCGATGTAACAACTATAAGAAGGGAGGCAAACTCCCCAGACGATTCAATTGCTTCAGCTTTCATGTAGCCCCTACGGACATCCCAAACCGAGTCAGGCAACTCGGCCGCTTCTACAATTGTCTTGCAGCCGGGAGATTCTTTCACCGACGTCATCGAGGCCGTGAAAGCAAAGGGATTAGAGGTAGTGCGCGTAAAAAACCTATATGCAGATGCGTCAAAATACGGTTATGCCGATATCAAGTTGAATCTTCGAACTCGTCATGGATTTATCGGTGAGCTCATCCTCATCGAGCAACACATGATGGAGGTGAAGGGTGAAGTGGGACACCTGATTTACGAAGTCGGCAGAAAGATAGATCAAGCCATTGATTCTGAGGCCGACTCGGCAAAAACGACACAGCTGAGGACATCGCAAAAAGCCCTAGCTCAATACAGCCAAGGGCTTTATCAGGGCGCTGACTACAATGACATGAAAGAGCTCCGGAAACGCGCGCGCAACGCATGCCAAGATGCGAAGGCCAAGCTGAAAGACTACGTCAGCGCAGAACTCCCGGAGCTGGAAGCGGTGCTCGGAAAATTACAGCAGGGCGAGGATTATTACAGCACACGAGCCCAGAATTCCTTCTCGGTTGCATCACGGAACTCATACGGGCGCTTATCGTACGAGGGGTTCTCAGGAAAGGACCAAAGCTCGTACTTGGTTCCGTCGTCGGATTTCTCGAGTCGGTACCAGTTGCCGCAACGTACCTTCCCCCAAACGTTGTCGGTGTCCAGATCTTTTGTGAACCGGAAGAAATCTATCTTGGAAACGGCTTCGCGCAACTCTTCAAGGGTATCAAATGAAGTGAACATAGACAATTCCCCTGTATCACAAGGCGAGGAGAAAAGCAAGAACAATTTTGCAAAATCTGCTTCTTCAGCCGAAGAGGTCGATGGGATTCTTCCTCTGCGCACGTGGGAAGGGTGGTTGCAGTTTGAACATGGGGGCTTTGACTCGGCAGCTCCCGATATTACCTTCTCGGCCCTGACGGCGAGCCAGCGCCGAGAGGCTGTGCAGAAAGAGCTTGCTCTCATCGCGGTGAAGGATGAGCAAATTGCAGCTCTCGCAAGTGACTGGGAGCGCATACTTCAGGATCTGAATAAGGTGTCGCGCGCGGGGGAGTCGGTAAGGCTGGGGGATGGAGCGAGGCTTTATGCTGAGCTCTTGTCTCTGATCTCGGCTACAAGGGCGATACTGCCGCCGCACTTGGCGCAGATGGGTAGGCTCAATCTGTTGATGCACTGGGCGGCTGCGTACGCGGAAATGGTGCAGCACGGTGATCTGCCGATGCGCGGAGGGGCTATGAAGGGGGCCGTTGCCGAGAAGTTCTTGTCGGCAATGAGGAAGCAGCGTGATGCGCTGCTGCTGCAGGGGCTCAGTGAGGAAGAAGCGCGGGAGGCTATGGCTCAGCTTGGAGCCGAGCGGCTCGACCGTTCGCTGAGGAAGGTGACTGTGGCTTGTCGGGACCAGCTTAACCGCTACGTCAAGGAACAGGCTTGGGAGCGCATCGAGTCCATTCGGAAGCGCGCCATGCCGAAGAGTGAGCCCGGGCACCGAAGCAAGAAGGGCAAGATGGATTCTGACCATTACAGGACGATGGGAGAGATCATGCGCGCTCTTCGGATGACGGAGGAGCAGATGGATGAGGAGTATCAGGCGGTGGTTGCCCAGATGCAGGAGCTTACCGGCACCGAGGAGGATTATGAGAAGAGGCACGAAAAGTTGCATGATTCTCTGAATATTCTGACGACTTATGGCTGCTGGCAGGCGATGAGCTCTGCACAGGCGCTGAAGGCGGCGGAGTCGTTCGCGGAGTTTGTGGCAACGGGTCGCAATAGCTGGAAGAGCGAGCTCGACAAGCGGAAGAGAAAGAGTCGGTGGATGATGCGCCGCATGACGGAAAATATGCGGAAGCAGGCTACGCCCGCTGCCGTGAACAAGGAGCAGAATAAGGATGCGACAGGGGTGCGACGCACGGTCAAGCGCGCCGCGCTGGCCTACATCTACGGGTTAATGAACTTCAGCCATCTCATGCAGGCGAAGACTCGTCAGCTTGTTCAGTGATAGTGCTCCTTGATACATACTTGGTCTCGTTGCCATCCGAGTTGCAACGAAAGTGGCTCTTCTGCTAATTGTGTGGAATGACGCCGCAACAGAGCAGAGAGAAGAAGAGAAAAACAACGCAGGGGGCAGAAAAAACATTGAGCATGGAGGAGAAATCTCCTACCATGCCCTGTGTGTTCAATCGA
>DXFQ01000159.1 GCA_019114365.1 Candidatus Parakkermansia intestinigallinarum | reverse complement strand
CGGCACCCCCGCTTGCTGCCATAAGACCGACGGGTTCACGGGAACCGCCGACCCAAAAACACCGCAGCCGCTCGCCGCACGCAGGCGGCCGGCCTCGGCAGCCCGTGCGCGCCTCACATCGCGCCGCGCAGCAACTGCATGAGCTGCGTCTGAAAATCCTGCATCTCGTACTGCGTCGGCTGTCCGGACAAATCGCTCCATCCCAGACGCCCCGCCTGATCAATAAACCAAGCCCCCTGCCCGCCGGACGGGAAACTCACCTTGCCCGAAATCAGCGTACCGGGCAACTGCAACTCGTCAATCGTCACCGACACCCCGCCGGCAGCCTTGCCCCCGGGCAGCTCCGCCTCGGCTGCGGCCGCGGCATCCCCGGCATCGGCGGCCTCATCGGCAGCAGGCGCGGCGCCCTCAGCCTCCGCCGCAGCGGGAGCCGCCGCGGGCTCAGCCGGCTGAGCAATCTCGATACCGTAATCGAGCAACAAAAAACGCACATCCATGTAAGTCAGATGCAACCCGCACTCCGAAGCCAGGCGCTTCTGAATACCGTTCAAATCAACACCCTGCGCAGCCCAGGCGCGAACCAAATCCAACTGCTCCTCAGTCAACGTACTTGCCATGCCCCCATCATACCCCAATTTCCCGACTTGGCAAGAAACAAGCGCGACTGCATCCTTCATTTTTCCGAGCGCACCTCCGCCTCCGCCCCGACACTGCCGACGCACCATCGCCGCCCCGCACGGCGCAGGAGCCGCCTCCGCAAGCAAACAAAGGGCAACGCGCGGAGAAAGGACTCATCCGCAAAATAACTCCGCTCTTTAGCCTTGACAATCTCCCTCAACTGTAGTCTAAAAGAAAAAGCTAAACCCGTTTCACGCATGGCAGCCGCCCCCTCAGCCACGACCCACGCCGCGCCCGGCACCGTCCGGCCCCGGCACCGCCTGCTCGGCAGTCTGGCACTCGTCATCGGTCTCAAACTGACCGTCCTCCTGACCCTCTGGGCGCTCTACTTCTCCCCCTCCAAACGCCCGCAGACGAGCCCCGAGACC
Source organism: Candidatus Parakkermansia intestinigallinarum (assembly GCA_019114365.1). Taxonomy (GTDB): domain Bacteria; phylum Verrucomicrobiota; class Verrucomicrobiia; order Verrucomicrobiales; family Akkermansiaceae; genus Akkermansia; species Akkermansia intestinigallinarum. The sequence goes on along the minus strand of DXFQ01000159.1, from coordinate 3,304 downwards.
ATCGCGGACGAACTCCTCGGCCCTGCTGAAACACCTTCCGCCGCCACCCCCCTGCCGCCAGCACCATGATTACCGAACAACTCGTCGACCTCTCCCGCCTCCAGTTCGCCCTCACGGCGATGTACCACTATCTCTTCGTCCCGCTGACACTGGGGCTCTCCTTCCTACTCGTCATCATGGAGGGCTGCTACGTCGCCACCGGTCGGGAAATCTACCGCGACATGACCCGCTTCTGGGGCAAACTCTTCGGCATCAACTTCGCCATGGGCGTGGCCACCGGCATCACCATGGAGTTTCAATTCGGCACCAACTGGGCCTACTACTCGCACTACGTCGGCGACATCTTCGGTGCGCCGCTCGCCATTGAAGGGCTCATGGCCTTCTTTTTGGAGTCCACCTTCATCGGCCTCTTCTTCTTCGGCTGGAAGCGCCTCTCGAAAGGCGGGCACCTCGCCGCCACCTTCCTCATGGCGCTGGGCAGCAACCTCTCCGCCCTCTGGATTCTCATCGCCAATGCATGGATGCAGTACCCCGCCGGCAGCGCCTTCAGCGACCTGACCATGCGCATGGAAATGACCGACTTCTGGGCCGTCGTCACCAGCCCTTGGGCTCAGGCCAAGTTCATGCACACCATCAATGCCGGCTACATGACCGGAGCCGTCTTCGTCTGCGCCATCTCAGCCTGGTACCTTCTGCGCGGGCGGCACACGGAACTCGCGCACCGCAGCCTGCGCATCGGCTCGACCTTCGGCCTCATCGTCACCCTCTGCACCTTCTGGATGGGCGACCAATCCGCCTACCTCGTCGCGCAGAATCAGCCGGAGAAACTCGCCTCGATGGAAGCCATGTGGGAGACGCATGAAGCCCCCGCCCCCCTCTCCCTCTTTGCCCTGCCCGATGAAGAAGCACAGCTCAACCGCGCCGAAATCGGCATTCCCGGCCTGCTCGGGCTGATGGGCACGCGCAGCCTCGATGAACAACTGCCCGGCATCCGCGACCTCATCGCTCGCAACGAACAGCGCATCCGAACCGGGCAGCAGGCCGTCAGCCTGCTCGAACAACTCCGGCAAGACCCCGCCAACGACGAACTGCGCGACCGCTTCAACGCCGTCAAGAGCGAGCTGGGCTACGGCCTGCTGCTGCGGCGCTACACCGACAAAGTCTCCGACGCCACACCGGAACAAATCAGCCAAGCCGCCCGCAGCACCATCCCCGCCGTCGTGCCCATGTACTGGTCCTTCCGCCTCATGATCGGCGCGGGCTGCCTCTGCCTGCTGGCCTTCATCCTCGGCAGCTGGTACGGCATCCGCGGGAGCATCCCCTGCCGCAGCTGCGTGCTGCTCTTCATCGTCTGCTGCCTACCCCTTCCTTGGATTGCCTGTGAAATCGGCTGGTTCGTCACCGAATACGGGCGCCAGCCCTGGTCCATCTACGGCATCCTGCCCGTGCACCTCTCCGTCTCCGGCCTCTCGGTCGGCGACCTCGTGGGCTCGCTCAGCGGCTTCATCGGCCTCTACACCCTGCTGCTCATCGCCGAAATCTGGCTGATGATTCGCACCGTCAGGCGCGGCCCGAGCGACGGCGGCCCCGCGCCGCAGCCCGCCTCCGCGACGCAGCCCGCCTCCGCGCCTCAGCCCGCCCCCGGCACCGCGGCCTCCGACCGCTGATCCCCGCAACCCGACGACGCCCCCGCAACCGCACACCCGCGCAACCCTCACCTCCCCACACACCGACATGCTCGACTACGAAACACTCCGCATCATCTGGTGGCTCTTCATCGGCATTTTGCTCATCGGCTTCAGCATCATGGACGGACAAGACATGGGCGTAGGCACCCTGCTGCCCATCCTCGGCAAAAACGACACCGAGCGCCGCTGCATGATCAACGCCGTCGCCCCGCACTGGGACGGCAACCAAGTCTGGCTGCTCACCGGCGGCGGCGCCCTCTTTGCCGCGTGGCCGCTCATGTACGCCACCGCCTTCTCGGGCTTCTACTGGGCCATGCTGCTCGTACTGCTCACCCTCATCCTGCGCCCCGTCGCCTTTGACTTCCGCAGCAAAGTCGCCGACGCGCGCTGGCGGAAGAGCTGGGATGCCGGACTCTTCCTCGGCTCCGCCGTTCCGCCGCTCATCTTCGGCGTCGCCTTCGGCAACCTGCTGCAGGGCGTGCCCTTCCACTTCGACGAAAGCCTGCGCCCGATCTACACCGGCAGCTTCCTGTCTCTGCTCAACCCCTTTGCGTTGCTCTGCGGCATCGTCTCGCTGCTCATGTTCACCTTCCACGGCGCCAACTACCTCATTCTGCGCACCGACGGCGCCCTGCAGCAGCGAGCCCGCCGCACCGGGCTCATCACCGGCCTGCTCACCGCCGTCCTCGCCCTCGCCGCCTGCCTCTGGGGCTGGTTCGGCATCGACGGCTACCGCATCATCGGCGACATCGCCACCGACGCACCCTCCAACCCCCTCGCCAAGCAAGTCGTCTGCGAGAGCGGCGCTTGGCTGCAAAACTTCACCGCCTGCCCCGCCCTCTGGCTCGTACCCGCCCTAGCCCTCATCGCCGCCGTCGCCGGCAGCATCCTCGCGAGCCGCAGCCGAGGAGGCGCGGCCATTCTCTGCTCATCGGTCACCATGCTCGGCCTCGTCCTGCTGCCCCTCGCGGCCATGTTCCCCTTCGTCATGCCCAGCAGCAGCTGCCCGAACGCCGGGCTCACCCTCTGGGACTGCACCAGCTCGCAGCTCACCCTCTTCATCATGCTCATCGTCACCGCCGTTCTGCTGCCCATCGTCCTCATCTACACCACATGGGCCTACCGTATCATGTCCGGTAAAATCACGGCTCAATACATCCGCGACAACGACAAACAGCTCTACTGATTCCCCGCGGCACAACCCCGGCGCGGCGGCAACCTCCGCGCCGCATCACCCCCCTCCACCCCCTCCGCCCCATGTTCTACATCGCTTGGCTCATCGGCCTCACCATCGCCCTCATCGTCCCGGCCCTCATCAGCATACGGCTCGACAAACACGAGCGCCGCAACGGGCAGGAGTAAAACACCCGCCGCCCCGCCCCCGCAAAGGGCAAACAGCCGCCGCCCTTCCCCATACCACATGAAGAGCCGCACCAAGCTCGGCTGCATGAAAGCTACACGTTAGGGCAAAAAAATCGCGCCGCGTTGTCTCAATACAGTCAGACAAAGACAAACATTGAGAAGCGCGACATATGGACCCCTCATTCTCCCACCCCCGAGCCCGGCAAACAACTCGCCCGCAAGACAACAGCCCCCTCCCCGCACCGTCTCAGCGG
>DXFQ01000158.1 GCA_019114365.1 Candidatus Parakkermansia intestinigallinarum | reverse complement strand
GCAGAGCTGGATGACTTCAAGAATGAGGTGCGCGAGGACTTTAGGCGCGTGCACGCCCGAATCGACAAGAACGATCAGGTGACGGCTGAGATTCGCGGGCAGCTCGTTGTGATTGCCAACACTCAACAGAGAATTCTGGATTTATTACTCAAACAGCAACATGATGCGTGACAAAAACAGAGAACGCCGCGTGCGTTCAGAGATACTGGATGAACTGGCCAACACTCCGCGCGGTTACATGCAGCCGGAGAAAGCGCTGGCAGCATCGCTGCGACTCAGCATCGTGCCGCCTCCCTCTGATGCTGAGGTTCTCGAAGCCTTGGCACGACTGGAGGCGGATGCGATGATCCACTGTGACGTTTCCTCCCTGGGAGAGAAGCGCTGGTGCATCACGGGCATCGGGCGGGCTGCCTTGTATGAATCCTGATCCCCGGTTCTTTCGCTACTCCTTCACACGATGAAGAAACTGCGCGCCGACAGCACCTTTTCCCGCCTGAGTGAGAAGCAACTTGCCCAGGTGGACGACATGCTTCTGGGTGGCACCAGCTACGAAGAAGTACGCTCCTACCTCAGCGAGTGCGGCCAGACGTGCAGCCGGACAAGTGTTGCGGACTACTACCACAACCACATCCTGCCGCGCAAGTGGGCCCGACAGCAGCGCTTGGCACGCGAGCTGGATTCCGTAGACACCTCCGGGCTCGACGCCGCCACACTGGACGCCGTGCGCGCTCGGGCCATGGAGTTGGCGATCACCCCGGGAACCGAGGTGAAGCACATCAAAGCGCTGTACGAGCTCGTGCTCAAAGCACATGCGCAGCGCTTGGATGAGAGGCGCATGCACCTGCTCGAGCAGAAAGCCGCCGCCGCCGCGGCCGCCGAGTCCACCGTCAGGGACAGCACGCTCACCCCCGAGGAAAAAGAGCGCCGCATCCGTGAAATTTTCGGTTTAGCATAAACCGCAATCTGAGTGCAGACATGGGAAAACACGTCACACGCCCCGCCGCCGCGACCGCCCCCGCCCCGGGGACGGGCACGGGGCGTGTGACAAATCCCCTGGAGCTCCTGCTGCCCTACCAGCGCAAAGTGGTCGAGGATCCCGCGCGCTTCATCGCCGCCTGCTTCGGCCGCCAGACCGGCAAATCCTTCACCATGGCGGCCCGCTGTGCGGTGCGACTCATCACGCACCCGGGCATCACCGTCATGATCGCCGCTCCGTCGGGCCGTCAGAGCGCGGAATCGCTGACCAAAGTGAAGGAGTGGCTGCGAGCCTTTGCCGCCGCCTTCGATGATGAGCTGGACTCGTTGCGCGACGTCGAGGACGGCTACACCGCCAAGTGCATCAAGCTCTCCAACGGCTCCCGCTGCGTGGCCGTCCCGGGGCGCCCGGACACCGTTCGCGGCTTCTCCGGCGACATCTGGCTGGACGAGTTCGCCTTCTTCGACGACCCGGACGCCACCTGGCGCGCCATCGCCCCCACCATCCTCAACCCGCTGCGCGGAGGCAGCAAGACCGTCATGGTCACCAGCACCCCCAACGGCCGCAGCGCATGCGGCAAGCGCTTCTGGGGCATCATGTCCGGCGAGGCCAAGGGAAGCTGGTCGACGCACCTTGTCCCGCTGCGCAAGGCCATAGCCGACGGCCTCCCCGTCGACTACCAGGAGCTTGCCGACCTCCTCGACGACCCCATCGCCCAAGCCCAGGAGCTCGACTGTGAGTTCATCGACGGCACTCAAACCCTGCTGCCCTACGACATCATCGCCCTCGCCGAGACCCCGGCCGCCACGGAAACCGCGGGCAGCGACCTCTGGCAGAGCGCAGGGCGCGACCTCCGCCTCGGTATCGACTTCGGCCGCAGCAACGACCCCACCGTCTGCTGGACCCTGGAGCGCGTCGGCGACGTGCTCTGGACACGCGAAGTGCTCGTCCTGCGCGACATGGCAGCCCCCGAGCAGGAAGCCATCCTGCGCAGCCGCATCCGTGCGGCCTCCCGCGTCTGCTTCGACTACACCGGCCCCGGCATCGGCCTGGGCGACTACCTCGCCCGCGAGTTCGGTGCGTACCGCCCCGAGCAGCATGAATTCGGCAAGCTCGAACTCTGCACCTTCACCGCCAAATTCAAGCGCGAGCTCTTCCCGCGCCTGCGCCGCGCCTTCGAAGCCCCCACCGCCCTGCGCATCCCCATCAGCGAAGCCATCCGCGACGACCTGCACGCCATGGAGCAGCTCGTGCGCAACGGCGAGTACACCTACGCCGCCCCCCGCACCGCCGAAGGGCACAGCGACCGTTGCACCGCCCTGGCCCTCGCCGTCCGCGCCGCCGCCGGCGCCGTCACCACCACACCCGCGCGCCTGCCGCACGAGCGCCAGGAGCCCGCGGGGCGGCACCCGCGCATCCTCCGCGGCGCACGCCGCCACCCATCGCGAAGCACCTTTAACATCTGACCCCGCCCATGAGTCTTGCCCACACCAAACACCGCCGCATCCGCCGGGGACACATCCGCACCGTCCGCTACCACGACCTGCTGCGCTCCAAGCGCGCAGCCAACCCCCTCAGCGGACTCAACCCCGTCCGCCTCCGCCACCTCTACGAACTCTACCGCGAAGGCAAATACGCCGACGTCCAGCTCGCCTGGGACGCCCTGGAGGAATATGACGACATGCTCGGCACCGTGCTCAACCGCCGCCAGGCTGCCCTCGGTGAGATGGAATGGGACGTCCTCATCGACGCCCGCGCCGTTGCCGGAGATGCCGCGCTCCAGGCACTGGCCGAGCAGCAGCAGAGCACCATCGCACAGCGCCTGCGTCGCGTCGCCAACCTGATCGACGCCATCAAATGGCTCGGCCTGGCGGACTTCCGCCGCTACGCCGCGCTCGAAGTCACCATCGACCCCGTCAGCCGTGAAGAACGCTGGCTGCCCATCCACCACTGGCTGCTCTGCCGCCCCTCCCTTGAAGGCGCCTGGTGCTACAACGAAAACGCCGAAAGCTCCTGCTCGCGCATTGAGCCCATCGACATGAGCCGCGTCATCATGCGCGAGGTGAGCCGCCCCATCGACCTGACCGCCATGTTCCTCATCTCCGCCAAGGAAGCCGCCGTCGACGGCTGGGACTCCTTCCTGGAAGTCTTCGGCAACCCCGCGCTCTTCTTCAAAATGCCACCCGGCACCAGCGACAGCCAGCGGGATGAATACGCCAAAATCATCAAAGAAATATCCTCGGACGGCGCCGGCGTCTACCCGGATGGCGGCGAAATCAAGACCGTCGAGACCACGGCCGCCACCGCCGACGCCTTCAGCCTGCGCGCCGAATGGTGCGACAAAGCCCTCGTGCGCCGCGCCACCGGCGGCCTGCTCACCGTCCTGGCCGAATCCGGCAGCGGCACTCTGGCCGGCTCCGCCCACATGGAAGCCTTCCGCCAGCTCGCCGCCAACGATGCCATCAGCATCTGCGAAGCCATCAACCGCCAATACATCCGCCGCATCCTCGCCGAAGCCCACCCCGGGCAGCCCTGCCTGGTGTACATGACCCTCACCCCGCCCGTCGTCAACGACCGCGCCGCCACCGTCAGCATGATCTGCCAGCTTGCCTCCCAGCGCTGGCGCGTCAGCGATCAAGCCGTCAGCGAAGAACTTGGCATGGAAGTCAGCACCGAGGCAGCCCCCGTCGCCGCACCCGGCATGGGCTATCCCGCCGCAGGAATGCTCACCAACACCGCGCCAACCGTCGAACTCACCGCAGAACCGGACAATCCACCCCTCACCGACGCCGAGCTCGCCGCCTTCCGATCTCTGGCAAACCCGAACCTCGAGCGCATGGAGCAGCGCCGCGCTGAGGTGGAGACCGCCCTGCGCGACGCTGCCGACCTCGACAGCGAAACCACACCCGACCTGCTGGAAGCCCTCATCGCCAACTCTGGCCCTGGCGGCCCCGAATGCGAAGCCAAAAGCGTTGAAACCTGCCGCTGCGGTAAACACCCCTCACAGTGGAAACCCTTAACCATGCCTGAGCTGATCACTCCGCAGGAAGGACGCGCGCGGCTCTCATCCGGAATCCGGTTGAAAAATCCCTTGGGTGAAACGGTAACGCTGAACAACGCCTTACTGCAACACTGGGAAAGCGAGGGGAAAAGAGCTGAAGACATCAACGCGCGACTTTCAGCCCTGCCCCTGATCGAACAAGTTGTGAAAGACCCCGCCGAAATTTGGGAGAGCGAAAAAGGAGGACGCACCTATCTGGCGAGCGTCATCAATCCATACAAACCAGGAAAAACCTACACGGTAGCGTTCACAAAAAACGAAGATAACTCCACACTCGAAACATTCTGGACAGAGTCAACTCAGATCGGGAGCAAACGGAAAGGGAAAAAAATCTATGAACGCGCGGACGCACCAGGCACTTGATGCCGCATCCCTATCTTACCGAGCCATTAGCAGTGCCGCCTGACACGGGAACGGGGCAAAGCCATTATGCACCGGAGAATCCTGCGCGTCAACACTTAAATCTTCAAATATGAAACCATGAACATCATCCTGAACACCGCCGCCGGCATCTTCTGCCTGCTGATACCTGCAACCCTCTTGGCGAGTGGCTGGAACGTGCTCGCCCCCGCCGCCTGGTGCTGGCTGGAGCGGGGCACGGCCGCCATGGCTGGGGCCATCGCCACTGGCCTCCTTTTCCTCTTCGCCCGGAGCTACATGGAGGAGGGAAGGAAAAGCTCACAGAAGGCCCCTAAAAACGCCCGAGAAGGATCCGACGCATAGTTTCACCTCATCGCCCCCATCCCCCCCTGCCAAGCCTATGCAAAACTCGGCAGAACCGCAAAACAGATCATGAACACGAAACGCATCACCCCGAACGACCTGCAACCCATGGATGCCCCCGCCGACGGGTGGTATCACATCGAAAGCAACGACGACCACCCTGCCATCTATGACGGCACCCGCATCGTCCAAGTGCTCGACAACGACGCCATGGCCGCCATCGCAGCCGCCGGAGTGCCGGAGGAAGGCCTGCCCATCGACGCCGACCACCGCGGCGTGCCCGGCATCGCCGACGTGCCGGACACCGCTGCCGCCGGCTGGGTGCGCGAGCTCGCCCTCTTCGACGACGGATCAGGCCACTGGCAGCTGGCCGCGCGCATCGAGTGGACACCGCCGGGGCTCGCCCTCGTGCAAGGCCGCGTCTACAAACACTTCAGCACCGTCTACCGCATCGACGATCCCGCCCTTGCCCGGCCCCTGGGCAGCGACCGCTACCGCCCCCTCGTCCTGCTGGGCCTCGCGCTGACCAACAACCCGAACAACCGCACCGGCCAGCGCCCCATCACCAACAGCCTGCCCGCCCACCTTCCGCCCGCCACCCCGGCCGGCGAAACCCAAACCAAACACCAAACCAACATGAACGAACTCGAAGAAATCAAGAAGGCACTCGGCCTCGCCCCGGATGCCCCTCTGACCGACACCCTGGCCGCCATCGCAGCCATCAAGGGCGAAGCCGCCGCAGCCGCCGACTCCGAAGCCGAAACCCTCCTCAACAGCGAAGGGCTCAGCGACCTGCCGGAGGAGGAGAAGAAAGAGCTCAAGGAAGGGCTCGTCACCAACCGATCGCTGGCCCTCATGACCATCCGCGCCTTTAAAGAGCGCCGAGCGTCCGCGAACGCCACCCCGCGCTACGCCCGCCCCGGCACCCCGCGTGCGACATCCGAGCAGACGCGCAGCTACCTCATCAACCGCGCCAAGGAAATCCAGCGCCGCGAACGCGCCGAAGGCCGCACCTGCTCCTTCTGGAAGGCCCTCAACCTCGCCAAAACCGAAACCAAGTAAGGAGGTAACCCATGGCCATCATCCACGAATCCGCCACCCTGCGCCTGACCACCGGCGACATCGACCTGCGAGCCAGCGAAGGCTGCTTCGTTACCGTTGACAGCTCCGGCAAGCCCAGCCTCGCCGCCGCCGGCAGCACTCCCCTCGGCGTCGTCCACGTCGGCGGCGACATGAGCGAAGGCGAGCCTACCGACATCATCCTGCCCAACCACGGCGGCATCGTCGGCGTCAAGCTCCACAGCTCCCCGGGCACCGTCATCCCCGGAGCCAAACTCGTCCTGGCCGGCAACGGCACCGTCAAAGCCGGCACCACCGGCACGCACGTCGCCACCGCCGTCAAGACCGGCGCCGCCGGGGAACTCCTTGAAGCCTACCTCGTGCCGCCCACCACCCTGGCCGGCGCATAACCCCACCCGAACACCGAATCATGTACCAGAACGCATCCACCTACAACAGCTACCTGACCGAGCTGGCCCAGGCCGCCTATGCGGACGAAAAAGCCGGCATCGGAGCCCTGCTGTTCCCCGCCGTCAAGGTGCCGACCGCCATCGGCAGCTACAAGAAGCGAGACATCGACGCCGCCTTCCGCAGCTACGACACCCTGCTGGCGCGCGGCAACTCCGCCAAAGCCATCGACGTCAACGCCACCGAGGCCTACTACAGCGTCAAGCCCCACGGCCTCAAAGTCTCCACCTGGCGCTTTGACATCGACCAGGAGAGCGGCAACGAAGAGCGCGAGAGCAACCTTCAGGACCTCATGAGCAGCCAGCTCATCAGCCGTGAAGCCGAAGCCGTCCGCATCTTCAAGGCCGGCATCACCGTCACCAGCGGCGCCGGCAACTGGAGCAGCGCCACAGCCGACCCCGTCGCCGAGCTCAACGCCCTCATCCTCCAGATCCACAAGGCGATCGGCCGCATGCCCACCCACCTCGTCATCGGCCTGAAGGCCTGGGGCATGCTGCAGACCAACGCCAAGATGCTCACCCGCATCGGCGGCATCGGCGTCGACGTCACCATCGAGCGCGTGCGAGCCATGCTCGTCTACCCCGGGCTGGAAATCGTCATCGCCTCCCTGCCGTACCAAGCCGCTGCGCGCGGCACCACCGGCGACATGGAATACATCGCCGGAAGCGACGTCTTCTGCTTCTACACGCAGGACGCCCCCACGCGCAACGACATGTCCGTCGCCAAGGACTTCACGCTCTCCCCGGGCGGCCCGGAGGTGCTGAGCCACGACAACAACGACACCATGGAAACCATCGACACCCTCTACTGGTCGTCGGATCGCCAGGTCACCTGCCCGGCAGCGGGCGCGCGCCTCGAAATCACCTGAAGCCGCCAACAACCGCCGCACGGCGTGCCCGCCGCGCCGTGCGGCAGCCCATGACCTTAACCATGGAATGGATTGAACTGGACGAAACCCTGCTGGCCGAAGCCTTCCAAGAGCGCGAATGCGCCGAACTGCTCGCCCTTCGCTCGTCTGCCGACCCCGTGCCGGGCATCTGCCGAGGCATTGCCGCCCGCATCCGCGCCGCCGTGCAGGCGAATGGCCGCTGCGTGCTCGACGGGAGCGAAAGCAGCATCCCCCAAGCCCTGCGCAGCGAAGCCGTCGCCCTGCTGCGCCTCAAAATCCTCATCCGCTACAACCTCAACGTCTCCGACGACCGCCGACAGGATGCCCAAAAGGCAGACGAACGCCTCGACGCTATCGCCCGCGGCGACATGCCCTTTTCCGGCGACTCGACCCCCGCGGCGCGCCCCGCCTACTACGGGCGCAAACGCACCCGGCGCCAGCCGCCCAACGGCGGCATCATGTAAACCCCACCCACCGCCTCCCGCATGACCCCTGAGGATTACATCCGGAACAAGCGCATCTACAACCGCTCCCTCACCACCGAGCAGGTCGACGCCCTGTCGCGCGAATTCCGCGAAGCCGCCGCCTGGATCGTCGGGCAGGACGAAGCCTACATCATCGCCGCCTACTATGAAGCCGCCGCCCGCATCGCAGAGGGCAATCTCTCACCGGCTGAAGCCCGGCGCCTCGTGCGGCAAACCCTGCTGGCCGCCGGCTACCGGGCCGACTCCCCCGGCAGCTGGGGCGATATGGCACAGGGCACAGCCCGCCAGAAACTCATCCTCGACACCAACGTCAAAAAAGCCGCCGGCTACGCATGGCATGAAGCCGTCAAGGGCGACGCCGCCCACCCCGCCCAGCGCCTCGTGCGCAAAGGCGCGCGCCGCGAGCCGCGCAACTGGCAGGCACGCTGGCAGCAAGCCTGGGGCAGCCTGCCCGCCGACGAAAAGAAGAAGGCTCTGCCCACCCGGTTTGTCGCCCTCACCGACTGCGCCATCTGGAGCGCCATCAGCCGCTGGGGCGACCCCTATCCCCCCTTCGACTACAACAGCGGCATGGACGTCCTGCCCGTCGACCGAGCCACCGCCATCTCCCTCGGCCTCATCCCGGAGGCCCCATCATCCGACCCGTCGAACGCCGACGCTGACGGCTTCGGCATGAAGAAGGAAATCACCGGCGCCATCCCCGAGCACACCCGAGACGAACTCATGGCCTGGCTCAACAGCGCCAAAGCACGCCTCTCAACCCTCGAGTCATCCCATGCTTAAGCTGACCCTCACACCCGCAGCCCTCCCGCCACTGCCCCGGCTCGACGATCGGGGCACCCGCGCCATCGTGACCTCAGCCGCCAACGCCGTCGCCGGTGAAGTCAAGGCCAACTTCGTGCGTCTCGCCGCATCCAGCGGCAGCCGCTACTACTGGCACGGAGCAGACGCCGGCACCCGAGTCTCGCTCACCGGCGACCCTACCCAAGCCGCCGTCACCGTGCACCAAGTCGGCGTGCGACTGCACTACTACGGCGGCACCGTGCGCCCCACGGGTCGCCCCTCCGAAGTCACCGGCAAGCCCACCAAGAGCCTCCTCATCCCCTTTGAAGACTCCCCCCTGCGCCGGCGCCGAGCCACCCTAGCCGAACTCGGCTACCCGCGCGATCAAATCCGCGTCATCAAAAGCCGCAGCGGCTGCCCCATCCTCATCGCCGCCGAAGCCCGGAAACGCAAGAGCAACATCACCTACCTCGGCAAACTCGTCAAGAGCGCCACCTTCCGCCCGCGACCGGACGTCCTGCCCGCAGCATCCGCCATGCAAGCCGCCATGCTCCGCGGCGCCATCGGCCAAGTCGAACACCTCCTCTCACGCTAAGCCCCCCGCCTCCCCGCCATCACCTCCCCGCCATGGAACTCGAACCACCCCACGGCTATCTCGCCGCCGCCGAACTGCTCAGCGACCTCCGCGCCCGCGACGAGCTCAGCCCCTACCTGCTGCCCGACGTCTGGCGCCGCCGCGACCAGATCAGCGCCATCGCCGCCCTCTCCCAAGCTGCCGGCGTCTGCGTCGCCGTCGGCCTCAGCGACACCGCCCTCCCCGCCGCCAGCCAGCAAAAGCAAGGCGGCCTCGTGCGCGTCGGCCTGGCCGTCTACGTCTTTCAGCCCGCCGAAGGCACCGGTATCCTGCCGCCCGACGCAGAGCTGCGCGAGCGCGTCTGGCTCACAGTGCTCAAATACCTCTCCGCCTGGTCCTACACCTGCGGAGGCAAGAGCATCAAAGCCTACCTCACCGGCACCTCGGAAATCGACCTCGCCACCCTCAACCCCGACTTCGCCCGCCAAGTCTCCGCCGACGCCGTCATCGCCGAAATCCCGCTCATGCTGACAACGGGCAGCTGACTCCGGCCTCTTTTTCCCCCAACCCAACCATAAACACACATGGACAACGAAAACAAAACCACACAAGCCGCAGGCTGGGTCACCAACCTGCTCACCGGCTGGGGCATCCCCGGCACCATCGCCCGCATCCTGGCGGGCGCCATCATCGGGGCCCTCTGCGCCGCCTACGCCCTCACCGGCACCGGCTGCACAGCGGCCTACACGCAGTCTGCGGACGGCGACATCAGCTACACCGGCACCGTCGTCCCGCTTCCTCCCGACCTCATCACGGACGAAAAATAATCAACCCGAATCACCATGGCCATTGCAGCAGAATCCCGCACCTCCGCGGAAATCATCATCGGCTCGCTTGTCTACTGGATTCCGGACGGCACCAGCTACGGAACGGAACCAAAGGAGAGCAGCCGCGACAACGTCCCCACCTTTGAAGAAGCCACCGGCACCGGTCTTTGCCTCGGCATGATCAGCTCCTTCAAATGGGGGCTTGAGTACAAGACCATCACGAAAATGGGCTGCGACCCCGCCACTCAGCGCTACACCTCCATCGACCGAAAAATCCTCCAGAAAGTCAAGCCGACCTTCAGCACGCAGGATGTCGTTCCCGAGGCCTACGCGCTCGAGCACGGCATGGCCACCATCCCGGCCATCGGCGAAAGCGCCAAGCCCTTCACCCTCGCCTCCGGAACGCAGCGCGGCTGGCTCTACATCCAGCTGCTCGACTCGCTGCGCACCAGCGGCGAAGACGGCGCGCTCGCCGAAATCCACCTGCGCGGTGATCTCGGGCTGGCCGACAGCCCCGAGCACCTCGACGATCTCGCCAAGGTCAACTACGAATTCACCGCCACCGTCATCCCCGAAGACGCCTTCAAAAACCTCGCCATCCCCACCGCCCTCACGGCCTAAACCCTGCCGAGGGGTGGCCGAGCCTCGGCCACCCCTCGGATCCCAACGCGCACCATGACAAGCAGAGCCTTTCCACCCATCACCATGACGGCCGGGCAAAGCGCCCGGCTGACCTTCAGCTTCGATCTTCCCGAGGGCATGGAGCAGCCGCCCCTCATCGGTGCACTCACCGTGCGCAACCAGCGCGTGCCCATGCAGGCCGACGGCGACAGCGCCCTGATCATCCCTCCGCAGCCCCCAGGCGTCCACCTCGCCGAAGTGCGAGCCGGAGGCACCTGCGTACTCTACGGGCACATCGAGGTGCTCCCCAGCCCACTGGGGGACGAATCCGGCACTCAGGACTACAGCATCAGCGTCGACATGACTGCCGACGTGCTCAGCGTCAACGTCACCTTAGCTGAAGGCCCTCAGGGGCCACCCGGCCCGCAGGGCGAGCCCGGCGCGAGCGCCTACGATCTGGCGGTTGCTGCCGGCTACACCGGCACGCAAGATGAGTGGGCAACAGATCAGATGGAGTGCGCACAGCAAGCCGCATCAGCTGCCGCAAGCGCCTCGGCCGCGCAGGATGCTGCAGCCGAGGCCGCAAGCAGCGCCGAAGCCGCTGCGCTGTCAGCCACCAGTGCCCAATCGGCATCAGATGCAGCCTCAGCAAGCGCATCAGCTGCTGCAGGTTCACAATCGTCCGCAGCGGCGTCATCCGACGCGGCGGGGCAGGCTGCATCTGCTGCTACGGCGGCGGCCGACAGTGCTGCTGACTCAGCCGCGGCTGCGGCCGCATCCGCTGCCGCGGTGACGATCCCGCGCACAATAATAACGCGCTCCGGGATGGGGATAGGTGCGATCAACAATGGGGATCACATCATCATTGTGCCCGATGATGATGTCGATGTAGATCCGCTGATTTCATCGGTGTCAGCGTCGACGGCCGTTACGATCGCCATAACGGCGTCGGCCGGATCCGTCGTCATCTATAACGATGATGCATTGGTGGATCTTGTCCCGGCTGGACGACAGATTAGCGGGTCGATCGTCAGGCTCGACGGTGATGCCGTGATGACACTAGATGGTGCTCCTGCTGCGCCCGACGGCACGGCGGATGACGTCATTATCATGTCGGATAACAATACGGTGGCCACCTTCCGATGGCCGAATCGGCTGATTTGTAACACGAACTCAGATCTCGGCATCCCGTCAAGCGTCAAAAGTA
>DXFQ01000157.1 GCA_019114365.1 Candidatus Parakkermansia intestinigallinarum | reverse complement strand
CCGCAGAGCCGACTGCCGCCGACGCCCCCGCCGCGGCTCCGGTGCAGACCTCTGCCGCCGCCGAGAAGTCGGCGCCGCGCGACGGCGTCGATCTGAGCCGCCGCGCCTTCCTCGGCTACGGCCTCTTCACCGTCGCCGCAGCCGCCCTGCCGTCCGTTTCCGCCGCCACCGCATCCGCTGAGACCACCGCAACGGGCAGCAACATCGGCCCCGCCCCGCTTCCCCCCGGCGCGGGAGACCTCGATCGCTTTTTGGATACCTGCACCGCCTGCGGCCTCTGCATCTCCGCCTGCCCGAGCCACGTACTCCGCCCCTCCTACACCAGCTTGGGCTGGAAGGGCCTGATGAAACCCTATCTGGACTACAGCGTCGGCTTCTGCCAACCCGACTGCCACAGCTGCTCGCAAGTCTGCCCGACCGGCGCCCTGCTGCCGCTGAGCCTTGCTGAAAAGAAAGCCACCCAGATCGGCATCGTCGACTTCCGCCAAGAGCACTGCATCGTCTGGCATCAGGATCGCGACTGCTGCGACTGCGCCGACGCCTGCCCCACCGGAGCCATCGAAGCCGTCGAAGTCAAGCGCCCCGTCGTCGATCCGAACAAATGCACCGGCTGCCGCGGCAAGCGCTGCTTCAACGCCTGCCCCACGGGCTCCATCAGCTACATCATTCGAGAAGACACCGGCAGGCGACTGGCCGTTGTCAACTACGATACCTGCATCGGCTGCGGCTACTGTGCCGAAGCCTGCAGCAAGCGCCACGCCATCGACGTGAGCGTCCACCGCGCACCGAAACTGCATCCCGAGCGATGCACCGGTTGCGGAGCCTGCACGCACGTCTGCCCCGCGTCCCCCGCGAAGGCCATGCGCGTGCACCCGCGCATCAGGCACCTGCAGCTGCAGCAGAGCGACGCGAGCGCCTGATCCCGCGCCCCGCCGCCTTCCCCGCGGCGAGCGCGTCTGAAAACAGCCCCCGTGAATCGAACCCGCCCCCTTCGCCTTCCCCGCAGGACAAGCTTCGGCTTGCGTCGGCCGCCTTCGCCGACAGCGCCCGAAGGCCGGGTCGGGTTCCCGAGCCATTAACCCCACATCCCACCACATCTCAAACAACATGAAAGCAATCATCATCCTCGCTATGGCGGCCGGGCTCCTCTCGGTGTCCTGCTCGCGCTACCCCTCCTTTGAAAAACAGCAACCCTACGTCATGGGGCAAGGCGCCGTGTCGTATGAGGCCGAGCTGGAATCCGTCTACTCGATTCTCGATGAACCCAGCACCGACGCCAAACTGCTCGGCACGGCCGTCGGTGCGGCCGTCGGTGCCGGATCCGGCCAAATGCTCGGCAGCGGCAGCGGTCGCGCCGTTTCGACCGTTGGCTTCGGTGCCGCAGGCGCCCTCGCCGGCTACTTCCTGGGCACGCAGGTTTCGGGCGGTGTCAACTCCGAGCGCCTCACCGTGCGCTACGGCAACGGACGCCGAACCACCTTCACGCAGCAGATCTTCAAAGAATTCGGCCCGCTTCAGGCCGGCATGATCGGCACCCTCTACGTCAACGGCGACCGTTATTGCTTTGTGCCGGCCTCCTGAGGTTGCCCCCTCCCGGTCGCGGCTCTCAGCCGTCTCCGGGGGGTCATCCCCTGAGTCCTCGGGGCGGAAGCTCCCCTGAGGCATTTGAACAAGAGCCCGGGCATCCTCCGATGCCCGGGCTCTGCCCGTAAAAGTTGACCACCGCTCCGGCGGAGCGCCGCCTGCACCCCGCGCCGTTCAGCCGCTTGCGGCAACGGCCTGCACGGGTTCAAACAACGGCCTGCACGGCTTCAAAGGTGCGGGCGGAGCATGCCTCAGCCCCGCGCACCGTCATCGCGCTGCCCGTCATTCGCGTTGCGACTCGTCATTCGCGGAGGCCGCAGCCTGCGAAGCGTGAGACGGAGACGCGGGCGACGAAGCCGTACCCCGGCGGCGGAGCTCCTCCCCCTGCTGCCGGATGCGCCGATCTCTTGCCGCGCGGCGGATCCTGCCGACAAGCATCAGCACCGGCAACAGGAGCACCAGCGGAGACGCGTACACAATCGCCACGCGCAGCGCCGGACTCAGAGACCCCAGATGCAAAGCCTCGCTCACGGGCGCGGCCCACTCATCGAGCTCGGCGTACCACTCGGCAGAGGGCGCCCGACTCTCCGTGCCCACGGCGTCAATCCAGTCGGCGTCCTCCCCCTCAAACACATCCACCTGATCCGTCCCCGCCGCCCCGGAAGCCGCCTGTGCACCGCTCGCAGGCTTGCTGCGCTCGCGAACCGCCAGCCGCGGATCCGCAGGCCGCGCTTGGCGATCCGCCTCATCATGGACCAAATAACTCAGATCGACCGAGCCGCCTGCCGTGCCCATAGCCGTCTTGCGCAGCCCCGTGAACTCCTCGAGCTCAAAACGGTCGTGCGCCGGCTTCTGCGCGTAGATCACGAGGCGCTTGCAGCGATTGCCCGACACCCGCTCCAAAAAAATATAACTACCGTTGCGCAGCTTGCAGGCAGCCGCATTCTTCAGCCCGAACTGGCGAGCCTTGCGCGCCGCCAGCTTCTGCCACTTGCGGATCGTGGCGCCCGTCAGCTCCATCGCGTCGCGAGCCGCGAGCTCAAAAGACACCGGGCGCTTGTAATCGACCACGAGACAGATCAAGCGATCACTGCCGGCATTGAAATCCAAGGAGACATCGCGATTTTTGAGATGCCAGCTGCGCCGCACCGAGCCATCGCGCATCACCTTCGTCTCATACGACTTGCTCAGCGTGTTGTCAGCCTGCGTGCGCGTACTGACCAAACCGAAGGTTTCGAGCTCGCCGCCCAAAGCAAACGCACCGAGAGCCAGAGCCGCCGGAAGCGCCTTGAAAAGCACCTGATTCATGCGCTCATCCTACCACGTCGGCGCCCCTTTCACAAGGAAATAACCTCAGTTTTGCAGAAAGAGCTTGACAAAAGAGCCCCCGGCGTGCACAATACGCGCACCGCGCCGCTGCGCGACAAGGAGAGATGGCTGAGTTGGTCTAAGGCACTCGACTCGAAATCGAGCGTGGTAGAGATATCACCGTGGGTTCGAATCCCACTCTCTCCGCTGGACACGGACGAAACCGGGGGAAGCCTGAGACGGGCTTCCCCCGTTCGTTTTCGAGCTTGTGATGCCGAGGCGGCGGCCGCGCAGGCGAGCTCCGCGCCGCCGCGTTTCAACAGCGGCACAAGCGCGTTTTGTCTTGCCAAAGAGCAGGGGAGCTGCTACCATACGCCCAGCGCTATGACTCCCAAACACATTGTTGCCGTTATTGACTACGGCTCGCAGTACACGCAGCTCATTGTGCGCCGCGTTCGCGAGCTCGGCTTCCTCGCTAAACTTTACGCTCTGGAGGATCTTCAGGAGATCAGCGAGCCGGGCGCCATCATCCTGTCGGGCGGCCCGCGCAGCACTTCCGAGCCCGATGCTCCCGATATCGACTTCGAGTGGTTGCGCTCGTTCGGCGTGCCCGTGTTGGGTGTTTGCTACGGTATGCAGTTGCTCAACATCAAGCACGGCGGAACGGTGCGCAGCAGCAACAAGCGCGAGTACGGGCCCGCTGCGCTGATTCCCGAGGCGCTCGAGGGGCTTTATGCCGGTATGTCCCCCTCGTCTCAGGTGTGGATGAGCCATTCCGATACGGTCGATCACCTCTCCGATGATTGCCGCGTGATTGCCCGCAACAGCGACGGTGTGCCCGTGTCGCTTCAGTGGGGCGATCAGATGTTCGGCATTCAGTTCCACCCCGAGGTGACGCATTCGCACGAGGGTCGCACCATCCTGAAAAACTTCCTCTCCTTTGCCAAAGAGCTCGCTCCCTTCGATATCGGCGACTTCAAGCGCGAGCTCATCGAAGAGATTCGCGCCCGCGTGGGCGATCGTCAGGTCGTTTGCGGCGTCTCGGGCGGTGTTGACAGCACCGTGCTGGCCGTCCTGCTGCACGAGGCCGGGGTCAACGTGCGCTGCATTTTTGTGGACAACGGTTTGCTGCGCAAGAACGAGGCGAGCGAGGTCGAGGCGAACTTCCGCCGCATGGGCGTGAAAATCGAGACGGTCGATGCCTCGGAGCGCTTTTTGGAGGCTCTCAAGGGCGAGACGTCGCCGGAAAAGAAGCGCAAGATTATCGGCTCGCTCTTCATCGACGTGTTCTGGGATGCCGTGGGCGATGCCGAGATGCTGGCTCAGGGAACGCTTTATCCCGACGTGATTGAGAGCGCCTCGAACGCCAAGAGCAAGGCTTCCGTCATCAAGACGCACCACAACCGCGTGGCCCGCGTGCTCGAGCTGCAGGAGCAGGGCAAGGTCATCGAGCCGCTCGCCTTCCTCTTCAAGGACGAGGTGCGCGAGCTGGGTGCGTCGATGGGCATTGATCACGATATCCTCTGGCGCCATCCCTTCCCCGGCCCAGGCCTGGCCGTGCGTTGCCCCGGAGAGGTGACCAAGGAGCGCCTCGACATCATTCGCGAGTGCGACGCTATCTTCATCGGCACGCTGCGCAAGTGGCAGTGGTACGACAAGTGCTGGCAGGCCTACGCCGGGCTGATTCCCGTCAAGACGGTAGGCGTGAAGGGCGATGAGCGCTCCTACGAGTTTGCGACGAATCTGCGCGCCATCGTGTCGGAGGACGCGATGACGGCGGACTGGGTGCAGCTGCCCTACGACCTCTTGCGCGAAGCCTCCAACCGCATCCTCAACGAGGTGAAGGGCATCAACCGCGTGCTCTACGACGTGAGTACGAAGCCCCCGGCATCCATCGAGTGGGAGTAAGCGTCGGCTTCCCGACGCTCCTGAAGCTCCTGAAATGAAACGCAGCCGCTGCACGGGTAGGTGCGGCGGCTGCGTTTCGTTTTGCCGAGGCCGGGTTTCGTTTCCGGCGGCTGCGTTTCGTATCGCAGAGATAGGGGACGGTGCCCGTGCGGCGGTGCGTCTCAGGGGCGCGCCTCAGGGCTCTTCAGCTTTGGGTGCCGGGGGCGGCAGCTCGCCGCAGGCGGAGACGGCGCAGATGGCGGCGAGAAGCTCGCCGTCCTGAATCTCGCCGAAGGCGCGGTCCAGCAGAATGTCCTCGCCCCCGGAAACTTCGCTGCCGAGCGAATCGGAGATCGCTCTCAGATTGGTCGACAGATCGGCAGGCGGAAAGACCTGCTGTGCGAACGC
>DXFQ01000156.1 GCA_019114365.1 Candidatus Parakkermansia intestinigallinarum | reverse complement strand
ATAGTGAAGCTCTGACGAGCTCCACTATGCTACGCGACGTCCCAATTGACTCGCAAATAATGACTTATTAGGATTACGGTGCGGATTTTTGTCCGCTACGCGTATGGTGCGGATTTTTGTCCGCTTACGCGGGAGACGGTTGAAAATTGCGTGCGTGATGCAGTGCTCGGGAGGATAGGAAGGGTCGGAGACTTAGTCCGCCAGCTTCACCACGACTTCTGCACCGCTCTGGGTCTTGTAGGTGCCGCACTGGGGGCAAGCGGTGTGGCCGGGAACGGCTGCGCCGCACTTGGGGCATTTGCCGAGTTTGGGGGCCTTCCAAGCCTGAGCGGCCAGGCGGGAGCGCTGCTTCATTTTGGACGTTCTGCGTTTCGGAGCTGCCATAGTTCTTGATCAGGTTAAGATTGTTGCTTGAGTGGGGCTGCAGCGTCACGCTTTGGGGAGTTGATCCAGAGCGTCCCAAACGCTTTTGCCACTCGGGGTGGCAGAGTTTACACCCGGTTCGGGGTCTTTGTCCAGCCTAAAATCACCAAAAGTGTCATTTAGGGGGCATTCGAGGCCGGAAATTTCGCATTTCGGGTAGGCGGGAAGGATGAGGAGGATTTCTTCGCGCAGGTCTTCGGTGAGGTCAAGGTCGATTTTTCCCTTGGTGTCGTAGCTCAGGGTGAGCTCGTCGACGGTGACGGTGTAGTCGAATTCGTTCAGGCAGCGCTCGCAGCGGAAGCGAAAGGGGGCGCTGAGCTGCCCGCGCACGAGCAGTTCGGTGTCGTAGAGTCTCGCTTCGAGTTCGTAGTGCAGCGGGCCGATGCTGCGTGCGTCGGGGCCGTCGAGCTCAAAGAGGGCGCCGTCGGCGTCGCCGATGAGCTTGAGGCCGTCTTCGGGGAAGTCTTCGAGGGGGATGCGGACGTGGCTCTCCATGCGCTCTACGATACCGCTTGGGCTTCGCTTTGGCAAGCGCTTTTTGGAGGGCGGAGCTTCATGCCGGGCGTTGGGGCGGGGGAGGGCGTGCGCCGGGCTGCGGCGTTGAGGGAGACGGCGCTGCGGGAGATGGCGCTGTTATGCCCCTTGGCTTCGCGCAGGGCTCGCGGCTCGGCCAATCGCGTTTCCGTTGCTTGTGGCTCAGTCGGTGCTGATGAGAACGGGGGTGCCGATGGGGGTGAGCTCGTAGAGTTCGGCAATGGCTTCGGGGGACATGCGGATGCAGCCGTGCGAGGCCGGGCTGCCGAGCTGCTCGGTGTGTGCGGTGCCGTGGATGTAGATGCAGCGCGCCAAGGTGTTGGCGTTGGCGGGGTCTTGCCCGTCGAGGGTGAGGATGCGCGCGAGGATGGCGTCGCCGCTGCGGTTGCCGCTTTCTTTGCCGCTGAGCAGGCCGACGGGCAGTCTGCCCCTGAAGCAGGTTTGCAGGGGGGCGTTTTCGCCGTGTTTGCTGCGGATGCTGAAGTGCCCGGTGGGGGTGCGCCCCGAGCCGTCTTCAAAGCCGATGCCGGCGGCTCCGCTTGAGATGGGGGCGCTGAAGGGGCGCGGGCCGTCGATGAGTTCGAGCAGCTGGCGTTGGAGGTGGATGGCGAGGTGCATGGGGCGGTGGCGTCGCCGTGTTGGCGGGCGGCTCAGTCGCCGATGAGGATGCGGGCGATGTCGGCGGCGGCGTCGGGGCGCGCGAGGGAGCGCATGGCTGCTTCCATGGCGGCGCGTTTGTCTGGGTTGCCGATGTTGTCGTGCACGAAGTGGTGGACGGTGTCGGTGTTCAGTTCGCTCTGCCGGCAGAGGATGGCGCCGCCGGCTTCGGCAAAGACGCGGGCGTTGGCGCTTTGGTGGTCGTCGGCGGCGTAGGGGTAGGGGACGAGCAGGCAGGCTTTGCCGAGCATGGAGAGCTCGGTGAGGGTGGAGGCGCCGGAGCGGGCGATGACGCCGTCGGCGGCGGCGTAGGCCGAGGCCATGTCGGCGCAGAAGCCGGTGACGCGGATGTTGGGGGCTCCGTCGGCGAGGGCGTTGACGCGTTCGTAGTCGAGGCGCCCGGCGATGACGTAATAGAGGCTGTCGGGGTCGGCTTTGGCTGCCTGAATGAGCAGGCTGTTGAGGTTGCGCGCACCCTGGGAGCCGCCGGTGACGAGGATGACGCGCCCCTGCTCGGGCAGGCCGAGCCGGCGCCGCGCTTCGTCGCGGGTCGGCAGGTGCAGGAGTTCGTCGCGCACGGGGGTGCCGGTGACGCGGCAGACGGATTTCGGAAACCAGGCGGCAGCTTCTTTTAGCCCGACGAAGACTTCGGTGCACCAGCGCGCGATGAGGCGGTTGGCTCGCCCGGGGAGGGCGTTGGAGTCGTGTACGTAGGTGCGAAGGCCCAGTGAGCGGCCGGCTCTGATGGGAGCCAGGGAGGTGAAGCCGCCCATGCCGAGGACGACGTCGGCTTTCACGTCGCGCAGGATGCGCCGACAGCGGATGTAGCCGGTGAGCAGGCGCCACAGGAAGCCCGGGGTGCGCAGGGAGAGCAGGGGGGGCTTGGCAATGGCGGGGATGGTGCGGAAGTCGAGTTGCCCGTATTTCTGCGAGGCTTCGGCGTCGACGCTTTTGCGCGAGATGAGCAGCAGGGGGCGGTGCCCGAGTTGCCGGAGTTGTTCGGCGACGGCGATGCCGGGGAAGAGGTGCCCGCCGGTGCCGCCGCAGGCGATGACGATGCTGAGGGAGGAGTGACTCATGGGCGCGTATTGTTGAGGAGTTGGCGCAGCGGCCAATAGCTGCTGCGTATGGCGGGGGTGTGCCGCTGGACGCTGGTGATCAGACCGATGGCGGCGATGGTCATGATGAGGTTGGTGCCGCCGTAGCTGATGAAGGGGAGGGGCAGGCCGGTGTTGGGCAGGATGGAGGTGACGACCATCATGTTGAGGGCCGCCGGCCAGAAGATGATGCAGACGAGGCCCGTGGCCAGCAGCCGCCCGAAGGTCTCCTCCATCTTGAGCGCGATGATGAGGCCGCAGGTGGTCATGACGGTGAAGAGCAGGACGATGCCCAAGGTGCCGACGAGTCCCCATTCTTCGCCGATGGCGGCGAAGATGAAGTCGGTGTGGGCAAAGGGCAGTTTGCCGTATTTGTAGATGCCTTCGCCGAGACCGACGCCCGTGGAGCCGCCGCGGGCAAAGGAGAGCATGGCTATCCATTGCTGGGCGCCGGCTCCCTGACTGTAGGCTTGCGGGTCGAGCCAGGCGTAGATGCGCTCCATGCGGTTGTCGTTGGCGGTGGTCATGGAGATGAGCACGAGCGCACCGATGATGATGGAGTAGACGAGCAGCCACCAGCGCGCGCCGGCGACGAACATGAGGCAGAAGCCTGTCATCGCCAGCGCGGCGGCGGTGCCCATGTCTTTCTCAAAGAGGATGAGCAGCAGCGGGATGCCGAAGAGCATGCCGGGGATGGCGAAGCCGCGCCAGAAGGTGCCGCTCATTTCGCGGTGCGTGGTGTACCAGTGCGCCATGATGAGCACGAGGCAGATCTTGGCCAGTTCGCTGGGCTGGAAGCGCAGGCCGAGGTTGATCCAGCGGTGCTCGCCGTTGAGTTCGACGCGGAATCCCGGCACGTAGCAGAGGATGAGCAACACGACGCTCACGCCGTAGATGAGCCACGCGTAGTTGCGCAGGCGGTGGTAGTCGAAGCTGCCGATCATGACGGCAAAGACGATGCCCAGCAGCGCAAAGAGCGATTGCTTCCAGATGAAGGTTTCCGGCGATTCGTCGGGCTGCATCGCCGCGCAGAGTCCCGTGCTGGCGACCATCACCAGCCCCAGAACGAGCAGGGCGATGAAGGAGATCCACAGGGTGGTGATGCACAGGCGCGAGTTCATGGGCGGCAGAGGAGCAGGGCGGGGAAATCAGGGGAGTTTGATTTTTTGGCCGATTCGGATCTTGGAGGGATCTTTGATGTTGTTGAGTTTCTGGAGGGCGCTGACGGTGGTGCCGTATTTCCGAGCGATGCCGCCGAGGGTTTCGCCCTTTTTGACGACGTGCGTCTTGCCGCTTTCAGCGGGTTTGTCGGGGGTGACGGCGGGTGCGACGGTGCCGTCTTTATCGGGGATGATGAGGTAGTCGCCGACGTTGATGGCGATCCCTCGCAGTCCGTTCGCTTTTTGGATGGCTGCGACGCTGACGCCGTACTGCTTGGAGAGTTTGGAGAGCGAGTCACCGGTTTTGACGTGGTGCTGCCGCGGGCGCTTATCGGCCGTGTCGGCGCGGTTGCCGGACGCAGCGCTGTCGTTGCGGGCGATGACCGGGGCGGGGTCTTCGGCGACGTCTTCGGCTTCGTCGTCAAGGGCGGTGTTGGCGCCGGTGATGTGGGTGGTGGAGGCGGTGGCCGGGGAGGTGGCGGGTGCGGCGGGTGTTGCCGGGGTGCTCTCGGTGTCGAGGCTCAGGTCGATTTGGGTGTCGATGATGCCTGCGTCGGCCGTGCTGCTTGCGGGCTGTGCGGCGAGGTTGGGCGGGGGTTCATCGAGGGCTTTGTTTTCCGAGACGGGGGTGCCGTAGTTGTGCGAGAGGTCGTCGCGCAGCAGGACGCCGACGATGATGAGGATGTGCACGACGAGCAGCGCGACGATGATGCGCACGACGGTGTTGCTCTTGATGGTGTCTTGCGGCAGGCCGACTTCGGAGCGGTAGAGCATGGACATGAATTGCTTGCCCAAGCGCTTGCGCGGCTTGCTGCGGCCGAGGCGGGTTCCGTTGAAGTCTGTGTTGTTGTTGGTCATGGGGTTGAGTGTGTTTTTCGGTGAAAAGGTTCGGGGGCGGGTGATTCAGAGGTTGAGGGTGCGGCGGACGGCGTTGCGGAAGCATTCGCCGCGCTGGACGTAGCCGCTGAATTGATCGAAGGAGGAGGTGCCCGGTGAGAAGAGGACGACGTCGCCGCGCTGCGCGTTGCGGTGGGCCAGCGCGACGGCTTCGTCGACGGTTTCGCAGCGCAGGCTGCGGCAGACGGGGCTGAAGGTGTCGATGAGTTGGTCGGCGATTTGGCCGAAGCAGATGCAGAGCCGGGCTTTTTGCGCGAGCATGGGGTTGATGGCGTGGTAGTCGAGCCCTTTGTCCTTGCCTCCGGCGATGAGGATGATGGGGCGGGTCTGCGAGCGCACGGCGGCTTCGGTGGAGTGCAGGTTGGTGCTCTTGGAGTCGTTGAGCCAGAGGACGCCGTCGATTTCCGCAACGGTTTCGCAGCGGTGGCCGGGCGGGCAGAAGTCGCGCACGCCGGCGGCTATGGCGTCGTCGCTCAGGCCGACGGCTCGGCAGGCGAGGGTGGCGGCCATGGTGTTTTCCGCGTTGTGGGCTTGCTCCATGGCGGTGCCGCGAAGGGGGATGAGGACTTGGCCGCGCTCCATGATGCAGCCGTCCTGGTAGTAGAGTTGCCCTGAGCCGGTGACGGAGGAGAAGCCGATGCGGCGGGGGACGAGGCCGGGGAGTTGCTCGCCTTCGCGCACGATGGCGTATTGGTCGGCGCTCATGTTTTCAAAGAGGCGACGCTTGGCGTTGTAGTAGTCGTCGACGCTGCGGTAGCGATCCATGTGGTCGGGCGCGAAGTTGAGCCAGATGGCGACTTCGGGGCGGAAGTTGACGATGGTTTCGAGCTGGAAGGAGGAGATTTCGAGCACGGCAAACTCGGGGGCGGGGTCGGACAGGGCGACTTCGGAGAGGGGGTAGCCGTAGTTGCCGCAGGCTTTGGCGCTGTGCCCGGCTTGGGTGAGGATGTGCTCGATGAGGGCGGTGGTGGTGGTTTTGCCGTTGGTGCCGGTGATGGCGATGATGCGGCCGCCGTAGTAGTGGTAGGCGAGTTCGGTTTCGCCGATGAGCGGGGCGCCGGCGCAGCAGAAGGAGAGGGTCCAGGGGATGTCGGCTTCGATGCCGGGGGAGATGACGACGAGGTTGGCGGCGTAGGCGCGGGCGTCGCTTTCGGTGGCGCCGGGGCAGCAGCGGATGGCAGGGTCGCTGCAGACGGCCTTGGGGTTGGCGTCGAAGATGCAGGCGTCGGCGGCTCCTTTGGCGAGGGCGAGGCGGGCGGCGCTGATGCCGCTGCGTCCGCAGCCGAGGATGGCGACTTTTTTACCGTTGAGGTTCATGGTAGGGTGCCGAGAGGGGGGGGGAGGGGTTGAGGG
>DXFQ01000155.1 GCA_019114365.1 Candidatus Parakkermansia intestinigallinarum | reverse complement strand
GGTGGGTGGCAGCGGCACGGCGGGAGGCTGCGGCACGGCGGGAGGCTGCGGCGCGGCGGGAGGCTGCGGCGCGCCGGGGGAGACTGCGGCCGCAGTGGAGGGCTGCGGTGAGGGCAGCGGCGCGGCGGGGGCAGCGGCGCGGCGTCAGCTGCGGGGGGCGACGGGGTAGTGGTAGTGCCGACCGCGGTAGTTGACGAGGCGGAAGCCCTGCTCGTCCTGCTGCACGATGGTGTCGGGGTTGAGGGGAATTTTGCCGCCGCCGCCGGGCGCATCGACGACGTACAGCGGAACGCCGTAGCCGCTGGTGTGGCCGCGCATGCCGGCGATGAGGCGCAGGCCGTCCCGAATGTCGGTGCGGAAGTGGCGCGTGCCCGGGGCGAGGTCGCACTGGTAGAGGTAATAGGGCTTGACGCGGCACTGCAGCAGGCGGTGGCTGAGGCTCAGTTGGGTGCTGAGCTTGTCGTTGACGCCGCGCAGCAGGACGCTCTGGCTGCCGAGGGGCAGTCCGTGGTCGACCAGCAGCCCGAGGGCGCGTTCCGCATCGGCGCAGAGTTCTCTCGGGTGGTTGCAGTGCACGGAGATGAAGAGAGGGCTGTGGCGGCGCAGCATGGCGCAGAGCTGCGGGGTGATGCGCTGCGGCAGCATGATGGGGACGCGGGTGCCGATGCGCAGCAGCTCGAGGTGCGGGATGGCGCGCAGGCTCGTGAGGATGGCGTCGAGCCGCGCGTCGGGCAGCAGCAGGGGGTCGCCGCCGGAGAGCAGCACGTCGCGCACGTCGCGGTGATCGCGCAGGTAGGCGAGAGCGGCGTCGAAGTCGGTGTGCAGGCGGCGGCTGCCGGTGCCCGAGACGAGCCGCGAGCGCGTGCAGTAGCGGCAGTAGGAGGCGCAGCGATCGGTGCAGAGCAGCAGGACGCGGTCGGGGTAGCGGTGCACGAGGCCCGGGGCGACCATGTCTTTCTCTTCCCCGCAGGGATCGGTGAGTTCTTCGGGGCTGCGGGTCAGTTCAGCGCTGCGGGGGATGACTTGCAGGCGCAGGGGGTCGTCGGGGGCATCGGGGTCGATGAGGCTCAGAAAGTGCGGGGTGATGCGGATGGCGAGCCGCTGCCCGGCCGTGCGGAGGGCGCACTGCTCGTCGTCGCTCAGATGCAGGACGCGGCTGAGTTGTTCGGCGTTGCGGAAGCTGTGGCGCAGTTGCCAGACGGCGGTGTCCCATTCGTCTTGGGAGGCGCCCTGTCGCAGGGCGGGCGGGAGCTTTTCAAAGTCTGCTGTGTTCATGGCGGCGACGGTCGGCAGCGGGGCGGCGCGGGCGCAAGCATAGGCTTCGTTCGGGCTTTTGTCAAACGTCTCTTGCGTCAGTCGGCGGGCGGGCGTGCTCGTTGGGCGTCCTACGGCTAATATGTCTCGACAAGTCGCGAGGCGACTGCGTATACTACCTGTTGAGCGGTATGCTCATCTCTCCATGAAAAGGCTTCGCAACATTACTCGCTTCACCTATGAGTTCACTTCTTTTCAGGGTTGGCGGCTGACGCTCTGCCGCCACCAGATGCATTTCACGCGCTATTTTTCGGATCGGCAGTACGGCGGAGAGTCTCAGGCGCTTGAGGCGGCTCTCGCAGCGCGGGAGCATGTGCTCGCCCTGCTGCGTTCTTTCCCCGATGAGCCGCAGCGGGCCTTTGCGCTCTGCCGCTCCGAGCAGCGAGAGGGTTGTTACCCGAGAGGGCTCCACCCCCGCAAGGCCGCGGAGCAGGGGTGAGGCGGCAAGCTTTGCTTCGGGAAAAGACGGCCATTTCGGAGGGCCGCTCGCATCCTCCGAGCGGGGGTGCAGCGAAAGGGGCTTCCTCATGGCTCCCTCATGGCTCCCTCATGGGGCTTCCTCATGGCTCCCTGCCGACGGCACGGGGGGGGCGAAAAGCGGCCGGCCATGCCGAAGTGAGGGTGCGGCGCAGGGGAAGACCGAGACCCTGCGCCGCTTGTTCTGTGCGGCGCGCTCGACCGCGGTGCATCAAGTGTGCTTGAAGGACGGGACTTCAGATTCCTTGAGGTGCCGTGCCGGTGCGTGCTGCGACAGAAAGTCGATGGCTCGCCTGATGTCGTCGAGCAACAACTGCGCCATGTCGGCGGCAAAGCCCTGCCGGACCATCACGCGCATGACGACGATGTGGTTGGCTTCTCCGGTGAGGGTGAAGGCCGGCACCTGCCAGCCGCGCACGCGAAGGCGATCCGAGAGCTCAAAGAGATTGTAACCTGGGTCGTAGCCCTCCTTCATGAAGAAGCAGACGGCCGGGATGTCCGTGCGCGGGTCGCCCGTGCTGATGAACTCGAAGGAGCCCATGGCGGCGATGCCCTTGGCGATGGAGGCGGCAACGTCGTACGAGGCTTGCTGGATGGCGCGATAGCCCTCTTTGCCGAGGCGCACGAAGTCGTAGTACTGCGCGATGATCTGGCCGGCGGGGCGCGAGAAGTTGATGGCGATGGTCGGAATGCTGCCGCCCAAGTAGTTGACGGCGAAGGTCAGTTCCTCGGGCATTTCTTTGGTGTCCCGCCAGACGACCCAGCCGCAGCCCAGCGGGGCAAGGCCGTATTTGTGGCCGCTGGCGCTGACGGATTTGACGCGCGGCAGGCGGAAGTCGAAGAGGATGTCGGGCGCAAGGAAGGGCGCGAGGAAGCCGCCGCTGGCCGCATCGACGTGCACGTCGACGTCGGGGCCGCCCTGCGCGGCGAGTTGGTCGAGGGCTCGGCAAATGGGTTCGGGGAATTCGTACTGGCCCGTGTAGGTGACGCCGAAGGTGGGGACGACGC
>DXFQ01000154.1 GCA_019114365.1 Candidatus Parakkermansia intestinigallinarum | reverse complement strand
TTGAAAAGCCGCCCCCGCGTCAAAAAACGCTATGGGAGGGGGTGCTTCTCTAGTTTTGCCCTCTCCTTGCCCGACAACCCGCATGATTACTGCATCCTTTTTCCCTCTGCTCAAACTTTGGGACAGATGTGTCTTTCCCCGCCGTCCTCTCATGGCCCGCCGTCCGCTCATGCCCCACCTTCCCCCGGCGCAACCCGACGCAAGCTGCCGAAACGTCGCTTCGCCGAAGAGGGGGAATAACTGCAAATCCCTGACACCGCAGCACCGATCGCAGCTTGACTCGCCACCGTCGCCATGCTATATTCTGCCCAAGCTTACGCAATGAATAACCAGCTCTACATCTACGATTGCCTCACCGGAAAACTGCGTGTTTCAGACGGCAGCATGATGCCCGTCGGCGCAGGGAAACGCAACACCTTCCGCGTCGAAATGGATCGCGAAAACGGCGGCTCCTTCGTGCAGCGCGACGAGGTTTGCCGCTTCTTTCCGCACGGCAACATCGAGAGCTACTCGCTCAACGGCATCAGACTGAAAGGCGATTGCGTCATCAAGCCCAACAACCTCTACCTCATGGTGCTCGCCGGCGGCTGCATCATCTGCTGGTACGGAGACCCGGCCAAACGGCCGAACTTCAGCGGCTACGACCCCGGGACCTGGTACGTCTACGATCGCGAGGCCAGCAGCTGGCACGGTCCGTATGCCCTGCCCGAGCTCAAGGCCATTGCCGCCAAACTGCCGGAGAGCGCCTTGGCCACCTTCAGGGGCCTCGAGCACTGCGCCTTTTACCTCAGAGATCTGACGGAGGTCATCCGGCATCTCGAACGCGGCTCGGCGGTTCCCGCCACCGAGGCTCAGGTCGAGCAGGCCGAGTTGCCGACGGAGCTGCGCTGCCCGTCCTGCTGGGAAAGCTTCAAACGCCGCGAAGCTCTGGCCATTGCGACGCACCCCGACCTGACCTCCGACTCCATTCTCGGCGAGGATGCCATGCAGCGCTTCCTGCCCACGCAACTCAACAGCCACGGCCTGCCCCTCGATGACCGCGGCTCGCCCTGCAGCGAATACGCCTGCCCGCACTGCCACTGCAAGCTGCCGCCCTTCTTCGACAGCACGCGCCAGCACATTTTCTCGCTCATCGGCGTGCCGGCCTCGGGCAAGTCCTACTACCTCGCCTCGATGCTCCACGAGCTCGAGCACGAACTGGCGCGCGAGTTCGGCATGCCCTTCCGCGATGCCGACCCGGCGTCCAACGCTCCGCTCAACGACATGCGCATGCGCCTCTTCTCCGGCGGCTCGGAGAAGGAGACCTACATCGGCAAAACGCGGCTGCAGAGCAGCCTCTACCACCGCGTGTGGCGGCACAATCATTTCTACTCGATGCCCTGCCCCTTCATCTACCGCCTCAACAAGGGCAGTGAAGCCTATTCGCTGGTGTTTTACGACAACGCCGGCGAAAACTTCAACCCCGGGGTACCGGCGGACCAGGCCATCGCCGCCGAACACCTCAACGTCGCCTCCGGGCTCTTCTTCCTCTTCGACCCCACGGCCAATCCCGAGTTCCGCAGTCTGCTCAAGGACAACAAAGACCCGCAGTTGCGCACCGACAACAACATGGCCGGTCGCCAATCCATGCTGCTGGCCGAAACCGAGATGCGCCTGCGCACACAACTCAACCTGCCGCCGAACAAAAAGCTTGACGTACCCCTCGCCTTTATCATCGGCAAGAGCGATACCTGGAGCCATCTTCTGGGTCCCGAGCCGCTGCTGCCGCTGGTGCGCTCCGGCATGTTCATGCCCGAGCACGTCAACGCCAACTCGGCGCGTCTGAGGCAGTTTCTCTTCAATGTCACGCCGCATCTCTGCATGAATGCCGAATCCATTTCGAACAACGTGCGCTACTTCATGGTCTCATCACTGGGCGAGTCTCCGGTGGAGTTCACGGATGACCAAGGGCAGACCCTGCTGGCGCCGCGCTCGGGCATGGTGCATCCCTTCCGCGTGACCGATCCCGTTCTCTGGGCTCTGAGCTGTGCCGAGCCGGCACTCCTGCCCAGCTCACAACACTGAGCGAACAGCCATGTCGTACCAGCTTGTCTTTACCAGCGCAGCGCGGCTTCTCGACGTCACGGCGGCACCGGGTTACGGTGTCGTTGCGCGCACGGCGGGCATGTCCAAGGCGCTCTCCGACAAGCTGATTACCATCAGCGGTTTCAAAGAGAGAGGCGTCAGCGGCATCGTCGGCCCGCAGTACAGCTATCGGCGCATCGAGCATCGCGGCAACGCCTGCCACGTCCTCACGGTGGCGCAATCGGCGGGCAGCGACTACAGCGGCCGCAGTTGTTACATTGCACACCATCTGGTGCTCACCGCCGATGAGGTCGCCGCGATGCGGCACAATTCCAAACGCCCCACGCCCGCCGGCATCATCCATGCGCTGGAGCAAAGCGGCTTCTGGATGAAAACGTGGGAGGGTGAGCCCCGCGAGCTGAGCGGAGACCCCAAACTCTCCGCCGCCCTGCTGCCCGATGCGACCGTGCAGGCGACGTGGAAGGCCCTCACCGGGCACAAAAGCAATGCACGTGCCTTCTTCACCCCGCCCTACGAAGGCGAATGCCTCTGTCTGGTGCCCGAGGGTATCCTCTCAGAACAACTGCTCCTGCTGATCAACGAAAGCGACTGGCTCTCCTCGTCCCGAGGCTGGGGGCGCACCTTCACCACCCACGGCAACGAGACAGACAGCTTCTCGACCACCCAGCGCATCTTCGCCAACGAGGGCAGCTCGCTGCAAGAGCGCGCCTACCGCTCGCAGCGCCCCATTCTGCGCATCCTGCCCGATCTCATCCTGCCGGTACCGGATCCCACCGCCGAGGGGCCCGGTCGGCGTCCGGCGCAGGACTCCGACTCACCCCTCTCGAGCATCAACGTCCCCCCCTCAACCACGAGCATGGCGGGCTGGCCCTACCGCTACTGCGAATCGGACGACAGCGAAACCTACGACTTTCCGCCCAAGCGACTCAACTGGCTGCGTCTCTGCGGACTGCTGCTCGGCATTGCCGTCCTCGCCTCCGGGCTCTCCATCCTCGTCGAGCATCACTACGCGCGCACGGCGGCGGCGGCCAGCGCCTCTGCCTCGCCCTCCCAACGCGGCAACGGAAGCCGGAGCAGCCACCGACGCCCCAAGAGCTCGCTGCCGGAAAATGCGCTCGACAGCGGAACCGTCGTCGGAGCCAAACTCACGCAGCAGGATATCGTTGCCAGACTGCGCGACCTCAGCCGAGAGCCCTACAGCCACAACAACACGCAGCTCGTGCTCGACAAGCTTGAAAAGGGAGCTCTCGAGCTCGAAGCGACCGACGACGCAGAGCTGCAACAGCTCATCAACTGCCTGCGAGCTCTCAACCGCGCCTCCGCCATCACGACGGGCTTCGCCGATGATCTGTCGATCATGATGGACTTCATCGAAAGCTACAACCGCCAAGCCGAAGAAGCCGAGCGGCTCGATGCCCAGTCCCTGTGCTCGCTCTACATGAACGAGGCGACCTACGGCCGCATTCCCGACCACAGGTGGCACCGCGCCCTGCTCGACGACCTCCGGAGCTGGAGGGCTCTGCTGGACAAATATCCGCTGCTGCGCATCTGGTTGAGATCCAACAGTGCCTACATGGGCATTCTGCTGAGCCGCTGCGCGTCCGCAGACGACGAAGGGCTTCAGACTTCGCCCTCCGTTCCGCGCTTCCGCCCGGAGCCCGCCGTCGACGGCCGCCCGGCCGACAGCGGCAGACGAAACACCTACCCCTCCCCTCGCCCGAACAAGCTCCGGCCTCTTCCCCTTCCGTCCGCCGAGAGGCCGGAAGGAGCGGACAATGCGGCCCCCGCTCAACCCTCGAGCCAACCCGCGCCTCAACCCGGGGTTCAACCCTCGAGCCAACCCGCGAGACAACTCGAGCCGCAACCCGCGAACCAACTCGGCGCAAACGGCAGCGCCCCGCGGCAGCAAGCGGCGCGTCCCGCAACCTACGTCGGCACTCCGCAGCCCGTGAGCACCCCTCCGGATACGGCTCCGGCAGTCGGGGCACCTGTTGATCCCACACTCGGCCGCCCTGCCCAGTCACCTTCGCCCCGGGCGGAAGAATGCCCTGCCCATGAAGCATAATGGCCGGAGCCCCCTCCCCAGAACAGCTGCGTGAACGCCACCTTAGGCAGCTGAGGCGCTACGCGCTGGAAGGCAACAACGAGCGCCTCGAAGAGCTGCTCGCGTCCATGATTGCTCAAGACCCGACGGACCACTTTGCCGCCGAAGAACTCGAGCGCCTGCACCGAGGCGAGCGCCTCTGCATCCTCGAAAGCAGCCGCGAGCGACGGGAGCGCCTGCACCGAGAGAAAGTCAGCCGCCTCATCGAGCTGTGCAACGACTACACCACGCGGCGCCGCGAATGGGTCGACCTGCCCTCGCGGCAACTGAGGGAATACCGAGACCTCGTCAGCCGCGCCGTTCCGCCGCAGCAAGCCTCGGGCTTTCTGCGCGAGCTCGACCATCTGCTCAACAAGCGCCGGAGTTCCCTCATCCGCCGCGGGGTGCTGGCCGCCGCGGGGCTGAGCCTAGCTCTCGTCATCGTCCTAGGCGTCAAAGTCTGCAACGAACAGGCCCTCGCCCTTGACGAAAACCTGCGCGTTGCTCTTCTCAACGACGATTGGACCCGCGTCGAACAACAGCTTGCCGAAGCCGACTCCTTCACCCTGCGGCTCTGCAGCCAGCAACTGCGCCAGCGCATCGACCTCGCCGAAAAATGGCAGCAGCAGCAACGCGCCGAATACGCCCGCCTCCGCGACAGACTCGTCGCCTGGCAAAACAACCCGGCCGAGCTCGCCGCTCTCGGCGAAGCCTACCACCGCCGCTACGCATCCGAACTCAGCAAACTCGCCGTACCCCACAGCGACCTGAGCCGCCGCTGGCACGAGCTAGAGACCAGCCTTCGGCAAGAGCAATACCACCGCATCACCCGACTGGGCGACCAACTACGCGCCCCGCTCCCGCCCCTTCCCGCCATGACGGGCGATACGCAGGCCGACACCGCCGCCATCGCCGCCCATCGCCGGCTCATCGAGCAGCGGCGCGACGCCTTCCGACAAGCCCCGCCCGACTACGGCTTCAGCCCGGACATCATCGAGCACCTGAGCCCCCGAGAAAAGCAGCTCGACGCCCTCGAGCAAGACATCGCCGGCCTGCAACGCCTCATCCGCGACCTGTCGCAAGCCGACAACTACCGGAGCTACACGAGCATCCTCAAGGGCTACGCTCCTCAGGCATACGGCCCCGCGCTCGCCCTCGTGAACGGCGTGCGGGATTTGCCGCATGAAGAGGACCTGCTCGAACACGTGCGCAACAGCGGCGTCGGCGTCCCGCACGACATCCTGGACAAAGCCCTGCGCAGAGGCGGCAGCTCCTTCCCCGCCGCCGTTCCGGCCACACATGAACAGACCGGGCTGGCCGAGCAAATCTTCGTATCCGTGCCGCTCAACCGCGTCTTCTACCGCTACCGCAACGCAGAAGGCGCCACCGCCCTCTGCGAGGAAAAAGCCGTCGCCATCCGCGATGTCCGCAGCTACGTCGACGTGCGCATCACCCGCTCCGTTTTCGACCCGAACTACAAAGTCGACGGCGAGAACACCTTTGTGTGGCCCTACGCGGAATCCGTGACGGAAACCGTCATCGATGCCACCCCGCTGCTCGAAGCCGCCGGCCTCGAACGCCCCCTCTTTTACGGCGGCAACCTGCCGCACATGCTCGAAAGCGTCATCAACGGAGAGGCCCCGCACTGTCCCCCGCTCGCCCGCGCCTACCTCTACGACCTGCTGCGCCGCATCACGCTCGGACACAGCAGCCGAGAAGTCAGCGGCCTGAGCTTCTCGCCCTCGATGCGCGCCGACTTCCGCTCCTTCGAAAAGCTTTGCCGTGAATGCCGCCTCAACTTAGAAGACGGCATGTGGCTGCGCGAAAGCCCCCGCCATACGCGCCTCAACGAAATCTTTGCCGCTTGGTTCCGCCTGCGTCAAGGCCGCCATTATAGCCGGGAAATTGCTGATAACTTCTCGGAAATCGCCGACATACGCCCCCACTACGCGGGCTTCATCGGCCCGGACGGGCAACTGATCCTCAGCCCGAAGCAAGCGGGAAAACTGCCGCAGGGCAGTCGCCTCTGGTACCTGAGTCGCCGCAGCGACAACAACCGCGCCGCAGCCGGCGCGAGCGGCGCTGACGGGGAGCCCGCCCTCTCCGTCGGCCATTGCGGAGAAGCTCTCGATGACCCCATCCCCCTCAGCCCCGTCTTCACCGTCAAATAAGCCGAGCGCGACGCGCCGCCTCGAAGACCGTCGCTCGCCGCAGCGCTGTCTCGACCGACAGAACCCGCTGTAACTCAAGGCGCATAGGGGGCTGCCGCGAGCTCGCCCGGCGGAGCCTGTGAAGAGGCGATGTGCGGTCGGAGACTCGGCCGCGCATCGCCTCGGCTATAGCCGCGAAGCCCGACGAGCGGGCAGCCTTCTCATCCTCCGCCGTTGCCGCCTCCCTTCCCCGCCGATTCAATCGTCCCGTCGAAAAATCAGCATAACAGGAAGTCGAAATGACTTGACGGCGCCCATTTGCCCTGCTAGTATGATACAGTCTTGTCGGCTTTGCCGATAAACTACACATCGTCGAATTTTGCAATCATCAACCACTATTTCACCATGCTCATCGCCCTTATTTCCGACATCCACGACCATGAGATGCACCTGATCGAAGCCCTCCGCGAAGCAGATAAGTGCGGTTGCCGACACCTGCTCTGCATGGGTGATCTGAGCGGACTGAATACCCTGCGCCTGCTGCGCGACATATGGCCGCACCCCATTGACCTCGTCTTCGGCAACAATGAGGACGACCGCAAGTCGCACCTCAGCCTCGCCTCGGGCATGCGCGACCTGCACCACCACGGCACCGAAGGCGATCTGAGCCTCGGCGGGCGGCGCATCTTCATCACCCACCACATGGAGGACGCCGCGCACGCCGTCGAAAAGCAGCTCTACGATGCCGTCTTCTTCGGGCACACACACGTGCAGGAGCAACTGATGATTCGTCGAACACTCGTCGCCAACCCCGGTGAAATCTGCGGCAACCGATGCCCGGCCGGATTCGCCGTCTACAACACCGACACCAACGAAGTGGCCATGCGGCGGCTCTGAAGCCGCCGTCAAGCCCGCCGCCAAACTCGCCGTCGAGTCCCGTCGCCCATCCGCCAAGCCCCGCCTCCCTTCGCTCCCCGCTTTCCGCCGTGGATTACCTCGTTGTCAGACTCAGCGAACTGCCGAGCCGCCTCGCGGATCCGGCTCTGCTCAGTGCTGACGAACGCCGCGAAGCCGAGCGCCGAGGCGAGCCCTACCTCTTGGTGCGCAGCCTGCTGCGCCGAGAGTTAGGGCGGCGTCTGGGGCAGCCCCCCGCGCAGCTGAGGCTGCGCCGCAATGAACACGGCAAGCCCGAGCTCGACGCAGCTCCCGGCGAAGACATTCCCCTGCACTTCAACATCAGCCACAGCGGCGAATTGCTGTGTCTGGCTTTTGCCCACAGCCCCATCGGCGTTGATATCGAGAAACACCGCGCACGGCCCTTTGACAAATTGGCGAAGCGCTTCATGGGCGAAGCGCAACTCGAAGCCTTCCGCGCCCGAGGCTGCCCCGCTGATTTGTTTTTCGACTGCTGGTGCACCATGGAGGCTCTCATCAAGCGCGACGGCCTGAGCCTCTGGCAGGCACGCCGCTACCCCTTCACCTGCGAGCAGGGGCGCATCCGCCTGTTGCAGGGCGAGCCGCCTCGCTGCCTGAGACTCTTCACCCCGGCACCGGGCTACAGCGGCGCCGTCGCCTGCGACGACAGCTGAACCGCCCCCTCCTCGGGCAAGAGCCGCACTCCTGCCATGCCACGCCCGCTCCAGCCCCGCCCGGACTCTCTCCTGCCCCGCCCGGACGACACGCTCGGCTCGGAGAAGAAGCTGCGCCGGAGAAATCTTGACATCAGACATCTTTCTGCTAGGATAGGGGCAAGCAAAACCTTATACTACCATGGCCACCATCCGCCCCTTTGCCGCCCTGCGTCCCCCGAAACACTGCGTCGAACAAGTCTCCTGCCTTCCCTACGACGTCATGAACCACGATGAAGCCTGCGCCATGGCGGCCGGCAATCCCTCCTCCTTCCTGCACATCTGCCGCGCGGACATCGACACGAGCGACGAGGCCATTCACGACGACGTCACCTATGAGAAGAGCCGCGAGAATCTCGCCGACTTCATCCGCCGCGGCTTTCTGGTGCGCGACGCGACGCCCTGCTACTACATCTATCGCCAAATCATGTGGGGACGCGTGCAAACCGGCATCGTCGGCTGCGCCTCCGTCGATGAATACCGAGACAACACCATCCTGAAGCACGAGCTCACCCGCAAGGAGAAGGAGCTGGACCGCATCCGCCACTTCGACGCCTGCTCCGCGCAGACGGAGCCCGTCTTCCTCGCCTACCGCAAGCACGAGGGCATCGCCGCCGAGATCCGCGAGTGGATCAAGTTTCACAAACCCGAATACGACTTCACAAGCAGCGACGGCGTCACGCACCTGCTCTGGCCCGTCGATGATCCCGCCGTCATCGAGTCGATCCGCCGAGGCTTTGAAGAAGTGCCCCACCTCTACATCGCCGACGGCCACCACCGCACGGCCTCGAGTGCCGCCGTCTCGGATCTGCGCCGCCGCCAACACCCCGACTACAGCGGAGCGGAAGAGTTCAACTATCTCATGGCCGTCACCTTCTGTGATGAAGACCTCTTCATCATGGACTACAATCGCATCGTCGCCGATCTCAACGGCCTCAGCCCCGAAGCCTTCCTCGCGAAGGTCGGCGAGACCTTCACCGTGGAGCCCGCCGCACCCGGCGCACCGCACGCGCCGCACACCAAGCACGAGTTCGGCATGTGCCTCGGCGGCAAGTGGTACGTGTTGAGAGCTAAAGCCGGCAGCTACGACGAAGGGCACCCCATTGAGAGTCTCGACTGCGCGATTCTGCAGCGCAACCTGCTCGCTCCCATCTTGGGCATTGACGACCCGCGCACCAGCCCGCGCATCGACTTCGTCGGCGGCATCCGAGGACTCGGCGAGCTTGAGGCACGCTGCGGCAAGGGCGTCGCCTTCTCCCTCTGCCCGGTCACCATGGCCGACCTCTTCCGCGTGGCTGACAGCGGAGCCATCATGCCGCCCAAGTCGACGTGGTTTGAACCGAAGCTGCGCTCCGGCCTCTTCGTGCACGAAATTGAACGCTGAGTCCTTCGTCTTTCACCCCCCACCATTCGTTTTTTCACCATGAAAATCCTCATTCCGACCAAGCTCGACAAAGCCGCTGCCGGCACCCTCGCCGCCGCCGGTTACGACGTCGTACAAAACGACAACGACCCGATTGAAGCCCTCGTAGCGGCCAACCCGGACGCCGACGGCCTCATCGTCCGCTCCGAAAAAGTCACCAAAGGCATCATCGACGCGCTGCCCCGGCTCAAATGCGTCATCCGCGCCGGCGCCGGCTACGACAACATCGACTACGTCTACGCCCGCAGCAAAAACATCGACGTGATGAATACCCCGGGTGCCAACTCCAACGCCGTCGCCGAAGAAGTCATCGCCATGATTCTGGCCGCCTACCGCTACATCGTCCCCGGCGATGTCACCACGCGCGCCGGCGAGTGGAACAAGAAAAAGTACATGGGCCACGAGCTTACCCGCAAGACGGTCGGCATTCTCGGTCTGGGCAACATCGGCCGCATGCTGGTGAAGCGCCTCCAAGGCTTCGAGTGCACGGTGCTGGGCTACGATCACTTCCTGTCGCGCCAGCGAGCCATCAACATCGGGGCCACACCCGCCGAGCTCGATGAAATCTTCTCGACGGCCGACATCATCTCGATCCACGTACCCGGCGGCCCCTCCACGCGCGGCATGATCAACGCCGAGCTCATCGGCAAGATGAAGGACGGCGCCATGCTCATCAACTGCGCCCGCTACGGCGTCATTGACGAAGACGCCCTGCGCGCCGCCAAAAAAGCCGGCAAAAACATCATCTACTGCACCGACGTGCACCCGAAGGATGCCGCAGCCCAGCAGCCCAGCGCCGATATCGCCGATCTCATGCTGCCGCACCTCGGCGCCAACACCAAGGAAGCCAACAAGATGGCCGCCATGCGCGCCGCCTCGCAGATGGACGCCTACTTCAGCAAGGGCGATACCTCGTGCGTCGTCAACGCCGAAAAGCCCTCCGACCTCAATCCGGCCCACCTGCAGCTCGCCGCCATGCTGGGCAAGCTCGCCTACCGAGCCGGCGGCAGCAAGCCCATTCGCCGCATTGAGTGCACCTTCTACAACAACCTGCGAGCCTACCGCAAGTGGTTCACGCCGTGGATTCTCGAGGGAGCCGTTCCCGGGGCGGAGCACGGGCTGATGCCCGCTGCGGCCGAGGCCTCGCTGCGCGAACACGGCATCGTCTTTGTCGCCCGCGAGCCCCTCGACGACAAGCTCTACGATGATGCCCTCACGCTCGATCTCTTCATGGAGGCAGACGGCGAGCAGCACAAGTCGAGCGTTCGCGGCATGCTCGTGGACGGCCAGCCGGTCATCTCGCGCCTCGGCGTCTTCGACCACCTCTATGCCGCCCTCTCCGGCAACACCTTGGTGCTGCGCTACAAAGATCGCCCCGGCGTCATCGCCGTGATCGGTCAGGCGCTCTCGCAGGCCGGCATCAACATCGACAACATCATCGCGCCCCGAGATCCCGCTTCCGGCGACGCCCTCGCCGTCATCAAAACCAACCTCCCCGTCAGCGAGGAGCAGGCTCTCGCCATCGCACAGGCCATTGAGGCGTCTCAGTACATTGCCCTGAGCATGTGAGGCTCCCTCCCGCTCTCGGCACGGCAGACACCCGAAAAAGCAATCGACAGGCACCGAACAACGGATGCGCAACCCGCCGCCGACTCCGCGTCGGCGGCGGGTTTTGTCATATCCCCTGCCCCGAAGCCAAAGAGCGAGCCACAGCCCCGGTTCGGGACTGTGGCTCGGCATGATAAACCTCTCGGCATCATCATCCTCTCGGCGCGACTAACATCGCCGGAAGGCCCGCATTCTCTGTCGGCGCTCGCGCTATCAGGCCTTATAGCTCTCCACCAAGGTCTTGGTGCGCTCGCGCACGCGCGCGATGCGAGACTTCAGCTCCGCCTTATAGGCCTCCTTGTCGGGCATCGGGCGGCGCGCCACGCCGGAAATCACCGCCGCCTCCGCAATCGCGGGGCAGAGGTACTCGATCATGCGCGGATCAAAGGGCTTGGGAATCACGTAGTCACTGCCGAAGGTAAGCGGTTGACCGGCGTTGGCCGCCACCACCTCGGCGGGCACCTCCTCGCGAGCCAGATCCGCCAGAGCGCGAGCCGCAGCAATCTTCATCGCCTCGTTGATGCAGGTCGCCTGCATATCGAGAGCCGCGCGGAAAATGTACGGGAAGCAACTCACGTTATTCACCTGATTCGGCCAGTCGCTGCGGCCGGAGCCCATAATGCAGTCGGGGCGTGCGGCCTTGGCATCCTCGTACGTAATCTCGGGATCGGGATTCGCGCAGGCGAAAATAATCGGATGGGGAGCCATACTCTTCACCATCTCGGGCTTCAGCAAGCCCTTCTTCGAAAGCCCGAGGAAGATATCCGCCCCCTGCAACGCCACCTCGAGCGTGCAATCCTCACTCTGAGCGAAAATCGCCTTCGTCGGGTGCAAATCCAAACGCCCGGTATGAATCAGGCCCTTGGAGTCAAACATAAAGATATTCTCGCGGCGCACGCCGAGAGCCATGTAAAACTTCGCGCAGGCAATACCCGCCGCACCGGCGCCGCACACCACGCACTTCATATCCTGCAACAGGCGCCCCGTCAGGTGAGCCGCATTCAGCAGAGCCGCACCGGAAATCACCGCCGTACCGTGCTGGTCGTCGTGAAAAACGGGAATATTCATTTCTTCGCGCAAGCGCTGCTCCACGATGAAGCACTCCGGAGCCTTGATATCCTCAAGATTGATCGCACCGAAGGTCGGCTCCATCGTCTTGATCACCTCGATCAGCGTCTCGGGCTTCTTGATATCGAGCTCGATATCAAAGACATCAACATCAGCATAAACCTTGAAGAGCAACCCCTTGCCCTCCATCACCGGCTTGGCGGCCTGAGCCCCGATATTGCCGAGGCCGAGCACGGCCGTACCGTTGCTGATCACGCCGACCAAATTACTCTTGCCCGTGTACTTCGACGCCAGCATCGCATCGCGCGCAATCTCAAGACAGGGCTCCGCCACGCCCGGAGAATAGGCCAGAGTCAGGTCATCAATCGTAAAACAGGACTTGCAGGGGAGCACCTCCAACTTACCGGGTCGGGGTTGCTCGTGATATGTCAGGGCATTATCAGCCAGATCGTTGCTCATGAAACTCGCGTATGGTTTGAGGGAACATTATATCGCCTTTTTCACGATTGGCAAGTCAAGTTTTTCACAAGGGACACATCTTCTTGCCCGTCAATGAGCTGCACAGCAAAAAACTTCCGCTGCCGCCGCAGCCGTAACCATCGGCCCAAAGCGAAGCCCCGACGAAAAAAACGCCCCCAACCCGCAATTCAGCCTTGCCGGACCCGCCTCATCCTCTATCATGTCGCGCCATGACAACCGGTAACAAGGCATCATTCTCCTCCGGCATCCTCCTCATCGTGCTCTTCTCCTGCACGGCCTGCTACCTCGCAGACTTCAGCTGGATCAAGCAACTTCGCTTCAGCCCGCTCATCGTCGGCATCATCGTCGGCATGCTCTTCGCCAACACCCTGCGGCGACAAGTACCCGCCGAATGGAACCCCGGCATCAGCTTCTGCTCCAAACAAATCCTGCGCACCGGCATCGTCCTCTACGGCTTCCGCATCACCCTCGGCGACGTCATCGACGTCGGTTGGGCCGCCGTTGCGGTCGACGTTGCCATCGTCGTGCTCACCCTGCTCATCGGCTGGGGCGTCGGCCGACTGCTGCGCATGGACGGACAAACCGCCCTGCTCACCTCCGTCGGCAGTTCCATTTGCGGTGCCGCCGCCGTGCTCGGCGCCGAGCCCGTCGTCAAGGGCGAAGCCTACAAGAGCGCCGTCGCCGTCTCTACCGTCGTCCTCTTCGGAACACTCGCCATGTTCCTCTACCCCGCCGCCTACCGCGCCGAGCTCTACGACATGAACGCGCGCGAAGTCGGCATCTACACCGGCGCCACCCTGCACGAAGTCGCCCACGTCGTCGGCGCGGGCGAAGCCATGAACGGAACCGACGACTCCGTCAGCACCGCCTGCCAGCGCATGACCGGCGCCCGCCGCGAACTCAACGCCGCCGTCGACCTCCACCTCGCCCGGCACCCCGAACTCGAAGAAAGCATGCGCCTCCCGCGCGAGCAAATGAACAAGGCCTGTGACGCCCTGCGCGGAGACCTCTGCACCCTGCCCGACTTCGCCGAACCCTCGCAGCCCGACATCCAGCGCCCCGCCGTCATCGTCAAAATGGTGCGCGTCATCCTGCCGGCGCCGGTGCTCATCGTCCTGAGCATCATTTTGAGTCGCCGCGAGCGCAGCTCCGACGGCAAGCGCGGCAAAATCAGCGTACCGCTCTTTGCCTTCCTCTTCCTCGCCGTCATCGGCCTCAACTCCTTCAATCTCATCCCCGCCGAAGGCCTGAAAGTCATCGAGCAGATCGACACCTTCCTACTCACCATGGCCATGACGGCCCTCGGCGTTGAAACCGGCTTCGACAAGTTCATGAAGGCCGGGCCCAAGCCCTTCCTGCTTGCCCTCATCCTCTTCGTCCGGCTCGTCTTCGGCGGCTACTGGCTCGTCAAAGGCAGCTGTGCGCTGCTGAGCTGACGGCGCAGAGCCCGGCCGCATCCGCATGCCGAGCGGCGTCAGTGCTCGGCGGTGTTAGCGCCCGGCTGCGTCAGCGCCCGGCTGCGTCAGTGCCCGGCTGCGTCAGTGCTCGGCGGCGTTAGCGCCCGGCTGCGTCAGTGCTCGGTTGCGTCAGTTGCGCCCGGCTGCCTCGGCCGCATCGGCTGCCCTCCGGCTGAGTCGCACTGCCATTTTTCCGTCCGCCACCGCCGCGAAAGCGGCGGTGGCGTTTTGCCGGATGAGCCTACAACTCAATCTTGATGCCGAACGCCGACGCCAGCGCGTCGAGCTCCGACGGCGCCGCAAGACCATCCGGAGACGCAGCGGCCAAAGCCTCCTCCGGCGCACTCATCAGCTGCTCAGGCCGCAGCGAACGCAGCGTGAAAAGCAGCGACGGATCCTCGTCAATCAAAACACCGGCAGCATAAATCGCCGCCGCCGCATGCGGACAGGGCTCCACCCAGTCGGGGCAGCTGCAGCGCATGCGCCAATCCTCCGGGCCGGGCAACAGCCCGGTCTCCGGGTCGCAAAGCCGCTCCAGCAGCGGAGCATCGAGCTTGCCCTCCAGCAGAGAAACGCAAGACGCGATGTGC
The DNA here is from genome assembly GCA_019114365.1 of Candidatus Parakkermansia intestinigallinarum. Classification (GTDB taxonomy): domain Bacteria; phylum Verrucomicrobiota; class Verrucomicrobiia; order Verrucomicrobiales; family Akkermansiaceae; genus Akkermansia; species Akkermansia intestinigallinarum. The sequence continues at coordinate 5,045 of DXFQ01000154.1, read as the reverse complement.
CCGCAACACGCCGCGCGCAGCGCCTCCAAACGCTCGCCATCGAGAGGCGCCAAGCGCAACTCCACCTCATAAAGCACATCCGCACTCACCAGAGCCTCCATGAGCCCCTCGGCAATACGCAAATCGAGCACGCAACCGTGGCGCAGCAAACAGCGCCCGGGCGCCAAACAAAGCCCTCCCTCCTCGCCATCGGCCAGCCGACGCATCCAAGCGCTCCCCCAGAAGTGGTCGGCGAGACGGCGCCCCTTCCCGACAACGGGATGAAGCTCACGCCCCTCCTCGCGCAGCTCGCGCAAACGCTGCGAAGCCAGACGCGCCAAATCAGCCGTCCTCAGACGCGGCGCACCATCATCCGAATCGCAACAACACATCGCCGAACACCCGAAAAGAGATATAAAAAAACAAAAGCCGTGAAAAGAAAAGGTGCGGGAGGGGCGCTCCCGCACCGAAAAAACTCCCCTCACCGCCTCATCAGCGGCAAGAGAACGCGCCGCATAGCGCACTTACTTCGTCACACTCTTGAAATACTCAAGCGTCGTCTTGAGCCCCTCCTCGAGCGAGAACTGCGGCTTCCAGCCGGCAGCCATGAGCTTATCGGCGCAGGCGCGGGAATGCTTGACATCGCCGGGACGCTCCGGCAGGTGCACAATCTTCGACGACGAACCCGCCGCCTCAATGATAATCTCCGCGAGCTTGTTGATCGTCATCTGACCACCGTAGCCCACATTGTTCACCCCGGTCACCTCGGGATGCTCAGCGACGTAAGTCAGAGCGCCGACAATATCCTTAACGTAGATGAAATCGCGCGTCTGCTCACCGTCGCCGAAGACCGTAATATCCTCGCCCTTGATCGCCTTCTCCATGAAAATCGGCACGGCGGCGGCATAGGCACCCTTGGGATCCTGACGCGGGCCAAACACATTGAAGAAGCGGCAGCAGCCCGTGTTAACCTGCCCCGTCGTGCGGAACATCTCCATGTAATACTCACCGTCAAGCTTCGTAATACCGTAGGGGCTCTTCGGCTCGGGGTACATCGTCTCGACCTTCGGCACCACGGGATTATCGCCGTAAATAGCCGCGGACGAAGCCAGCACAACCTTCTTGACACCCGCCTTGGAAGCCTCCTCGAGCACCGTCAGCAGACCGTTGACATTGAGATCAATGCACTCGCGAATCTTCGTCATCGACTCGGGCACCGAGACCAGAGCCGCCATATGGAAAATGTAATCAATACCCTCAACCGCCTTAGCGACAAGCTCGCGATCCGTAATAGACCCCTCCATGAAGGTCACGTTGAGACCGTCGAGGTTTTTCTTGTAGCCGGTACGAAGGTTATCGAGCACGCGGATCTCCTCTGCGATACCCTGATAATGCTCTGCGATATGCGAACCGATGAAACCGGCGCCGCCGGTAATGAGAATCTTCATGTTGTGAGAGTGGGGGATGTTAACGCCGAGAGTATAGCCCCGAACGCACTTTTTGGCAAGGAAAAAGCCTGAGCTGCGGCAACGCAACTTTCAGGCGGCGGACGGTCAGCTCGTCTTTTGCCTCTCTGAGCGTTGACTTTCGGCCGCATCCTGGTATCCTGGAGAGCGTGATGGACGACGCATCCTTTCTACACGAGGGGTTTTACGATTTGCTGCTGACGGAGGCTCGGAAGGCAGCGCTGGAACGGTTGGATACAAGCCGGTGGCGGGCAGTTTATGATAGCGCGCCGGAGGGGGAGGGTCTGCTGCTCGCGCTCTCATCTCACCTCAGTGTGGAGATTCTCAACTTTCTTCGCGCTCGCTGCGGGGATGTGCCGCCGGATCGTTGGCTGCCGCAGCTGCGTGCGGTGCTCTGCGATGAGTCGTTTCGCTCGATGCTGCACGGGCTGCTTTTACCGGCGCCGATCGAGAGCAAGGACGGCGCTCAGGGGAAGGGCGAGCCGAAGGCGAAGCGTCTGATGGCGATTCGCCGACGCGGCCTGAGGCTCGCTAAGGAGGAGAGTTTTGAGAGTCTCAAAGCTCTGCTGCCGACAACACCGCTGGGGGGCTCGGCTCTTCTGACGGGGGCTGAGGGTTCGCCTTCTCTGCTCGCCGAGCTGACACGCGAGCTGAGGAGCTGCGACCGCGCGGATTGGCTGGTGTCGTTTATCCGCCTTTCGGGTCTGTCGGCGCTGATGCCGACGCTGGAGAATTTTACGGCGACGCCGGCGCCGGACGGCGGGCCTCGCCTGCGGGTGGCGACGACGACGTACATCGGCGCGACGGACTCAAAAGCAATCGAACGGCTCTGCGAGCTGCCGAATACCGAGGTACGGATCTGCTATGATACGAGTGCGACGCGCATGCACGCGAAGAGTTATATTTTTCACCGTGCAACGGGATTCGGTTCGGCCTATGTGGGCTCGTCGAATGTGTCGAAGTACGCGCTTGATCAGGGCTTGGAATGGAATGTGAAGATCAGCCAGCGGGAGCTGCGGCATCTGTGGGAGGCGGTGACGGCGTCTTTCGAATCGCACTGGGAGGATAGGCGCCATTTTCGCTCGTTCGATGTATCGCAGCTGTCGCAGTTGCGCACTGCGCTGGAGAGGGAGAAGCACCCGCACGAGGCCGGGGCGGCCGGGGCGGCGGCGGACAATGCTCCGGTTTCGGTTTTTTACGATTTGCAGCCGCGCACGCATCAGCTGGAGGCTCTGGAGGCGATTGCGCGTGAGCGACGGGCCGGTATCAATCGTCACTTGATTGTGGCGGCAACGGGGACGGGCAAGACGATGGTGGCGGCGTTTGATTTCGCGCGCTTCCGCCGCGAACACCGCGGGGCCCGCCTGCTTTTTCTGGCGCACCGGGTGGAGATTCTCCGCCAGGCGCTGGTGAGTTTTCGGCAGGTGCTGCGCGACGGTGATTTCGGTGTTCCGGTGGACGGCACGCACCCACCGAAGCCCGGAGATGAAAGCCGGAGCTGGTTCTGCACGGTGGATAGTCTGAATGTCCGTCTGGAGGGGATGAGTCCTCGGGCCTTCGATTACGTGGTGATTGATGAGGCTCACCACAGCGCGGCATCGAGTTATCTCAAGTCGCTCGAGTGGCTTGAGCCGCTCTGCTTGTTGGGGTTGACGGCAACGCCCGAGCGCATGGACGGCGTGAATATTTTGCCGCTTTTCGGCGGGCGTTTCACGCATGAGTTGCGCTTGGCGGATGCCATTGGCGCGGGGCTCTTGAGCCCATTCATCTACTTCGGTCTTGCGGATGAGCCCGAGCTGGATTTCTCGCGGCTGGCTTGGCGCGCGGGCAGATATGACACGAAGGAGCTGGGGGCTTTGCTGGAGCACAATGAACAGCGCGCCGGCTGGGTGCTGGCTCAGCTGGATCGCCGCGTGGAGAATTTGCGCGGCATGCGGGCTCTCGGGTTCTGCGTGACGGTGCGCCATGCGGAGTTTATGGCGGATTTCTGCAATCGCCGCGGGCTGCCGGCTCTTGCTCTGACGGGCAAAAGCGATGGTGAGCTGCGGCGGCAGGCGCGCCGCATGCTGGAGAGCTGTGAGGTGAATGTGATTTTTACGGTTGATCTCTTCAACGAGGGTGTTGACCTGCCCTTCGTGGATACGCTGCTGTTTTTGCGACCGACGGAGAGTCTGACGGTGTTTCTTCAGCAGCTGGGGCGCGGGCTGCGAGTCGACCGCGATAAGGCGCATCTGACGGTTTTTGATTTCATCGCAGCGCAGCACGGTTCGTTCAACTATGCGCGCCGCTTCGAGGCGCTTTGCTGCCGCCCCTGCGGTCTCAAGCGTATGGAGGGGCAGCTCAAATCAGGCTTTACGGACTTGCCGACGGGCTGCATGGTGTCGCTGGAGGAGACGGCGATGGAGAGTGTTTTGGCGAATGTCCGCGCGCATCTGAAGCGCCTGAGTTCGCGAAGCGGTATTTGTGCGGAGCTTCATAAGGAGAGGCAGAGACGTGGCGGAGCCGTTTTGCCGCTGGGGGATATGATGGAGTTGCTGGGCTGCGACAGCCCGGATGATATTTATGCGCGTGGGCTCCCCTGCATCCTTCAGGGCCGGCCGGAGGAGGAGCTGCTCGAGGCCGCGGAGGAGGAGAAGGATGTGGCCGTGCTTTATGAAACGCCGCTGGCGAAGGGGATGCGCCGTCTGCTGCTTCAGACGGACGCTGAGCTGCTGCGCGCGGCGGCTCAGGGGCTGCAGACCGCCGAGCTGCCCGCAGGCAGCGACGGGACGTCGCCGGCAAGTTTGTTTTATTCGGTGCTCTGGAGTCAGGATATGGCGGCACAATACGGTCTGGAAAAGCTGCATGCTGCCTGCTGTGACTCGCCGGGGCTGAAGCGCGATCTTCAGGAGTTGGCGAGCTGGCGCCTGCGCCACGGGGCGCATCCGGCGGGAGAGTTCGTTGAGGGGATGGGGGCGCTTCGCCTGCATGCGGCCTACACGCGCGAGCAGGTGATGCTGGCGCTCGGGGTGTCGCGTTTCGAGAGTCGGACGCTCTTTCAGGAGGGGGTGTACTTCCTGAAGGAGCGCAACATTTATCTTTTCTTGGCGGATATTGAGAAGGATGAGCGTTTGTTCTCGCCGACGACGATGTACGAGGACTACGCCATCAGCGAGACGCTCTTTCACTGGCAGAGTCAGTCAAAGACGGCGGATAAGAGCCCGACAGGGCAGAATTTCATTCACCACGAGGAGAGGGGGATTCGCCCGATGCTGTTTCTGCGGCGCTGCCGCCGCAATGCGCAGGGGCTGACCGAGCCTTACGTCTTTTTGGGACCGTTGCACTACGTGAGTCACGAAGGCAGCCGGCCGATGAGCATTCGCTGGCGTCTGGAGAGGCCGATGCCGGCGGAGGTGCTGCGGTGGGCGCAGCGCGTGCTCATCTGAGGGGGAAGAGCCTGAGGGGACGAGCTCACAACGAGGGCTGAGGGTGTATCGCGGCAAAATAACTGAGAAAGAAACGGCAGGGAAATGAGAAACGGGGCGGGGTATCGGCCAAGGCTGTGCCGATGGTGTGCAGGGGGTCGGCAGGGAGGTGGCCACAAATGAGGCGGAGCCGAGA
>DXFQ01000153.1 GCA_019114365.1 Candidatus Parakkermansia intestinigallinarum | reverse complement strand
AGCGTCAGATGTGTATAAGAGACAGCGGGAGCGGCGGCATCGCCTTCCGCGTCGTCGATTGCAGCCGGCAGCAGCACCTGAGTGTCAAACGCAACCGGCATCCGACCCAGCTTGTTGTACATGACGACGATGAGCCGATAGCCGTCATAGGGAGGCTGCGCTGCGAAGAAATAATTGACCTTGCCGTTGGTGGCGAACCCGCTGCTGGGGTACATCTCTCCGTTGGGGGAGAGCAGAGTGAGCTCTTTAATGCGCAGGGCATCCCGGGCGCTGACAGTGACGTTCAGCTCATCCCTGCCTCGGCTGACGCGGAAATTGACGCCGTTGAGGCTGAAGGATTTCGTGAAGTCCTCCGGCTCGCATACTTGTTTGTCGAAAGCGACCGTCACGACGGTCGAGCCCTCCGTTTTCAGCATCGCGCCGGCCGGAACCTCGTCGTAGTAAAAATTCAGAACAACGGAGCCCCTCTTTTCGTCCTCCCCCGTGAGCAGCCAATCGACGGGTATCGACTTTTCGGTGCCGCCGAGCACGGTTGTTTTGACGTTTTTGACAATTTCCGGCTCCGAGATGCTTCTGTCGATGACTTTGCCGCCCTCCATCGGGGACGCAATTTCAAATTTCAGCGTCAGCTCTTCCCTCGACTTGGAGCCGTCCGAGTTGAGGAGAGAGCCGGAGACGGAGATGAGTTTGGCCTTCGCCGGGGGCAGCTCGGTGAGCGGTATGTCGCTGCTCGGATCAACGGCGGCGGCGTCATCGCCTTGCTCGTGGCCGAAGCTGAGGCTGATGTCGGCGCGGCCGTTCTGCTCACTGAGGCTGAGTTCGTAGAGGCCGAAGTCGCATTCGTTCGCGAGGAAGTCGAGGATCGGCGACGGCAGCAGGGCCTCGAGTGCCGAGGTGCTTTGCTCGCCGACTGCCGCGAGGCGGTCGGTGTTGAGGCGGCAGCGCAGGCCGCAGACGGGCTCTTGGCCCGCCGCGAGGTCGGGTGCTCCCGCGCTTTTCAGCAGGAGGCGCCCGGCGCTCGGCGCAGCGCTCAGGCTTAGCTGCGGCACCGGGGTGATGCTCAGGGGGCTGCCGGGGTCGGCGGGAGCCGGGACGCCAAGCAGACGGCAGAGAGCGGCGAGGCGCTGCGCGAGAGCCTCGGGGGTCTTGGCTCCGAGGCTCAGGCTGAGGCTCAGCTGCCCCTCATGCTCGCTGATGAGGGCCGAGGCGCCCTCTTCGAGGAGGGTGGGCAGTTGGCCGGCTGCGGCGGTCAGCAGCGGGTTCGTGAGGCGCACGGGGCTTGTGGCGACGTAGGCCAGGGTGTCGGCGGCATCGGCCTGCTCTGCCCCGCTGAGGGTGCCGGGGCTGAAGTGCAGGCCGTTGAGGGCGGCTTTGGCGCGGACGCGGTAGCCTTGGTCGTCGGTCTCGATGTACAGGCTTGCGGGGCTTTTCTCATCCAGAAGGCCGAGCGCGGCGACGAGGGCGGGCGGAAGGAGCTCGCCCTCCGGAGCGGCGCTCACCATGTTGGCGACAAAGAGGCGCAGGGCTTCGAGACCTTCGGGGCTGAATCCCAAAGCGATGACTTCGGACTCCGCTTGCCGATTCGCGGATGCGCGCTGCACCAGCTCCGAGAGCTCGGCTTGCATGGGAGACAGGGCGTTGTCGCTCGGGATCGCCCGGGTGAGCGTTTCGAGGTCTTCGCCGCAGCGAAGATCGATGCTTCGTTCGCCGACGCGGTAGATCAGCGAAAGCCGACGCTCGCCGAACTGCCGACTCGCGATTTCGGCGAGAGGGGGGGCGATGTTGCGGTACAGGGCTACGAGGTCAAAGTTCACGCCGTTCCATTCCCCCTGTGAGATGAAGCGAGCACCGGGGGTGAGGGATAACTCGGCGACGAGGGAGCTGATGCCGTCTCTGCTGTTGTCTCTCTCCTCATCGGTGCAGGAAACGCTCATGTAGAGCTCGGGCATCTGCCGACTCAGAGCCTGCGCATCCGATGCCGGCAGGGCGCCGCCCGCGGCTCGGGCGGAGTCGCGCTCCGCCATCAGTTGAACGAAGGCCGGCACGTCGCGGGTGATGAAGCTCAGGTCGCCCCGCAGGGCAAAGGCGAAGCTGAGCCGATTTTCAATTTGTAAGCCCCAGATGACGGAGGCATCGGCGGGCATGTGCCCCACGAGGGCGTTGAAGGGCAGAAACTTGTCGCCCGTGTCGGCATCCGCTGCCGCCGGGTCTCCGGCCGGCGCATCGGCGGGAGCGGCGGGGGTGGCTGAGGTGACGGGAGCGGCCGGAGCGGAGGGGGCGGCGATGCTCTGCGGCGGCAGGGCCAGCAGGGCAGCGAGGGAAAGAAGGGCGCGGGTTTTCATAGCGGTCGGGTGCATTTGGTTGATGGGTTCGGGAGGTGGGGTGCCGTCGGGGCTCAGTCGGCAGTATCGGCGGCAGGCGCAGCTTCGCCCGAGGCGGCAGGGGCTTGGGTCGGCGCCGGGGTCGGGGTGTCGCTCGGCTCCTCGATCAGGACGGGCAGGCGCAGCCGGGTGTCAAACTCCACGGGCAGGGTGCAGATGGCGGCATACATGGTGACGCGAAGGGCGTAGTCGTCGAGCGGCGGGGTGGCCGAGAAGTAGTAAGTTTGGCCGTGTTCGTCGCTCATGGTCCACCTGCTGGACTGTTCCCCGTCGGGGGTCAGAAGGCGAATGTCTTTGACGCGCACGGCGTTGCGCTTGCTGATCCGGACGCCGAGCTCGTCATCCTTGAAGCTGACGCGGAAAGTGACGCCGTCGAGGCGGAAGGATTTCAGGCAGCTCTGAGGCTCGAAGCTTTGTTCGCCGAAGCAGAGAGTCAGGGGCAGCCGACCCTCGATCTTGAGCTGCCGCCCGGTGGGGACGGAGGGGCTTTCCACGAGGATTTCGGTGCGAGAGTTCTCATCCCGGGTGTCGCTGAACACACGCTTGATGGGTTTGATGCCGGTGCCGTCGGATATTTTTATCCCTCGGCCGTCTGCATACTCGTCGCTGATGAAGGCTTCGTCGCAATTCCGGGGGAGGTCGACGACGAATTGCAAGCGGAGATTGTTCGGCGAGCTTGACTCTCCACGCTCCTCCATCGGGCAGCTGATGAACACGGGCTTGGCCTTCACCGGGGGCAGTTCGCCCTGCCTGCCGTCCCACACGGGAGTGCCGGAGGCAGAGGCGGCTTTCTCTTTCCGGACGTTCAGGCTGATGTCGGCTTGGCCGTTTTGCTCGCTGAGCTTCAGTTCGCAGAGGCCGTTTGCGCCGCGCAGAGCGAGGTAGTCGATGATCAGCCGGGGCTGCAGGATTTGCAGAGACGACTCATTCCGCTCGACGGCTGCCGCGAGGCGGTCGGCGCGGAGGCGGACGCTGAGGCCGCAGGCAGGTTCTGCGCTCGTCTCCAGTTCGGGGGCTTCCGGGCTCTTGAGGACGATGCGGGCGGCATCGGCCGCTTCGCTCAGGGGGAGGCCTGCGCCGTCGGGGCTGAGGAAGAGCCGGCGGGCAGCGTCGCGGGCGGCGGGGCTTGTCGCGTCGAAGCGCAGGCTGAAGCTCAGCCGGCCGTCTTGCTCGCTGATGAGGGCGGCGGCGCCCTTTTCAAGGAGGCTCGGCAGCTCGCCGCAGGCGGCGAGCAGCAGCGGGTTCGTGATGCTCACGGGGGTGGAGGCGGCGTAGGCGAGGGCGCCGTCAGCGTCGGCCTGCGCCGCGCCGCTGAAGGTGCCGGGGCTGAAGTGCAGACCCTTGAGGGCGGCTTTGGCGCGGATGCGGTAGCCGCAGCTGCTTTCCTCGGCGCAGAAGCTCACGGGGCTTTTCTCATCGATGAGGCTCAGCGCGGGCGCGAGGCCGGGCAGGGTCGGGGTGATTTCGGCGAGGCTGCGCAGGGCTTTAAGGCCTTCGCTGTTGCACCACAGGGTGGTGTTTTCGCTTGCATCGGCTTCCGACGGAGCTTCGCCGCCCGAGGGTTCGAGGAGGAGGTCTGCATGCGCCGGGTCGGAGGCGTCGATCGGGTCGCAGGTCATGAGCTTGTCGACGTCTTCGCCGCAGCGGATGTCGAGCCGCTGCCCGTCGAGGCGGTAGAGAATCGCGATGCGGCGCGAGCCGAGCTGCTGCCCTGCGAGCTCGTTGAATCGGGGCTCAAATTCGCTGAAAACGCTTACCAAATCGACGCTCAAGCCGTTCCAGTCGCCCTGAGAGATGTTGCGCGAGCCCGGGATGAGGGAGAGCGTGGAGATGACCCTGCGGCACGTCCTGTTGACGGCGAAGCTCTCGTCTTTGCTGTAGGCGAGACTCAGGAAGAGCTCGGGCATCCGCTCGCTCCGGGCTTCGCTGCTGAAAGCCTGCGCGAGCTGACGAAACGTTTCCTCGCCGACTCTCGGCGACATCAGCTGTGCGGCGATCCGCACATCGCGGCTGATGCCGCTCGGGTCTCCCCGCAGGGCAAAGACGAGAGTGAAATCGGCCGTGCGTCGGCTGCAGACCACGGAGGCGTCTGCCGGCATGAGAGCCAGCAGCTCGGCGGCGGGCCGATCTTCGCCGGGTTTCGCGGCGTCCGTCGCGGCCGGAGATGCAGCGGCGGCGGATGAAGAGGCGGATGAGGGGGAGGAGGAAGCAGGGTTCGCGATGCCGTGCGCGGGCAGCGGCAGGGTCAGCAGGGCAGCGAGGTGGAGCAGGGCACGGGTTTTCATGCTTGTCTGGCGGGTGGGTTGGTTTTCTCTGTATGTTACAACGATAGGCCGAGCTTGTCGAGATTAAAATTCAGAAGCTTTTTACTTGCGGCACACGCAGCCCGAAGTTTTTGAACGGGGAATATAACACTCCTCGCATCACGAGAAAGAGTGAAAAAAAGCGGAGGAAAAGCGGAGGTGGGGTGATACAGCGCTCGCGGGGCTCGCTCCCATCGGAACGAGCCCCGCTTGCGGCGCTTGATACGCCTTATCGGACTGTTGACTGCGCCTTATTTGAAGATGACTTCATACACCCATTTGCCGGGCTGCTTCGGCGCCGTGAGTCGGAGGGAGCGGCTGCCTTGCGGCAGGGTGAAGGAGCGGAAGCCGTGGCGGGCCGTTCCGGCCTCGGCGCCCTCGATGCTGCACGCGGCGTTGCCGGCAACGATGGCGCGGGTGGCTCCCTCGGGAACGGCCAGAGTGACATCAAGGCCGTTTTCGGCACTGTAGGCCGTGGTGAAGTCGGTGTCCGTCAGGGAGTCCGCCTGCTCGTCGGGGTTGGCCGGCGGGACGTCCATCTTGAAGGTCGTCAACTTGATTTCCTGCGCGGCCCGGCCGGTGTTGGTCAGGCGCATGGACTTGATTTTCTTGCCGGGCAGATCGCCGCGGTTGCAGCAGTACTTCGTGTTGCCGCCCTCCATGTGGAAGCGCGGCTTGACCTTGCTGCCGTCCTCGAGGATGAGCTCGACGGTGCCCCACTTGGCGATGTCGGCGTTCTCAACGTTGATCTCAAGCCAGGTCGACCGGAGCGGCGAGGAGGCCTCGAGCTCGATGTACTGCCCGGGTTCGCAGCGGAAAACCTCCATGATGCGGTTGATGCCCACCATCTTCGCGTCGCGGAAGGTCGAGAGATTCTCGTGGCCGGGAATGTTCGACTTCGCCGTCGCCGGCAGGCTGCGATTGACGCTGAACTCGCAGATCGTCAACCAGTTCGGATTGGCCTTCGTCACTCGGTAACGAATCAGGCGCGCGCGGATCGGCGCGTCGGAGAAGTCCCTGACGACGGCGGCACCCTGCGTCGGGCTGCCGATGGGAAGCCACGTCTCGCCGTCCGTGCTGTACTCCAGCTGCCCCTCGGCAATGAAGTCTTTGGCGCGCGGACCGCCCATGAGGAGGTTGATGTTGCGGATGAGCGTGGGCTGCTTGAAGTCGTAGCCGTACCAGTGCCCTTTCTGCTGGTAACAATCCGATGACCAGAAGCTGCCGGGGTTGCCGTCAGTCAGTTTGTCGGTGTCTCGCTCGGCGTTGCCGCCGTTGCAGATGAAGAGCGGGCGCAGGGACTGCGTCGGCCTGCCCGACAGATCGGCGTACACCTGCAGCCCGACGTGGTCGGTCAGGGCATTGAGCGTCGGCGTCACCTCGAGCATGCCCACTTCGACGTTGCGAACCTCCTCCACGCCGGAGGGGCGCCAGTCGCGGCGGGCGACGGTGCGGTTCTCGACCATCGGCTCAACCGCCTTCATCAGCAGGGCGGCGCGCGCCTGCGGGCTCTTCGCCTGCATCGCGAGCATCAGGTAGCTGCCGGCCTTGCCCGTGTTGGTGAACTTGGCGATCCAAGGGCTGATTTCGGCGCGCAGCTCCTCGAGATCATCGGCCTTTTGCAGCAGGTCGCCGGCCTTGTAGATGCGCAGAAACTCCCTCTTCACCGGGCGGATTTGCTCGTCGGTCACCTCCCCCGACGCCAACGCTTGGCGGAAATCCTTGAAAGCGGCGCCGACGTCCACGGACTCCTCACGATACAGGCCGTGCGTGTTGGGCAGAAGGTAGGAGTTGTGGTCGCAGAAGACCTGCATGGCCCGGTGCGAGCTCGGGTAGAGGCGGGTGATGCCCTCCTTCCATGTGGCCACCGAGTCGTAGTCTTCGATGTTCCAAGTGTAGTCGGCCACGCCGTAGAGGCCCACCTTGCTGGCCTCGGCCAGCTCCATCGGGTTGGCCGTGAAGCCCGTCATCTCCTGCTTCATCTGCGGATCCTGATCGAGGCCGTAGGCGCGGCCCATCGACAGGCGGGCGCGCTTGAAGTCGTTGCAGGGCCAGTTCCACCAGATGAAGGTCGGGCGCCCGAGGTGCTCGTGCACCCATTTTTGGCCCTCGAGGGTGATGTCATGCACGACGGTATTGCCCGTCCACATCACGTGGATGCCCTTCTTGAGCTTTGAGCCCAGCGTCCCGAGGAAGCCCGGGTTCGTCCAGCCGCGGTTGTAGCCCGTGGGGCACATGATGAGCTCCTGATTGACGTCTTTGTGCTTGCGGATGAAGTGCTCGAGCAGGTAGTTGCAGAGCTCGGCCTGGCGGTTCGGCTGGCCGATTTCACCGCTGGAGTCATCCACCAGCACGCCGAAGTCGCGCACGCCTAAATCGTACATCCGCTCGAGTTTCCGGCAGAGGGCGTCGAGCTGTTTTTTGCCGCCGCGGTCGTTCCAGTTCACCGTGTTGGCCGGGTGGATGGCCCAGACGAAGCGCACGTGATTCTTCTTGGCCAGCTTGACCAAGCGGCGAATCTCGGCAGCCTCTCGCTCGGGGTAGGGGTTGTAGCAGCCCTGGCCGTGGTGGTAGGGGTCGTCCTTCGGGCCGAAGATGTAGATGTTCATTTTGTTGCGGCCGTAGAACTCAAACTGAGCCTTGCGCGCCTCAAAGCTCCACGGGGCGCCGTAATAGCCCTCGACCACGCCGCGGAAGGCCAGATCGGGCCAGTCGCAGATCTCGCCCACCGGAAGCTCGCCGAGCCGGGCCACCTCTTTGATGTTTTGATCCGGGAAGGGGTCGCGCTGCGCGTTGCGCGCACCCTCGACGCCGCGCAGCAACTGCGAGAGCGTCTGCTTCGCGTAGTAGACGCCGGTTTTGTCATTGGCGTAGACGGTCAGCTTGCCGGGTTTGATCACCAGCGCGTAGGCTCCCTCTTTGTCGGCGGGAATCTTCGCCCAGACGCCTTTCTTGCTGCCTGCTTTGCGCAGCAGCACCTTGACGTCTTTTACCTGCGTCCATTCATCCTGCAATCGGCACTCCTGCGGAGTCGGGATGACGCCGCAGTCAGCAGCTTGGGCCACGGCACCCGCGAGGGGCAGGGCGAACAACAGAGCGGATATGTAGCTTGCTTTGATCATATGAGGCTGAGTATGAGGGGTAAAACATCGCGAATGTCGGACAGGCGGAAATCGGGCTTTTCCGCAAGACAGGCCTCGCGGCACGAGTCGGAGTCCGGTGCCCACGCGGCATTGAGAATGCGAACCCCGGCGGCATGTGCCAAGGTGATGTCGCTCGGGGCGTCGCCCACGTAGAGGAGCTCAGCGGGCGATATGCCGAAGAAATCGGCACCCTCGCGCAGGCGCTGCGCTTTCACGTTGGAGAAGGGCGAACCGAAGCCGAACCACTCAAAGCCGGCTTCGTCCAGCCCGAAGGCGGTGAAGGTCGGGCGAGCGGTGCAGGCTTCTTTGCCGGTCACAATGCCGAGGCGAAGCCCGGCTCGGCGAAGCCCGGCGAGCATCTCCGCCACGCCGTCGAAGGGCGCGGGAGCCATCTGCGGCAGCAGGCGGCAATAAACCTGCACGAAGTGCCCGATGGGCAGCTCGGCATCGTCGGGGTGCATGCCGAGCAGCGCACCGAGAACGCCGCGGTCGGAGAGGCCGAAGTGGGACACAACCTCTTGAGCCGAGGGGCGTTGCCCGCGCAACTCGTACACCGTCGTGCGATAGGCTTCCACGCAGAGCGGAAGCGTATCGCCCAGCGTGCCATCGACATCAAAGAGAACGGCTTTGAGCATAGGAATCAGTACTCTGCGAGAGCATAGCGCAGGGGTATGGATGCTGTCAAGCTCGGAGTGCGTGTGCACTGCCATGTATGACGCCGACTCGCGCGGATTGCGCTGCGGTTTTCGTGTCTCTCCGGCAGATGCGGATGCCGGTTGAGGCCAGCGGCCGGGAGCGCGGCTTCTGCTCGCCCCGGTTCACTACGGGCACCGGGGCTTCGCCAGCGCTGAGTGCCTCACTCGGCCGGGGTCGGGTAGTTGGTCTTGCGAATTTCTCGCTTTTCGTCGAGGATGCGGCGGTCATCCCAGCCGCCGCCGAGTGCGGAGCATAGTTTAGCGAGGGTTTTGCGTATCTGCTGACGGGTGGAGATGATGTTGAGCTCTGAGCTCAGCCAAGCGCGTTCGGCGGTTGCGACGTTGAGGAAGTCGGTGTTGCCGGTTTGGTGCAGGCGCTCTGAAATCTCGGCGGCGCGTTTATTGGCACGGGCGGCTTCGACATACTGCGGCAGTTGGTTGGTGAGCCGAGCGTAATCGATGAGGCATTCTTCAACCTCGGCGAAGGCTTCCAACACGGTCTTGCGATAGGCCTGTGCCGAGGCATAGCTGCTGAGCTTGGCTTGGGTGACGTTTTCATTGAGGGCCGTGCGGTTGAAGACGGTGGTGCCCAGCGAGCCGACGAGGCTCCAGCCGGCGCTGCGGAAGAAGTCGGCGAAGTCGCTGCCCGCACCGGCGCTGGTGCTGCCCGTCAGCGAGATGTTCGGGAAGAGCGCGGCAACCTGTACCCCGATGTTGGCGACATCGGCATGCAGGTCGTACTCGGCGCGGATGATATCCGGGCGGCGGCGCAGCAGGTCGGAGGGCAGCCCGGTGGGCACGCGCGGAATGCGGTTGTAGACGGCGGGCGAGGGCATGGTCAGGCTGATTTTGTCAACCGTCGTGCCGAGGTAGGTCGCCAGCGTGTTTTCACAGATGCTGATCTGCGCTTTGAGTCCGGGAATCTGGGCGCGGGTTTCAGCGATAGTCGCCGATGATTGTTCGAGGGCAAGGCCGGCATCGAGCCCGTTTTGTGCGCGGACTTGGGTGCGCCGATGCGTGCGCTCTTGGAAGACGAGCTGCTCTTCGGCAACGCGCAGGCTTTCCTTGGCGGAAATCCAGTCGAAGTAGGTGCCGGCAACGCTGCTGGCAAGGGCTACCCTGCTGGCGGCGGCGGCGGCATAGTCCGAGTGCAGCATGGCGACGGCGCTCTCAATGCTGCGGCGCGTGCCGCCCCAGACGTCCGGCGACCAAGAGGCCGACAGAGAGCCGTCCCAACTGCCGTGCGAGGTCGAGGTGTTGAAGCTGCCGCTGTTGCGCCCGCCGAAGCTGACACTGCCCTCGGGCAGCAGGCGCGAACGCATGCTGCGCAGGTTGGATTCGGCGTTGAGGATGGTCAGCATGGCCGTGATCTGGTCCGGGTTGTTGCGCAGAGCCGTGGCAATGAGACCGTCGAGCTGCGGATCGCCGAAGGCTTTCCACCACTGCGTCAGCGAGGCTTCGTTGCTGGCGGGGGGCAGAGCGTTGACCCAAGTGACGGGCAGATCGACGTTTTGGACGCCTTTGTAGTCGGGGCCTACAAGGCAGGAGCAGGCAAACAGGGCGGACAGAGCACTGAGGGTGAGAAGGCGTTTCATGGATGCGGGAGAATGCGGAAGTTCGGAAATGCGGGATGCGGTTTTATTCGTGGTGCAGCGCGTCGATGGGATCGAGCTTCGAGCCTTTATAGGCCGGGTACCAGCCGAAGATGATGCCGATGATGGCCGAGACGCTGACGGCCAGCAGCATGGCCGTGGGCGAGGATTCGACGGGCAGCCCCGTCTTGGCGGCGACGACCAGCGAGATGGTGCGCCCCAGCGCGATGCCCAGAATGCCGCCGGTGATGCAGAGCAGCACGGCCTCGAGCAGGAATTGCCACATGATGTCCACCGGGCGGGCGCCGACAGCCATGCGGAGGCCGATTTCTTTGGTGCGCTCGGTGACCGAGACCATCATGATGTTCATGATGCCCACGCCGCCGACGACCAGCGAAATCATGGCCACGGCGATGAGCAGCGTGCTCATGGTGTCGGCCGTCGAGGTCACCATCTTGGTGAACTGAGCGCGGTCGCGCAGCGTGAAGTCGTCCAGAACGCCGGGCTCAAGGCGGTGCTGGCGGCGCAGGACGGCGGCCATGTCATCCATCGTTTGGCTGATGGTGGTGACGTCTTTCACCTTCACGCTGATGAAGTCGACGGTGAGGGTGCGCAGGGGGTGCGGTGCGTTGGTGAAGGGCTGCAGGTCGCTGCCCGGGTAAAAGTCCACGGCGCTCGTGGAGAAGGTGTCCGTGGACGAGACGCTGCTGCGGTTGGCGGCGCCGCCCGCGGTGATGGTGGCTTCGTTGGAGGCGCCTTTGAGGCGCGTGCGGACGCTCGACCAGGGCAGGATGATGCAGTCGTCCTTGTCGTTGCCGCCCATGTCCGCGCCCTTCGTGGCGAGCACGCCGATGACGGTGAACATCACGTCTTTGATGCGGATGTCTTTGCCGATGGGATCTTCACCCTCAAAGAGCTCGCGGGCAATGGTGCTGCCGATGAGGCAGACGCGCGAGGAGTTGGTGACGTGCTCCTTGGTGAAGGGGCTGCCCGAGTCAACCTCCCAGCCCTCGATATCCAGATAGTTCTCGTTGCCGCCGACGATGGAGTTGGGGCTCCAGTTCTTGTTGCCGACGATGACTTGGGCGTTGGCGCGCACGACGGGAGTCGCCGTCTCTACGGTGTCGCCGCACTCTTTCACGATGGCGTCGGCGTCTTCGGCGTAGATGGAGGCGCGGGTGTTCATGCCGCCGCTGACGCCGGCGGTGCGCGTCGAGGCGCTGAAGACGTTGATGACGTCGGCGCCCAGCCCGGCCATTTGGTCGGCAATTTGTTTCTTCGAGCCGTTGCCGATCTCCATGATGGCGACGACGGCGGCAATGCCGATGACGATGCCCAGCACGGTGAGCATGGCGCGCATCGGGTTGCGGATGAGCGCGTTGATGCAGGTGAGCAGAAGCGGGCCGAACTTCATTTCTTCAGGGTGGCTGAGAGTTCTTCGGAGACGCCTTCGAGGATGAGGCCGTCGCTCATGTTGATGGCGCGGTCGGTGAAGGCCGCCGTCTTGGGATCGTGCGTGACGATGATGACGGTGATGCCTTGGCGGCGGTTGAGGTCGCGAAACATGTTCATGACTTCCACCGAGGTGGTCGAGTCGAGGTTGCCCGTCGGCTCGTCCGCCAGCAGGATACCCGGGTTGTTGATCAGCGAGCGTGCAATGGCCACGCGCTGTTGCTGGCCGCCCGAGAGCTGAGCCGGCGTGTGGTGCATGCGGTCTTCGAGGCCGACGAGACGAATGAGCTCAAGGGCACGCTTGCGGATCTCCGCACTCGGCAGCGCCGGGTGATGGTAGGCCGCCGGCATCATGACGTTTTCAATGGCCGAGGTGCGCGGCAGCAGGTTGAAGTTTTGGAAGACGAAGCCGATGCGGTTGTTGCGCAGGCGGGCGCGCTCGTTGGCGTTGAGCCCGGCCACGTTGCGGCCGTCGATCCAGTACTCGCCGCCGCTGGGGTGGTCGAGGCAGCCCAGAATGTTCATCAGGGTGGATTTGCCCGAGCCCGAGGCACCGGTCAGCGAGACGAACTCGCCGTCCTCGATCTTGAGCGAGATGCCCTTGAGCACGGGCAGGTCAATCTCGCCGAGGTGGTAGACCTTGGTGATGTTTTTGAGTTCAATCACGTGTGTGGATGAAAAAGTGAGGGTGTTCGATACGATCGCCGGGTGCAGCGCAGCCGCTGCGCCCGGACTTCTCGTGCCCGTGAGGGGCCGATCTTAGTTGGGGGGCGGGCCGCCCGGGCCGCGGCCTCCCTTGGTATTCTGGCCGGGTTTGGCCTCAGCTCCGCCGGTGCCGCGCGGACGTCGCTCGGGGCGCTTGGGGCCGAAGAGGTTGGTCTGTCCTTTGGCGCTCTCTCCGTCGGCGGCGGGGGCATTCTTGGAGATGCCCGTCACAATCTCGGCCTGTTCATCGAGCGTTTCGCCGGGCAGGGGGCGGACGATGCTGCGGGCACCGTCGCTCTCGCCCCGCAGCACGCGCACCGGCACCAGCTTGCCGTCGGCCTGCTTCTTCCAGATGAGCGCCGGCTTCATCGCCATGGCCGGACGCTCCGGCTGCGCCTCGGTCGCGGCGCTCGCCGGGGTTTCGTCGCCCTCCTCAGCAGGCTGCCCGCCTTGCGCGGCGGGCGGCTCGTCGCCTTCCGCCGCGGGCTTCGGACCGCGCGGAGCGGGGCCGGCCTTGAGTCGGGCAGCGGCGGCGGGATCAATCATGTCTTCGGAAGGAGTGAAGCTGAAGGCGGCGTCGCTGAGCATGAGCGCATCCTTCTCCTCATACACAATGAAGTTGGCGTTGGCGCTCATGTAGGGCAGCAGTTCGCGGTCGGGGTTTTCGATATCGACCTCGACGATGTAGGTCACCACGTTGGAGCTCATCGTGGCGTTGGGGCGAATCTTGTTGACCTTGCCCACGAAGTCGCGGCCGGGCATGGCGTCAACCGTGTAGCGCACCTCCTGACCGGGCTTGATTTTGGCGATATCCGCCTCGTTCACGCTCGTCCAGATCTGCATGTGGCGCAGGTCGCGAGCCACCAAAAAGAGGGTCGTGGCGCTCATGTTGCTCACCACCGTCTGCCCGACGTTGACCTGACGCACCACGATGGTGCCGTCGACCGGGGTGGTGATGCGCGTGTAGTCGCGGTTGCGCAGCTCGCTCTTCAGCTGGGCTTCGGCGCTCAGCAGCTGGGCTTCGGCGTTCTGTCGCTGAGCCTCGGCCGTCTCGAGCTGGGCCATCGCCGCTTCGAGATTGGCGGCAGCCGTCTCTTTGGCATTGACGTACTGATCGTACTCCATCTGCGAGAGCGCGTCGCCGACGCCGAGCTTCCGGGCGCGATCATAATCGCGCTGCGCCCGATTGAGGTTTGATTGGCACTGCGAGATGTTGGCCTTGGCGGACGAGACGGCAGCATCGGCCGAGGCAATCTGAGCCTTGGCCTGAGCCACGCTGGCCTCGGCACGCTGAATGTCAAGCTCGACGATGGTGTCGTCGATGCGGGCCAGCAACTGCCCCGCCTTCACCTCGCTGCCGTAGTCGACTCGATTGCCGGCCAGATCCGTGCCGAACTCCTTGATTTCGCCCGTCACCTGAGCACCGACGTCGACGAGCTCCAGCGGTTCGAGCGTGCCGGTGGCCTGCACCTTGTTGGTGTAGGTGCCGCGCACGAGGCGCGTCGTCTTGAACTGCACGCCGGCCGAGCCGTCCTCATCCGTCATCAGCCAGATGCCGACGCCTGCGGCGCAGACGGCTCCGGCTATTCCCCACTTGTAGATTGCTTTCATCTTGCAAAAATGAAAACGCCAATTTTTCGTGTAATCTACACCGTCGGCGCAATTTTCGGAGTCTGCCCGTCAGACTCCGCTCGGGCGAATTCTAGCTTTTGGTGAGGGAGCTGTCAAGCCCTCCGCTTGCCATACCGCCGCCTCCGCGCGGCCGCGGAGCGCCCACGCCGCGCGCAAACGGCCGCAGACGAACGCGGACTGTCATCGCCGCGCCAATAGCCGTCGACGAACGCGAACTGTCACCGATGCGCGGACTGCCGACGCAGCCCCGCCCCATGCAGCCCCCGCCGACGCGTTCCCCGCCCCCGCCGACGCAGTTCCCCGCCGACGCAGACGCAGTTCCCTGCCGACGCAGCTCCCGCTGCCGCGCCGCCTTGCGGGGGAGAGCCTCAGTGGCGCTCGCGGCCCTCCGACCAACCCTCGGTGCTCTGGCGGCGCTCGCGAGCCTGCTGCTCGTACTGAGCTTCTTCGGCGCTGCGCGCCTCCTCCTCCGCCTGAGCCTGCAGCTCAGCCTCCTCTTCGGGCGTCAGCGGCTTCTGACCGTCCACGGCGATATCCTCGCGCTCCTTGGCCAGCTCCTCCTTCATGCTGCCGGCAATGCTCTCGAAGAACACCTTGACAATCGTACCCGCCGACGCGCCGCCGCCGATGCGCTGGTGCGGCTTGCCCTCGTAGAGCGCCGCATAGGCGTAGCGCGGGTTATCCGCCGGCAAAAAGCCCGCGAACCAAGCCAGACGGCAGTCATCGGAGGGACGCCCCCACTGAGCCGTTCCCGTCTTGCCGGCATTCTGCACGTAGCTCAGCTTGGCGCGGCGCCCCGTGCCGCCGGCCACCACCTCCGTCATGCCGCGGCGCACGGTCGCGAAGGCGCGCGCCATGTCCCGGAGGTTCGACTGCTCCGTCGGCGTGAACTGGTAGACAACGTTGCCGTCGGCATCGAGCACTTGGCGGATGAGCTGCAACTTCGGCAGATACTGCCCGTTGGCGATGCCCGAAATCGCGTGCGCCACCTGAAGAGGCGTGGCCAGCAGCGGCCCCTGACCGATGGCCATGTTCGCCTCGTCGCCCGACATGAAGCCGCGACCGTAGTTGCGGTGCATCCAAGCTTCATCGGGAACGATGCCGGCCTTGTCCGGCAGCGGAATACCCGTCGTCTTGCCGTAGCCGAGGCGGCGCGCCATTTCACAGAGGCGGTGAGCGCCGATGTGCGGCGTGAGCACGGCGGCCGTCAGATACATGAAGGGGTTGTTCGAGGTCACGAGAGCCGTCACGCAGTTGATCGAGCCCGAGAAGTGGCTGTGGTTGCGGAACTCGTGCCCGCCGATGCGCACGCTGTAGGGGCAGTTGATGTAGGTGTCCTCCGTGATGATGTGGTGGCGCAGGGCGGCGGCGACCGTCACCGTCTTGAAGGTCGAGGCGGGCGGGTAGACACCGGCGAAGGCTCGCGACACCAGCGGGTTGCTGGCGTCATTGCGCAGCGCGTCGTAGTCCTCCTGAGAGATGGACGGGATAAAGGCGTTGGGGTCGAAGTTCGGGGTGGACGCCAGCACGAGAATCTCGCCCGTGTGCACATCCACCATCACGAAGGCGCCTCGGCCGAGCGTGTTTTCGCGCAGCGCCTTCTCGGCTGCCTTCTGCCACTCCATGTTCAAGGTCGTGACGACCGTGCCGCCGGGCTTCGGGCGGGTTTGCAGCTCATCGAGAATCTTGCGCCCGGACTCATCAAACATGAGACGCCAGATGCCGGGCCGCCCCGTCAGCTGCTTGTTGAAGCGCTGCTCGAGCCCCGAGCGCCCCTCCTGCCTCTGGAAGATGGGGTCATTGTGGTTGATCGGCCCCGTCGGCAGCTTGGCCTGAGCCCCCGTGTAGCCGAGGATGTGGCAGGCGGACTCGCGGTTCGGGTAGTTGCGAATGTAGAGCGGCATGAGGTAGCCGTAGGGAAGAGCCTCGAGCTCCTTGCGGATTTTGCGAATCTCGCCCGCCCGCACCGTGGGAGCCACGGGCAGGGGCAGCCAGCGGCGGTTGCGGTAGTGGTCCAGCAGCTGCTCGTCCGTCTTCTCATACACCGCCAGCCCCAGCTTCTCGTAGGCGGCGATGACCTCGCGCGCGATGCTGAGGATGTGGGCATCGCTCTCATCCTCCAGCTGGCCGAAATTGACGGAGGGTTGGTAGGCAACCTCGGAGCAGGCCATGACAAGGCCGTTGCGGTCGCTGATGATGCCGCGGGGACCGGGAACCGCCAGCGACATCGTGCGCGCGTTGCGCCGCGTGCGGGCGTAGGTCACGCGCGACGGATCCTGCACCGAAGGGTCATCGGCCTTCATGTCATCCTGCAGGGGAACGTACTCCTCGGTCTCGGAGGTGGTGGGCGTCACGTCAACCCGCGTCGGGCTGTCATCCTCGTCGTCGCCGACGCTCTCCTCGTAGCTGTCGGCCTGATCGACGCCGCCGACGCCCTGATTCGCGTCCTCGCCGCCGAGGCGCACGGTCTCGACAATCTCATCTTCCTCGACCTCGGGCACCTCTTCCTCGGCATCGGCCGGAGACGCGCTATCGGGCAGTTCCGGCAGCTCGGGCATCGCGTGTCCGGAGTCGTCCGAGGCCGCCCGATCCCTGCTCTGAGCCGTCAGGGGCTGGGCCGTCAGGGCAAGGGACAGAGCCGTCAGGCAGAAGATGATGTGGGTGCGGAGCATGGCAAGGGCAGTTTAGCTCATTTTGCGGCGCAGTGCAACCACCAAATCAGACATTGAGCAGCTCAAATCCGTCAACTTTTTCGGCGGCGCAGCGCCGCGGCTTCCGGGCTCGGCATGGCGCGGCTTCCCGGCTCGGCGCAGCGCGACTTCCGGGCTCAGCGCGGCGTCGGAGGGCGGCGTCGGAGGGCAGCGTCGGAGGGCAGCGTCGGGCAGCGTCGGGGGGGCAGCGTCGGGGGGGCGTCGGCGAGCGCTGCGGAGTTTGTCATGATGCGCTCTTAGGGCTTGCAAGAGGGGGAGTGATGTGATACTACAGGGGGCGCATGCTGCCAGAAGACTTTCCCACACGTCTGATAGTGTTCGACGACCGTTGCGGCAACGGCGAAAAATCGGCGCTCTTTGCCGAATGGGCCGCAGCCATGGCGCAGAGGCTGGCTCCCGCCCGAGCCGACGAGATTCTGCGCTCCGCCGAAGATCGCGAGCAGCTCGCGCCCACATGGATCGGCTGCGGCATGGCCGTGCCCCACGCCCGCATCAGCGGCCTGAAGGCAGGCGGCGTGCTGGCTCTGCGCTGCCCCGACGGGGTTGTTTGGACGCCCGAGGGCGACCGCGCCACGCTCATCTTCTTCCTGACCGTTCCCGAAGAGAGCCCCGAGCTGCACCTGCACCTGCTCAGCGTGCTGATGCGCTGGCGCCGCTCTCTTCGCCTCAGCGAGCAGCAGCTGCTGGCTCTGCCTCGCGCCGCATTCGAGGCCGGGCTCCGCGCGGCCCTCTTCGGCGACGGGGCGGGCACGGCTCCCGCGGTCGAATCTCCGAGCGTTGCGGACGGCCGCTGCGGCGGCGAGGCATCGGCCTGAGCACCGCCGGTGCCGCGGGCGGGCGAGCGTCGCTGACGAACGCGCTGCTGACGGGCAAGCGTCGCCCGTAAACAACATTCACGCGGACGATGCCGATGCAGGGCAGACGCATTCGAAAAACAGTGTAGGCATAGAGAGAAGGATAGGCATGGATATTCGCTTAGGAATTTAGCATCGGAGCATTGCTGTAATATATTTATTTTCTTGAGTTTATATACAAAATGTGCCAGCCTGTATGAATGTTCGCGCTCATTAGTAAGCTTGAGGATGTAGAAGATCCAAGATCCGGCAATCTTGGAAGCCCACTACCAAGAATGGATCGCCGACTACATCAAGTTGAAGGCGGGAGATGTTTTCAGCATTGACGGTAAGACCACAAGAGGTGCAGGAGATAGGGGAGATGAGGGATATGTGCACATGGTGAGTGCCTGTGAGAGCGAAAGCGGCATTTCGCTGGGGCAGATCAAAGTCGACGAAAAAAGTAATGAGATTACGGCTGTTCCCAAATTACTTGATATGTTGGATGTCAAGGGCTGCACGATTACCATGGATGCAATGGGATGTCAGAAGTCTATCGCAGAAAAGATCGTCGAGAAAAAGGCCTATTATCTCTTGGCGGTAAAGGAAAATCAGCATGGTTTGCTAGAGGGGATCAAGGAAACCGAACTGCTCTCTAAACCAAGCTGCAAGCGCTATGACAAGAAGACGGGCAGCGAAACGATCGAGAAGCGCTACCATATCACCAACATGCCCAGAGGTAGAGCAGCATCAATAGCGTACGCGATACGCAGTCACTGGAGCGTTGAGAATAAGTTGCACTGGGCGTTGGATGCAACGCTGGGTGAAGACAGGAGCAGCAAAAAGCGCTGTAATGCAGCGGAAAACTTTTCGCGATTGATGCGTGTGGTTCTTTTCCTGCTCAGACGAGATAAAAAGCGGCGCATACCGGGGTGTGATAAATCTCTGCAAAGGAAGCGCAAAACGGCGGGCTGGGATGAGAACGTGCTCGAGCGATTGCTCTTCGCTCCTCCTCCTGATGAAAATGCTCAGTGATCAATTTATAACATGATTCCTGTGTCAAGGTGATTTCTAATGCGTCTGCCCTGATGTCTTTGCGGGCGGGCTTGACAGCTGCGGGTGCCGCAGGTATGATTCAGGCGGGTGCGACAGTGCCCCGTGAATTGATTTTATGAAGACGTACAAGATTGCTGTGCTGGCGGGCGACGGTATCGGCCCGGAGGTGATGGACGAGGCGCTGCGCGTGCTCGACGTGCTGGAGTCGCGTTTCGGTTTTGCGACGGAGCGACGCGCCTGTTACGTGGGCGGCGCCGCGATTGATCACTGCGGCAAGGCGCTGCCGGCCGAGACGCTCGCGGCCTGCGAGGCGGCTGATGCGATTCTGTTCGGTTCGGTCGGCGGCCCGAAGTGGGATGTGCTGCCGCCGGATGAGCGCCCGGAGCGCGGGGCTCTGCTGCCGCTGCGCAAGCATTTCGGTCTGTATGCGAATCTGCGTCCGGGTATCTGCCTGCCGGAGTTGGTGGATGCGTCTCCGATCAAGAACAGCTTGATTCCCGGCGGGTTTGATATTCTCTGCGTGCGCGAGTTGACGGGCGGTATGTATTTCGGCGAGCCGAAGTTTTACGGTGAGCGAGACGGTGAGACGGTGGCGCTCGATACGCTTGTCTACAAGAAGAGCGAGGTGGAGCGCATTGCTCGCGTGGCTTTTGAGGCGGCTCGCGGCCGCCGGGGCAAGTTGTGCAGTGTGGATAAGGCGAATGTGCTGACCTCCTCGGTGATGTGGCGCGAGGTGATGAATGCGGTGGCGCAGGAGTATCCCGATGTGGCGCTCAGCCACATGTACGTGGACAATGCGGCGATGCAGCTGGTGCGCAACCCGCAGCAGTTTGATGTGATCGTGACGGAGAATACCTTCGGCGATATTCTCACCGATGAGATGGCCATGATTTGCGGCTCGCTCGGCATGCTGCCCAGCGCGTCGCTCGCGCAGAACAGTGAGAGTTTCTTCGGGCTCTACGAGCCTTCCGGCGGTTCGGCTCCGGATATTGCGGGGCAGGGAATCGCTAACCCGATCGCGCAGATTCTCTCGATGGGGATGCTGCTGCGCTATACCTGCCGCGAGACGGCGGCGGCCGATGCGCTGGAGGCGGCCGTGCGCCGCGTGATTGCCGCGGGCTACCGCACGGGCGATCTCGCGACGGGGGCGCCCGGCGAGCAGCGCGTGGGGACGCGCGGCATGGGTGAGGCGATTGTGGCGGCTCTCTGAGGGGGGGCTCACGCTGAGCGCTGAGGCTTTCGACCCGCAGGCTGTGGCCTGCGGGTCTTTTTTCTGCGGGGAAATGTCTGAGGATAAGCCGATTCGGAGCTGACGTATTGCGTCAAAAAGAAAACGCACCGAAAGGTATGGATGCGTCAAAAATGAACGCACCCAAGGTAGCACAGAACATGGCCGGTATGCAAGCGTATTTAGGCGAGTAAGAATGAATGCAACGTCACGT
>DXFQ01000152.1 GCA_019114365.1 Candidatus Parakkermansia intestinigallinarum | reverse complement strand
GTAAGGCCTGCGGCTTGCGGGATGTCCCCTACCTCTTCGCGAAGCTCAGGCAGCGTTTCTTGCTCAACCGACGAATCTATCGCCGGAGGCTGATGCAAGGTCTCAGAGTGAGGGTAAATAACGATATCGTGGCGCCGCTGGGGTGAATAACGGTTTCAACAAAACTGCTCGAGACCCGCTGCGAGAAAATGGATATATTTCCGATTTGACCTGCCTCCTTGATTTCGCTATACTGAGGGCACGCAGTACTCTTCAGTACCGCATAAAAATCCCTATCAAAATGAAAACGTTCCTGTTGACCACCGTTCTGGCGGCCTCCTGCGCTTTTGCTCAGGCTGCTGCACCCGCTGCACCCGCTGCTCCCGCCGAGCTTTCCGCCGAAGCTCAGGCTCTCGTTCCCTTCGTGGACGAGATGGCTGCTTGCATGAACCAAATCTCCGACCGGCTTGACTCCATCAAGGACAAGGCCTCCGCCGATGCCGCCGCTCCGAAGCTCGCCGAGCTCTTTGAGCAGCTCAAAACGATCAAGACCAAGGTCACCGAGATCACGGCCAAGAACCCCGATGCTCAGCTCGAGATTCAGGGTCTTGCCTCCGAGAAGCTCAAGGCTCCGCTTACGCGTTTCATGCAGTCCATCGCCAACGTTGCCATCAACAACGGCTACGAGTCCGAGGCTCTTCTGGAGGTTTTCACGAGCCTGCAGGAAGACTCCGCCATGTGACATCTCCCGCCAAGCCTTCTCAAGCAAAGCGGCTCCGGCAGTTGCCGGAGCCGCTTTTTGTTGCGCTGCACGCCAACGCGCCATTTTCTGATGCGGCATGGCGTTTTTCCGGTTTGACAGAGCCGCCCGCCGGGGCTATCATCACGAAATGGGCAGAGGACTATTCGCCTCCCCACCTTCTCAAACATTTTGCTCTGCATCGCCACCATGAAAACCCCACTCATCATCATCGCCGCCTCGCTGGTCAGCCTTCCGCTGGCCGCCGACATCACCCTGCCCGGGCGCCGCGCCCCCAAACTGCCGCCCCCGCCGCCCGATTGGACCGAAGCGGAAGAGCCCCCCGCCGCTCAGACGCCGACGCCCTCCGCACCCTCCGCGCCCGGCGCACCGACTTCTGCGGGGGCTGCTGATTCCGCTGTGCCGTCGCCCGCCACACCCGCACCGCCGACGGCCGCAGATGCTGCCCAAGCCGCCGCCGGAGCGGCGAGCCCCAAGCCCGCCCCGAATCCTCAGGATGAGGCTTTGGCGGAAGGGCTCGACGAGATGACGGACATTCTCCGTTCGGTTCGCGATACCGCCTCGGCCGATGCCGCCGCGCTTGAGCTCGAGGCCTGCGCACGGGGACTCGGCCTCAACCGGCTTTCCGGAGCCTCTCTGCCGCAGGCCATGCAAACGCTGCGCGGTTCCGGCGCGGCGACCGCATCGTTCCGCAACTACATGCAGGAGGTGTTCCGCGTGACGGCGGCCCGCTTCTACGGCTCCGAGCTGCTGCGGCAGGTGCTCGGCGAAATGAATTGAGGCCATCGCGCCGCAGCTCCCCCTCCGCGCGCCCGCGTCTGCGATTCAGCAGGCGCGGGCTGCTTTGGCCTTGAAAAAGGCTCTCATCTATGCTACCATCGCTCGCGATGAAGGTCATCGTTGTAACAGGCGGCATCGCCTCCGGCAAAACCACGGCAGTTCGCATGCTCAGCGAAATGGGCGGCAAGGGCGTGGAGATCTTTGACTGCGACGCCGAAGCCAAAAAACTGCGCGAAAGCGGTGCGCTGACGCAAGAGCTCATCGCCGCGCTCGGGGAAGGCATTCTCGACGCTCAGGGGCAAATCAGCGCCGAGGCTCTGCGTCAACTCGTCGAGACGGATGCCGAAAAGCGCGCCGCCCTCGGCCGCGTCGTGCACCCGCGCCTCGCCGCAGCCTACGCGGATGCCGTTGCCGCCGCTCGCGAGCGCGGTGACGTGCACACCTTCATCCTCGATGCGCCGCTCTACTTTGAATCCGAATCGGTGTTCGAGGCCGATATGGTCTGTCTGGTGGCCTGCAGTGAGGCGGTGCAACGGCTGCGCCTGATGCGCCGCAACGATTTTTCGCAGCAGGAGGCCGACCGCCTGATGGCGGCGCAGATGCCCACGGACGAGAAAATCCGCCGCGCCGACGTGGTCTTTTGGAACGAGGGTGCGCGCGTTCGCCTTTCGTCGCAAATTCAGGTTTTCTACAACACATGGTTGGCTCCCGAGGCCAAGGCTCTGCAGGCTCGCTCGATGATATTCAACCTCAATGAGCTGCGACAACTGCCGCTCAACGAGCTCATCGCGATGGCGAGCGCGGCCGAGCTGCGCAACGCCGTCGGCCTGCCCCGCGCCGAGCTGATCTATGAGCTGATGCGCTTCCACCTCGGCGCAGGGGCTCAGGTGCAGGCCGCCGGCGTGCTCGAATTTCTGCCCGACGGCTCCGTCAGCCTGCGCGATGCCGCGCGCAGCTTCCGCCCCTGCAAGGACGACCCGCTGCTGCCCCACGATCCGGTGCGCAACCACGGTCTGCGACCCGGCCAGGCCGTCACGGCCAAGCTGCGCCTGCCTCGGCAGTCGCGAGAGAACGGACGCTTGGTGGTCGATGCGCTGCTGAGTATTGAGGGCAAGCCGGCCGAGCAGTACACGGCGCCGAAGGACTTCGACCGCCTGACGCCCCTCATCCCCCGCGAGCGCCTGATTCTCGAGAACAACGTCAACAAGGCCGCCTCGATGCGCGTGCTCGACCTCATCACACCGCTGGGGCTGGGGCAGCGCGCCCTCATCGTCGCCCCGCCGCGCGGCGGCAAAACGGTGCTGCTCAAGACGATCGCAAGCTCGCTGCGCGCCAACTATCCCGATCTCGACCTGCTGATTCTGCTGCTCGACGAGCGCCCCGAGGAGGTGACCGACTTTGAGGAGACGGTCGATGCGCCCGTCTATGCCTCGACCTTTGACGAGCCCTCGAAGCGCCACGCGCAGCTGAGCGATCTGGTGCTGGAGCGCGCCCGACGCCTCGTTGAGCAGGGCCGCAACGTCGTCATCATGCTCGATTCGCTCACCCGCCTTGCGCGAGGCTACAACGCCAACCAAATCGGCGGCCGAACGATGTCGGGCGGCCTCGGCTCCAACGCGCTGGAAAAACCGCGCAAGTTCTTCGGCGCCGCGCGCAATGTTGAAGAAGGGGGCAGCCTGACCATCATTGCCACTTGCCTTGTGGACACGGAGTCGCGAATGGACGAAATTATCTTCGAAGAGTTCAAGGGCACGGGCAATATGGAGATTCGGCTCGATCGCGAGCTGGCCGAGCGCCGCATCTACCCCGCTATTTCGATTCCGCAGAGCGGCACGCGCAACGACGACCGCCTCTACCATCCCGACGAGCTGGTGCGCGTGCTGCAGCTGCGCCGCCAGCTGGCCTCGGTTCCGGGCTGGGAGGGGCTGGAGATGCTGCAGCGCAACATCGCCGCCACGCAGAACAACGCCGAGCTGCTGCTGCGCGGGCTGCGCTGAGGCCCCTGAGGCATGCGTTCTCCCTCTCCGCCGCGCGCCGCCTGAGTCTGCAACTCACCTTCACGGGGTGCACGCACCTCCGCGGCTCCGCCCGCGTTCGCAGCTACGCTCGCGCAACACGCGCCCTTTCGAGACGGCGGGTCGCCGCCTCAACGCCCGTGCACAAAGCCCGACGGCGCGCTCTCGGCGCCCCGGCTTCCCTCACTCCATCAGAGCCGTGGGCTCAGCGGCCGACGCAGGCCAGAGCTGCTGCTCGACCATGAAGGTCTCCCAGGCCAGCAGCATCTTCTCAAAGGCCGTCGGGTTCACCTCAAAGTTCGTCAGCGTATGATCAACCCCGGGGCAGATGACGAACTCGGCCTTGTTGCCCAGCTTCTGCCACACGTCGCAGAACCACTCGCGCATCCCGCAGTCAAGCAGGGGATCCTCAAAGCCGTGGGCGCAGAAGAGCGGCGGCAGGTGAGGGCGGAACAAATCACAGGGGTTGAGGGAAACGGCACTCTTGCCCGAGAGGCCCTTGGCATTGAGCTGGCGCGCCTCGCGGGCCTCCGTATCGACCACGCCGCGAAAAATAGCCACGGCCGCCGGCATCAGCGGCAGGACGGGCTTCTCAAAAAACTTCCACCAGGAGCGGCGCTTGGCGGGCTGCATGGCCGTGTGGAGCGCCATGAGACCGCCGGCATCAGAGCCAGCCACCGTGATGCAGTCGGGGTCCACACCGAGAGCCTCGGCATTGCGGTGCAGCCAGACCCAAGCGTCGAGCCCGTCCTGTACAATCTCATCAGCCTTCACATCGAAGCGCGCATGCGTGCGGTACTCGGGCAGAAAGCAGACGATGCCGCGGCTGGCCAAATGCAGCGCCCACGAGCTGAACTCACTCACGTAGTCGAGCATCCACATGCCGCCGTGAAAAAACATGACGGCGGGAGCCTTGGACTCGGGGCGATGCCCCGCCGGAGCAATCATAAACACGCGCAGACCCACGCCATCGGCAAACTGCTTCCACACGAAGGAGGCGGAGCGATCAAGCCAGCGACGGTTGCGGGCTTCGCCGGCCGTGCGCGGGTGATGGAGAAAGGGCGTCATACTGCCCCCCCAGTATGCATTTTTCTTGCCATAAAAGCAAGCATGTTGTAGTCTGGATGCAGGCATGAAATCATTTTTTTACTCTCTTCTGGCTCTGAGCGTCGCAGCGGCCGCAGCAGAAGCGCAGGTCGGCAATGACGCTCTGGATGCGGCGACGCGCAAACACATGGCCGAACGCGATGCAGCCAACAACCCGGCGCCCGAATCGCCGCTGAGGCTCCCCCTCCAGGATAGGGCGCGCGAGATTGCCGAGCTCGCCTACAACACGTGGCGCGTCAGCCACTCCAACGGAGGCAACCTCGTCGCTTGGGAGAACTGCACCACGCGCTCGCGCATCCGCAAGGTGAGAAACCTCATCATCTCGCAGCGCGGTCAGTACCCGCAGGACTACTTCCGCGAGGCGCAGTACATGCCCTCTCTCGATCACTTCACCTACGTGGGTTCCGTCGCCTCCTGCGAAGGGCGCACGCTGGCAGCCACTTACTTCGGCAAGATGCAGCTGGGCGAGAAGGGCAAGCCGGAGGATGCGGCTTTCGTCGTTCTGCTGGTGCAGGAGGACGGCCGATGGAAGGTGGATCAAACGCGTTTCTTCACGCTGACCCGCATTCCCGAGGTTCGCAAGCGCCTTCTGGCCCGCGATACGAAGGTCTTGCTCGAGCAGGACGGCTTTCACCCCTACCGCGCCCTTCCCGACACCCCGCCGCTCTGCCCCGCTCCGCAGCTCATCGGCAAAATCTTTGTCGACTGCCCCGGGCGAGAAATCGACTTGAAGATCAACGGCATTTCGATGCACGAATTTTACGATGAACGCCGCGCGGACGTCATCTCCGGCGGGTTGCGCCGCGGTGCCAACACCATCAGCTACACGATCCGCGACCTCGACGGCAAGGAGCGCCCCGCCATGGCCATCGGCCTCTTCGTCATGCCCGAAACGCCCGGCAACACGCCCGTCTGCGTCTATGATCACATTCTCGACGGCAGTGACACGGCCAAGAGCGGCAGCTTCACCTTCACCATCAGCAACACGCAGATTGCTTCGATGAATCCGAAGTTCAAGGGCGAGAAGCCCGAGCCCTTCCACGCCGTCCCGCTCAAGCAAAAGCCGCAGCAGGATGCGCCGCAAAAATCCGCCCCGGCTGCGCCTGCGCCCCCTGCCCCGCAGCCGCGCTGAGCCGAAAAGCGCACAGGCTTCCGCCACCCTTCCCCGTCGCCGCGACCCTCCGTCGCGGCGGCGTTTTTTGTCTCCCGCCGCCGCGCTCGGGCAGCTTCTGTATCGCGGCAAAATAACTGAGAAAGAAACGGCAGGGAAATGAGAAACGGGGCGGGGTATCGGCCAAGGCTGTGCCGATGGTGTGCAGGGGGTCGGCAGGGAG
Source organism: Candidatus Parakkermansia intestinigallinarum (assembly GCA_019114365.1). Classification (GTDB taxonomy): domain Bacteria; phylum Verrucomicrobiota; class Verrucomicrobiia; order Verrucomicrobiales; family Akkermansiaceae; genus Akkermansia; species Akkermansia intestinigallinarum. The sequence goes on along the minus strand of DXFQ01000152.1, from coordinate 27 downwards.
GTGGCCACAAATGAGGCGGAGCCGAGA
>DXFQ01000151.1 GCA_019114365.1 Candidatus Parakkermansia intestinigallinarum | reverse complement strand
CAGATGTGTATAAGAGACAGGCGAGAGACTCAGGCGCCTGACGGCGGTCTTGAATCAAGCGGGCATCACTGCGGAAGCATCGGGGCGCTTGGTGTTGATGGACGGCACGAAGCGCATGCACGAGCTGTTTGCCCAAGCTCATCTCTATGTGGGCAAGGCGGGGGCGGCAACGGTGTTTGAAGCCTATGCGGCCGAGTTGCCCGTCATCGTCAATTATTCCCTGCCCGGGCAGGAGCAGGGCAACCTCGAGCTGCTGCGCCGCGACGCTTGCGGTCTCTATGCGGAAGGCCCCTCCGATTTGCTGCGCGCCGTCGAACACCTGCTGGAGAATCGGGCCTTGAACTGGCGCCGGATACGGGCTCGCATGCGCGGGCTCAGACGCGCGGAAGGTGCGCCTGCCATCGTCGATCTCGCTCTGAAGCGCTTTGTCTCATGAATGCCTCTTCCGTTCTTCTGGTCGACAACTCCAACACGCGCACGAAATTCATGCTCAGTGTTGACGGCTGCCTGCAGCCGAGTCAGCGCGTGTTGCCGACCGCCTCGATTTCTCCGCCTGCCGTCAGGCGTCTGTTGCACGGCTGGCATTTTGAGAGAGCCGTCATCTGTTCGGTGGTGCCGTCGAAGGCCGAGGTGCTGGCACAGAGTGTTGGCGTGCCGGTCTGCCGATTGACGCGAACGGCTCGTCTCAACATCGAGCTGGATTACCCCGGCGTGGCGACTCTCGGCGCGGATCGCATTGCAAACGCCATGGCGGCAGCCGGCTGCCCGCTGCCCTGCGTAGCCGTCGATTTGGGCACGGCCGTGACCTTTGACGTGGTGGTGGAGGGGCCGAACCAACCCCGCTTCATCGGCGGCGTGATCGCTCCCGGCCTCTCGTCGATGACGCAGTATCTGGCGCGCAACACGGCTCAGCTGCCGGCCATCGAGCCCGAGGAGCCCGAGCGCGTCATCGGGCGCGACACCGCCGAAGCGCTGCATGCCGGTACCGTGCTGGGCTACCGCGGTCTGATTCGCGAAATTCTGGCAGGCATCAGCGCCGAGCTGGGCTGCCAACCCTATGTGATTGCGACCGGAGGCGATGCTCCCCTGCTTGCGTCTCAACTGCCGGAGATCACCGAGCTGGATCCGCTGCTGACCTTCCGCGGCATCGCGCTGGCCGGCCGACTCAACCCCTGAGCCCCGCTGCGGCCTCCGCCCGGAGCTTCCGCGAGGGACGCGGCGGGGCTTGCTCGGCCTCTGTGTGTTGCAGTCGCCCGGCGCCCCGCGCCCACCCTAGAGCAAACTCGAAAAAATGAGCTTTCTTCAAATTTGGTGTTGCAAGCCGTTGCGAGCTGAGGTAGAATGGGGGCACTTCAAAACTCAGTCATAAATCTTATGTCCGATAACATCGAATCCCAGGTTAAAGACATCATCGTCGAGCAGCTCGGCGTTGAACCCCAGAAGGTCACCCTCGAGGCTAAGTTCATCGAAGATCTTGGCGCTGACTCTCTCGACATTGTCGAGCTCATCATGGCTTTCGAGGAGAAGTTCTCCATCGAGGTGCCCGAGGACGCCGCTGAGGGTCTCAAGTCCGTTCAGGACGTGATTGACTTCATCAACAAGAGCAAGGCCTGATAGGCTGAGAGCTTTTCAAGAGGCGGCTTCCATCTCAGGGTGGAGCCGCCTTTATTGTTCTCGCGCCGGTACCGCCGTGGAGCATCATCGCATCGCCTATGCCATGCAGGAGTCTCGCATCCTGTATGTGCCGGATCGCCGGATCGACAGCTTCGGCGATTCCCGATTCCGCTTTGCTCTGGTTTCGGAGCTGATGGACAGCGTGGGCTGCTGCCGCGTGAGAACCGGATGGGTGGAGGCTCACCGCCCTCGCATTCTGCGCCCGCCGAATCTCAGGGAGATTGAGATGGAGGGCTTCAGCCCGGAGGTTGCCGGTTTTTTTCGCTGGATGCAGGAGCAGGGCGCTCGCCTGCAACCGCTAATCAATTACGGGTTTCAGTTCTCCCGCTCCTCGGTCGAGGACGAGCTGATTCATGAGGACATTCGCGAGGTGGAGGAGCGGGTCGTGGCCGATGCCCGCCGTTCCGGAGATCCCTTTCGCGCCGTGATTCACGGCGTGGATGACGATTGGGAGCTTTCCTTGCTCAAGTTTATGGTTGAGATGATACAGAAGTCACATGAAATCAATATTTTTGACTTTAAGCGCCGCGGTTTGTTGTAGCGTGCTGCTGGGCGACGAAGAAGGGCCCGCCAATTATTCGCTCTGGCCGCGTCGCCCGGCTGAGTTGGCTCAGGCTCGGCGCCTGATGGCCGAGGGCAAGAACAGCGAGGCCGCCTATTTGCTGCGCCCGTACTGGTCGGCGGAGGGAATCGTGGGGCGCGAGGCGCGTCAGCTCACGGGTCTGATCAATGTGCCGCGCTACCTGTCCCGCCAGCACCCGCACGCTTTCCTCTACACCGTGAAGCGCGGCGACAACATCGCGCGCGTCGCCCGCAACACGAAGTGCCTGCAGGAGCTCATCATGCTGCTCAACGGCATCGTCGATCCGTCGCGCCTGATGGTGGGGCAGAAGCTGGTTGCCGTGCCCATGAATCAGCGTCTTGAGCTTCACGTGGCTCATCTGGAGGCTTCCGTCTGGGACGGCGATATTCTGGTGGCGGATTACGCCATCGAGGGGCTCGAGGGCATCGGAAGCAAGGGCAAGAATGAGGTCACCGCGCTCAAAAGCTGTGAGTGTCTGGTGGGCGGCGCCACCGCCCGCGTGGTCGGCACCGGCAAGGCGGCCGTCGATCGCTCCCTTGTCCTTTCGTCCGGCTGCGTGTTGGCGGCCGAGCATCGGGGCGGGCGGACGGTTCGCCTCAAGCAGCGCGATCTCAATGAACTGGCGCTGCTGCTTGCCCCCGGCGCCGAGGTTTGCCTCGTGCGCGATGAGGAGGCTTACGCAGAGGAACGCGCAGCCCGACAGGCTCAGCAGGCTCAAGACGCGTCTGACGAGGTCGACGAGGCCGAAGAGGTGTCGGAGGAGTGACGGGAGCGTGACGGAGGCGTGACGGCTTCTTAACGGTTGGCTCTAACTCATTGCCTGCCGGGCTTCGATATGCTAAAGCCCGAGGCATATGGAGAAGAGTTTGACGAAGGATGTCGGCCTCGTCGGCGTTGCCTCCGCCATGCTGGTCGGGCTGGGATCGATCATCGGCGGCAGTGTGTTTGCGACGATGGGGCCTGCGCTGGAGAGCGCGGGCGCCGGCGCACCGCTGGCCTTTATCTGGGGCGTCGTGCCGGCTTGTTTCACGGCCTACGCCTACTTGCGCCTGACCCTGCGCTATCCGGGGCAGGGGGGTACGGAGGCTTTCTTTGATCGGGCCTTCGGCGGGGGCTACCTCTCAGGCAGTCTCAATCTTCTGCTGGTGGTCTGCTACGCGGGCGTGGCTTCGCTGTATGCGGGGGTGTTCGGTGTTTATCTCGCCGGCCTCTTGGGGCTGCGGGCGGCGTGGGCGGTGAAGCTGACGACTTGCTTGGGGGTGATTTTGGTGGCCGGGATGAATTTGTCGGGGCGTCCTTGGGTGCGGCGTCTGGGCGAGAAGCTCGATGTGAGCAAGTTTTTGGTGATGGGTGTGTTCATCGCGGCGGCCTTGTTGTCGCCCGTGTGGAATTGGGACAACTTTGCACCCCGCCATTGGACGGGGCTTGAGGGCGTGCTGACGACCGGCTTGACCATTTTCATGAGCTATCAGGGATTTGAACTGATCGCGGCCATTCGGCAACCCATCCGCAGGCCGAGACGCACGCTGCCTTGGGCCTTTGCCCTCTGCCTGACGGTGGTGACTTTATATTATGCGCTCATGGCCTTTTGCACGGTGGGCAACGTGGACTACGCCGATGTGCCCGGAGGTAGCGGTCATTTGGTGGCGCTTGTCGCCGAGCGCTTCATGGGGGCGGGCGGGGGAATTCTGCTGTGCATCGGGGCCATGATGGCTTCCTGTTCGGCGATGAACTCCGATGTCTTTTCGGTTTCCGCTATTCCGGGCGGAATGGCCTCGCAGCGCGAGTTCCCGCGCTACTTCAAGCCGAACTCCCCGGGGGCGCGTCGGCCGGGGGTATTGTTTCTCTGCGGGCTGATGCTGGTGTTTGTGCTCCTCGCGAACACGACGGAACTGACGGCCCTCTCCAGTTTGGGATTTCTGGTGATTTACGCCATCGTCAACGCCGTGAGCCTCAAGCTGGGCGAGCGCAGTCGGCGCGCATGGCTGATTTGCGGCAGCGGGGCGCTGCTCTGCCTCTGTTCGGCAGGTGTTCTGCTCTATCAGATGTGTTTGCAGGCTCGAGCCGGGTTGCTGCTGGGGGTGACGGCGGGTATGCTCTTTTTGCCCTTTATTTGGCAGGCCGGGTATTTTCTGCTGAAGAGGCGCGGGGGCTGACTCCGGCGCGGCGCGGGGCGATGCCGATGTAGTTGCGCACGGGCTTGAGGTTGCTGATGGAGTAACCCGTTTGCCTATCTGCAAAGGCGGATGAGCTGCCGCCGTCGAGGTTGAGGGCCGTGCGGACGACGAAGCCCCGCAGGGCGCCGCCGGACAGCCGGAGCGCGAGCTCGTGCAGGCTCATGGGGCTGCAGACGCCGATGCACCAGCGCCCGCGCCCGTCGGTCGCGATGAAACTGCGCCGAGCGCGCTTCCGCTTGTCGAGACCGCTGACGAGTTTCCCGTCTTCCACGAGGAAGGGGCCTGCCTGAATGGCCTCTCGCAGGCGGGTCGGGGGCGTATCAAGCTTGTTGCTGCGCACGAGGCGGATGCGTTTCCCGTCGTCGCAGAGCACGCCGGACACGGCAAAAGAGCCGCTTGCTGCGGGCTGGCTCATGTTGCCGTCGTGCACGAGGAGGCCGAGGGGAGAGGCCTGAGCATCGCCTTTGAAGTAACCCCCGTTGATTCCGGCGAGGCAACCGTGCTTCTCGAGGGCTCGCTTCAGGCTGCCGTACCGTCGCGGGTAAGCCTCGTCGATGACGACGAGCCTCATGTCGGCGTCTCGGAAAAAGAAGACGTCGAGCCTGTCGCCGGGGCGCAAGGTGTCTGAGGTTGCCTGCGGGCGTTCCTCTTGCGTGATGACGGCGTGTTGTGCGTGAAGAGGAGTGCTCAGGCAGAGCAGCAGCGAAAGGGCGAGCATGCGTTGCATGGGTATGATGATAAATGCCGTTGCCGCATCGTGCAAGCCCCGACCGAGACATCATGCCGACGAGCCTCCTGTTTGTTTTGCATCGCAGATGATATCCGAAGAAAAAAGGCTTTTCAAACGAGCCGGTATATGGTACCCTCTTTGCGGCGCAGAATCCGCATCGGGAGGCTGTGCAGAACTGTTAACGATATTCAAGATTATGACTGATTCCACCACCACCACACCGAAAACTGCAGGTAAAATGATGACCGGGGCCGAAGCTCTCGTGCAGAGCCTGGTACGTGAGGGCGTCGAGGTGGTATTTGCCTATCCCGGCGGTGCCAGCATGCCGATTCATCAGGCGCTGAGTCACGAGCCCTCCATTCGCACGATTTTGCCTCGCCACGAGCAGGGCGGTGCGTTTGCTGCCGAGGGTTATGGCCGTGTGACGGGCAAGGTGGGCGTGTGCATGTCGACCTCCGGCCCGGGCGCGACGAATATGATTACGCCGATTGCCGACGCGTTCCTCGATTCGATTCCGATGGTGGCGTTTACGGCTCAGGTCGGCAGTTCGATGATCGGCAGTTCGGCTTTCCAAGAGACGGACGTGTTTGGCATGACGGCGCCCATCGTGAAACACAGTTACTTGGTCACGAGGCTTGAGGACATCCCCCGCATTGTTCGCGAGGCTTTTTACATCGCACGCACCGGGCGCCCCGGTCCCGTCGTGATCGATGTGCCGAAGAATTTCCAGGAGGGGCTTTTCGTGCCCGATTTCGATGCCCCGATGGATCTGCCCGGTTATGAGCCCGACGTGCCGTTGAATGAGAAGGCTCTCGATGCCGTGCTGCCGGTGATTCTGGCGGCGAAGCGCCCGGCCATTTATGCCGGCGGCGGCGTGGTGACGGCCGGGGCGTCGGAGGCTCTGCGCGAGTTTGCGGAGCGTCTTCAGATTCCCGTGGCGACGACGCTCATGGGCGTCGGGGCGATGCCCGAGAGCCACCCGCTTTCCGTGCGCTGGCTGGGGATGCACGGCGCCGTGTACGCGAACAATACGGTCAATGAGGCTGACGTGGTGATTGCCATCGGTACGCGCTTCGATGACCGCGTGACGGGTGCCGTCAAGACCTTCTGCGAGCATGCGCGCATCATCCACATTGATCTGGATGCGGCGGAGCTCAACAAGAACAAGCGCGTCGAGTTCGCCATTCGCGCCGATGCCCGCAAGGCTCTCGATTACCTCAACGATCGTTTGGAGAAGGCCAACTACCCGGTCAGGGAGTACGCCGAGAGCAACCGACCCGAGTGGTTCGGCATTATTCGCCGCTGGAAGGAGCAGTACCCGCTCTGCTACGAGAAGCGCGAACACGAGATTGCTCCTCAGCTCGTTATCGAGGAGCTGCACCGCCAGCTCGAGGGTCAGGATGCGATTATCTGCACGGGCGTGGGCCAGCACCAGATGTTTACGGCGCAGTTCTTCCCCTTCGATAAGCCGCGTCGCCTCTCGACCTCGGGCGGCCTCGGCTCGATGGGCTACGGCCTGCCGGCCGCGATAGGCGCCCACGTGGCCTGCCCCGACAAGCCCGTGGTGAACGTGGACGGCGATGGCTCGTTCCTGATGAACGTGCAGGAGCTGGCGACCATCAAGATCGAGAAGATGCCCATCAAGTGCATCATCCTCGATAATCAGCACTTGGGCATGGTGGTGCAGTGGGAAGACCTGAAGTACGATTCCAACCGCGCCAACACCTTCTTGGCCGATCCCAAGGATCACTATGACCCCACGCATCATACGCCCGAGGTGCTCTACCCGAACTTCCCCGTGCTCTGCGCAGGTTTCGGTATCAAGTGCGAGCGCGTGGTTGAACCCGCCGATCTTCCCGCCGCCATTGAGCGCATGCTCGCCTCGAAGGAGGCCTATGTGCTCGATGTGATGGTGCCGCACGACGTGCACGTGCTGCCGATGATTCCCGGCGGCATGGGGTACCGCGATGTGGTGCTTGAGCGCATTGCCGGCGACGGCAAGGGTCGGCGTGCTTCCGAGCTCGGCAAGGAGATTCCGTCAGCTTTGTAAAGTCGCAGGATCCGTTCGGATCTGCTGCTTTCTTCCCCGGACATGAACTCGGGCGTCATTCAGAAGACTTTCATCGCGATAGCGTTGATTGTGCTGGCCTTTGTGGGCGGTTCGCTGGTTGCGGACGGCAAACAGGAGGGGCTCGGGTTCGTGGTGGCAGTGGCCGGCTTTTTCGCCGTCATTGCCCTGGGGAGGCGGTGCTGGTGGCTCATCTTTCTCGTGCCGCCTATCCTGAATCTCTTTTCATTTGATATCTTGGAGAAAGTGCCGGTCGGCTACGTGCTTTCGGCCGGTATCATGGTCTACTGGTGCGTGTTGTGCACGATCGGCTCCGCCGGTATGACATGGCGCAGTTTGTGGTGGATGGAAGCCGCGCTGGCGCTGTTGGTGGCGCTGTTTGCCTACTCCTATTACTGCCATCCCGTGCTCATGGGCTTTTTGGCTGAGCGCGGCACAAGGATCGTGGGCGGAAGCGGCTACCTGTGGTGCTTGTTCGGCATGATCTATTACATATCTGTCAGTGCGTTGCCCTGCACGCGGCAGGAGTTGACGAAGGTGCTGGGCTATGCCGTGCTGCTGATTGCCGTTTCGACAACGATCAATGCGGTGTTGAATTTGGCGCGGGGCGGGGACGAGGCCGGAGCGAGTCTGGGGGAGCAGATGGGCGAGACGCGCTTTACCGCTTTGGGTGAAGTTGGCAAGGTTATTTGTCTTCTGATCGTCTGCCGCTTCAGACTGCTGAAGGTTTTGCTCTCACCGCACTGGCTCTTCGTGTTCCTGCTCGGTGTCGGCATGGTGTTCCTGTCGGGATTCCGCACGCATTTCGTGGTGCTGACCCTGATGATTATCTTTATTGCTCTCGTCAGGCGCGAGTACATCATGCTGGCCCTAGTAGCCCTTTTGTCTTACGGAAGTATCATTTTTCTGAGCTCCTCCCGTCTGATGTTGGATCTGCCCATGGGCATTCAGCGAACGCTGAGTATTGTTCCCGGTGCTCAAGTGAGTGAGAATGCATCGCGTGACGCTGAGCATTCTTCGGACTGGCGCGTGGTGATGTGGGAATGGGCCATGGACCCGCGGACGGGCTATATCAGAGATTACACATGGGGCGATGGTTTCGGCGTCGACATGGAGGAGCAGGCACGCTTCCTGCGCCGCGCGTATCGCTACAAGGTCGAGGGAGCACTGGGTGATCAGCGCAAGTTTGCTGCATCGGGTACTTGGCACAGCGGCATCATCACGACGATCCACCGCATGGGCTACGTCGGCTTGGTCGTGCTCTCGATCTGGTTTGCCTGCGGTTTGCTTCTGATCTTCAGGGCCTGCTCGGCTTATAATGGGCGCAAGGAGCAGTTCCTGTATTTGTATTTCACCATCCAGTGTCTCAACGATATCGGGCCGTTTTATTTATCAGTTCACGGGCCGGCAGCAGGTGCGAAAGTGATTTCCTACTTCGTGGTGGCCAAGTTGCTCTATTGCTACGCGCGGGAAGAGGGCTTGCTCCGGCCGCTCTTCTCTCGGGAAACGTACGTTCCCCGCATGCTTCGTTGGAAGGAGGAGAAGGGGCTTGCCGACGCCGTGGATGTGCGCGCTGAGGTGTCGGGGAACCCGCCCCCTCAGGCAGGAAGCCTCAGTGCCCCTCGGTGACGAGAACGCTGAGGCGTTGCGGGGCGGGGAGTTTACTCGTTCGTGCCGACCTCTGGCTCTTTTTCAACAGAAGTCAGGAGGAGGTGCGGTAACGAAATTTGCCGGAGCGGTGTGCTCGGGCTTGAAGGCCAGCAGAATAACAGGACAGTAGCTGAGGGGAAGATGGCCGTCGGCGGGCAGCCGGCTTTGCTCGCGGTACAACTCTTCAAAGCGCCGAAGTTGCGCGGGCGTGCGGATGGCGGCTGTTGAGCGGCCGTTCACCCCGGTGCATCGCAGGTGGTGCAGCAAGGCTCGCATCGTCGGAAAGAGAAGAGTCTCCGTCCAGCCCTCGCAGAGCAGAACGCGGAATCCGGCATGCTCGGCCCAGTCGGCCAAAGCATGGGCTTCGGGGTAGCGGAGAGGCGTCGGCTGCAGGGCGGAGAGCTCGCGGAAGTGCCCTGCGGCAAAACTGGCCACGGCAAGCAGACCGCCGGGGTTCATCACGCGGAAAGCCTTGGAGAAGAAAGCGCCCAAGTTGTCAAACCACTGCAGAGCGGACGCCGCGGCAATCAGGTCGAGCCCGTCGGGGTAGGGCAGATGCTCGGCGTCTCCGGGCAGCGTCTGCACCCGGCTCAAATCGGCGGGTATCCAGTCGAATGCCGCCGGGCTCAGGTCGTTGAACCACCAGTCCGCCTCCGGATAGCGCTGCGCGATGAGCCGCGTCAGAAATCCTGTTCCGATGCCGATTTCGAGGGCTCGGCGCACGCTCAAACCGGGGCAGAATCGCCCGATGGCTTCATCCAGCCGAGCCGCGACGTGCCGCTGCACGACGGCGTCGGTATCATACTGTGCATAATGGCGCTCAAAGGCCTGCGCCACTCTCTGCGAATCGGTGGCCATCAGCCCTCAAGGACGTTGAGCACGATGGACGGATCGGCAAAGGGATAGTGATAGCTTGAGAACTCCGTGCCGAGCCCGACGGAGTTCCAGTAGGCTCGCATCTTGGCCGGGGGGAAGATTTCATCCTTGTCGCCGATGAAGGCCGCGTCCCAGTGCAGATGCGCGGCTGAGTCCGCCTTGCTCCACTCGGCGAGCTGCTTGAGTTCGTCGATTTTCTCTTCGATGCTGCGGTCGGGGTAGGGCCCTTCGGGGATGTAGCGCACGCCGCCGTAGGCTTTGTCGTTAAAGGGGTTCATACCGACCCGTGCCAAACCTTGCATCGTGCGCAGAACGACGCGCAGGCGCATGCCGTAGCGATCGTCAACGGGAAAGGGCGTGCCGTTGAGGGCAATGGCCTTGTGCAGTTTGAGCTCGCGGCAGCATTGCTCGGCGACCCAGACGCCGAAGGACCAGGCAAAGAGGTAAATGCGCCCGTAGCCGGCAAGGCTTTCGGGGGAGATCGGAGCAATGCTGCGGTGGTCGTAGCAGGCGAGCACGTCGCAGTGCGGAGGGTCAATGTGCAGAACGGCGTTGGGGGTGGCAGCCCAGCCGAGCATGTAGAGGACGAGGTCGGGGTGACCTTCTTGTTTCAACCAAGTTTGTTGCATAGAGCGGCGAGTTCGTGCAGATGGTGGTCAGAGAGCGCGGCGTTGAGCGACAGGCGGATGCGGGCGCTGCCCGGCGGCACCGTGGGGTGCCGGATGGCCGTCAGCCAGAACCCCGCCTCGCGACCGCGCTCCGCCAGTTCGAGAGCGCGGTCGTTGCTGCCTGCCGGCAGGGGGACGATTTGAGTCTGCGGGGTGAGAGCCGTCAGCTGCCCGAAGAGCCTTATCCGCTCACCGAGGCGCGCGCGCAGTGAGCTCAGGCTCGGGTAGCCGCGTGCGGCGAGGGTTTCGCAGCGCATCTCGTGCACCATGGCGGCGTCCCACTCAAGGGTGCAGGGCGGCAGCGCGGTGGAGAAAATCAGCGGGCGCATTTTGTTGACGAGGTAGCGCTTCACCGCAGGCGAGCAAATGACGCAGGCTCCGGCTCCCGCCAGTGCTTTGCCGAAGGTGCAGACAAGCAGATCGACGCGCTCGTCGCAGCCCAGCTCGGCGCAGTAGCCCGCCCCGTTCGGCCCGCGCACGCCGAAGGCGTGTGCCTCGTCGACGTAGAGCCGGAAGTCGTAGCGCTCGCGCAGCGCGAGAATGTCCTCCAGCGGTGCGAGGTCGCCGTCCATGCTGTAGACGGATTCCAAAATGACCCAGACGAGCTGCCCGGGTTTGGCGCCGCGCAGCAGGTGTTCGAGGTGCGAGACGTCGTTGTGCCGAAAGCGGCGGAAGGGTGCGGCTGTGTGCTGCAGCCCCTCGATGATGCTCGCATGCACGAGCTTGTCTGCCAGAATGAGGTCATCGGCGCCGGCCAGCGCCGGCATCAGCCCCGCGTTGACCATGTAGCCGCAGCTCAGGACGAGCGCGTCGCGCCCGGGGTAGAGAGCCGCCAGCTCGGCCTCGAGGACGCCGTACTCCGGGCTGTTGCCCGTCATGAGCCGCGAGGCGGGGTTGCCGTGTCGGAAGGGAGAGCGGGTTGAGGCACCGAAGGTGCTGTCCCAGTACTCCTCAAGCGGCAGCGCGGCATAGGCGGAGGCGGTGAGCCCCAAGTAGTCGTTGGAAGAGAGGTTCAGATAGCGGCCGCTCTCGCCGGCGAGGTAGAGCCCCTCGGCGCGCAATTCGGTCAGGCGGCGCAGATTGCCGGCCTCTTCCAGCCTGCTCAGTTCGCTTTGCAGGCGCGCCTCCCACGCCGGAGTCGTGTCGAGCTCCCTCATGAGTCTTGGGGGCTGTATTCGGCCCAGGATGAGCCGGTCTCCCAAACGCGGACGCGTTCCAGCCGCACGCAGGCTCGAGCCTTGAAGCTGAACTCGCCGCTGATGGCCCGATTGAGCGCCTCGGCGGTGTGGCGATAGACGGCGTAGGCCATGGCCTCGCTGGTCGGATCCTGGTGCTCGAAGGGGATGATGCGCTCGCCGTAGCTGCGGCGGAAGACCGGGTAATTCGGGTCGTCCGTGTTCATGCAAAGGGCGTGGTCGAAGCGATCCTGAAAGTCGCCGAGCATCTCTTTGATGAGCTTGAAGTCCATCACCATGTCGTTGTCATCCAAACTTTCGGCGGCAAAAACCAGCTCGACGCTGCGCGTGTGACCGTGGGGAAAGCGGCACTTGCCGGGATGTTTGGAGAGCAGGTGGCCGCTCTCAAGCTCGATACATTTGCAAATACGATACACGGGATGGGGAAAATCAGAGTGTGTCTTGGACGGGAATCTCGACGGAGGGGGTGACGCCTTTCTTGAGAATGATGTTGCCGTACTGCGCCGTTTCGCTGGTCATGACGACGGCGTGCGCAAGCGCTGCCCTCTTGTAAAAGTCGTTGCGGGGGAGCCTTTCAATGGGACCGTCGTAGCGCAGGGCTGCACGGTAAGATTGCTCAACGGCGGGGTTGAGGGTATCGCCCCGAACCGGTCCCATCATGATGACGGGCTGGGCGTAGCTGTCCAGCTCGAAGAGAGGCTCAATGGCACGCAGCAAATCCGCAGCGCGAATGCCGTCGGCTCGCACGACCTGAGGCCCGATGCTGTGGCCGGGAAAATGCGCGTCGCCGAATACAATCTCATCACCGTGTCCCATTTCGCAAAGAATCTTGAGCAGGCTCGGTGAGATCAGAGGTGAGATACCCTTCAACATAGCGGAGCTATCTTGCCACAAGACGGCGGCGCGGTCAATTGTAAAGATACGTTTGGCGAGACGGCGCACACGGACAAAAATCCGCACCATAAATCGAGCGAGAAAAGGACATGCGCAGTTGACTGGACAAAAATCCGCACCATAATCCGTTCATGGCTTTGAGGATTAGTAGGCAAGAACTAGTGCAGCTCAT
>DXFQ01000150.1 GCA_019114365.1 Candidatus Parakkermansia intestinigallinarum | reverse complement strand
GGTTGGCGGAGCTTTGCCCGGCGGGGCTGGCAATCGGTCGCGGGGCAGTGCGAAATCCCTTTCTGTTTCGCATGCTGCGCGGGGCTCCGGCGCCCTCGCCCGAGGAGTTGCGGCAGTATTATCACGTGCTGGCGGAGGAGACGGAACGCGTGCTGCCGCCGCGGCGTTCGCCGGCGGCGCACTGCAACCGGATGAAGAAGTATCTGGCCTTCTGCTATGATGACTTTTCGCCGGAGCAGGAGTATGCGCTGCGCCGTTGCACGCAGATGGATGAGATGTTGCGGATTCTCGACGAGAGGTGACGGGGCGCTGCCGCCGAACCTGCGCTGCTGAACGAGAGCTGCGGTGTGCCGGCGCTGCGCGGAGGGGACTGCTGCGCGGAGGAGGCTGCTGCTCGGAGGAGGATGCAACCCCACACCGACCTGCGGTGCAGGGGAAAAGGGCGGTGCCGGAGAAAAGGGAGGTGGGCCAAAAGTTTTTTATCCGAATTCGGATTTTAGCCTTGATGCGGGGAGCGGAGTATGCTAGCTTGAAATCCGAATTCGGATTGAAGAGCGATGGCGATGTCGATCAGAGAGGCTTGGCTGGCGCTGGATGAGGACTTTCACCACCGGAATCACCTGTGCAGCGAGTTTGCGGCGCGGTGCGGGGTGTCCGACACGGCGTTTTTGGTGTTGTACACCCTCCGGGCATACGGCGAGGGACAGATGCAGCACCGGATAGCGCCCCTGTGGCATGTGGCGCCGCAGAGCGTGAACTCGGCGGTGAAGCATTTGCTGAAGCTGGGTTATTTGCGCTTGGAGGCGGCGTCCGGCGGCGGGCGCGGCAAGGCTTTGTTTCTGACGCCCGAGGGGCTGGAGTTTTGCCGGGGAAGGGTGGATGCGTTTTTGCGGGCGGAGGCGGAAATTCTCGAGCAGTTGTCTGCGGAGGAGTTGGAGCTTTACGTGGCGCTTTCCCGCCGCCTGACACAGGCGATGGAGGCGGCGTTGCGCCCTTGTCGGGAGGAGGCGAAAGATGAGTTTGCTGGCTGATTTTTTGCGCCGTCGGCGCCTGATGTTGGTGCTGCTGGTTCTGCTGATGCTGCTGGAGGTGGGCTCGGGGTTGATGATTCCGACGATGACGGCGGAGTTGATCAATCGCGGCTTGGAGGGGACGGAGCCGGCGGTGATTGTGCGCGGGGGCTGTCTGATGGCGGCCGCATCGCTGCTGGCGGGGCTGGGGGCTCTGGCCGGCAGTTATCTGACGGCGCTCTTGGCGGCCGAGCTGGGGCGTTATCTGCGGAATCGCCTCTATGACCACGTGCTGCGTTTTTCGGAGGCGGATATGGAGCACTTCGGCACGGGCTCGATGGTGACGCGCACGCTCAGCGATGTGAACGTGGTGCAGCAGGCGCTCGTGATGCTGGCGCTGATGGTGCTGCCGGTGCCGGTGGTTTGCCTGCTGGGAATCGGCTTGTCTTTTTATTTGGATGCGACGATGGGCTGGCTGATGCTGGGGGTGACGCTGGTCTTGCTGCCGCTGATGGTGGTGGTGCTGCGGCTCGCGGCTCCCTGCTTCGTGAAGTTGCAGCTTTTTCTCGACCGCATGAACACGGTGGTGCGCGAGGTGGTGACCGGGGTGCGCGTGATCCGCGCGTTCAACAAGGAGGAGCACGAGGTGCAGCGCATGGAGACGGTTTTTCGCGATTACCGAGGGGTCGCGGTGAAGGCCAATCGCCTTTTCGCCGGGATGGAGAGTACGGCGCTGCTGTTGGTCAACGTGATGCTGGTGGTGATTCTTTACGTCTGCGGGGTGCGGACGGGTGCCGGAGCGATGGAGATGGGCGATCTGGCGGCGGTGAGTCAGTATGCGGTGCTGGTGCTGTTTTTCCTGATGATGGCGCAGATGGTGATGGTGATGATGCCCCGCGCGGGGGTGTGCTTGAGGCGCATTCGCGAGGTGTTGGAGTATGAGCCTTCGATTCAGGATGGGGAGGACGCGCCGGGGGCGCCGATGTGCCCTGCGCTGCCTTTGTCGGCCGCGTCGCCTGCGCCGTCTGCGTCGGGCGTGTCGGGCGTGTCGGGCGCCGCGCGGCTGTCTGGGGAGGCTTTGCCGGTGATGCGCTTTCGCTCGGTGTGTTTCCGCTACCCCGATGCGGAGGAGGATACGCTGCACGATATTGATTTCAGCTGCCGCCGGGGGGAGACGACGGCGATCATCGGCAGCACGGGATGCGGCAAGTCGACGATTGCGAAACTGATGCTGCGCTTTCTGGACGTGACGTCGGGAGCCGTCGAGTTGTTCGGGACGGATGTGCGCCGCCTGCGGCAGGCCGATTTGCGGGCGCGCGTGGCTTGCGTGCCGCAGCGCTCTTGGCTGTTTTCCGGCACGATTGCCGAGAATCTGAGCTACGGTTTGCCGGGGGCGTCGCCGCAGCGGATGCGGGAGGCGCTGCGGATGGCTCAGGCCCAGTTTGTCGAGGAGCTGCCGGAGGGGCTTGACGCGCGCGTGGCGCAGGGCGGTACGAATTTTTCCGGCGGTCAGCGGCAGCGTCTGGCGATTGCTCGGGCGCTGATGAAACCGGCGGATTTGTTTTTGTTCGACGATAGTTTTTCGGCCTTGGATGTGCGCACGGATGCCGCGCTGCGCCGAGCGCTGCGCGAGGGCTTGCGCGACGCGGCGGTGTTGGTGATTGCCCAGCGTATCAGTTCGATTGCTCACGCTGATCGGATTGTGGTGCTGGAGGATGGCCGGATGGTGGGCTGCGGCCGCCACGCGGAGCTGATGGAGAGCTGCGCGGTGTATCGCGAGATAGCCCGCTCGCAGATGCGAAGAGAGGAGGATTGTTCGCATGGCTGAGGCTTATCAGGAAGAGGCGGCGACGGAGGAGCGCGGCGATGATTACGGGCTGGACCGCCCGGCCGACCTGCGGCGCACTCTGCGACGCCTGCGCGCCTCGGTGAGCAATCAGAGGCTGCGCCTGTGGCTGGTGCTGCTGTCGGTTGTCTGTTACACGTTTTTTGCGATTGCGGCGCCGATGTACAGCGCGACGGTGGTGGATCTGATGTGGGGGCAGATCAAGGAGGCGCGCGCCGCGGGAGAAAGCTGGACGGTGAGCTGGCATTCGGGCGGGCGTGAGCTCTGCCTGCTGTTGGGCTTGTATGTCGCGGCCGGACTGTTTTATTTTGTGCAGTCCTTTTTGATGGCGAGTTTTGCGGAGCGCCTGAGTTTTCGCCTGCGCGGTGAGATTGCCCGCAAGCTTCAGCGCCTGCCGCTGGCTTTTTACGACCGCCGGCAGCCGGGCGAGGTGCTCAGCCGCGTGACGAATGACTTGGATAAGATGGCGGAGGCTTTTCAGACGGGGGCTCTGAAGCTGATGACCTCTCTGGGGCTGATCGCGGGGTCGCTGGCGATGATGCTCCGGCTGAGCCCTTGGCTGACCTTGGTGTTTGTGTTTTTTATGGGCTTGTCGCTGTTGGCGACGCGCGTGGTGGCGGCGCGAACGCTGCGCTCGGCGCTGCGGCGGCAGGAGTGCGTGAGCCGGGTGACGTCGCTGGCCGAGGAGTTTTACACCGGGCGGCGCGTGATTCGGGCGTTCAACCGCGAGGCGGAGAGCTCGGCCGAGATGCACCGCGCGACGCGGAGTCTGGCCGAGGCTGCTCAGAGGGCCGATTTTCTGGTCTTTGCGATTAACCCGGCCGTGCGCTTCATCAACCGCGCCGGGCAGATCGGCATTGCCGTGGGCGGTTGCGTGCTCATGCTGCACGGGCGCCTGAGCGTGGGGGCCTTTCAGGCGTTTTTCCAGTTCGTGCACCAAGCGGGCGAGCCGCTGACGGAGCTTTCGTACATGCTCAATGCGATGCAGTCGTCGCTCGCCTCGCTGGAGCGCGTGTATGCGCTGCTGGATGAAGAGGAGATGAGCCCCGATGCGCAGACTCCGGCGGCGGAGGCTGCCTCGCTGCCGCGCGCGCGGGGCGAGGTGCGCTTTTGCGGGGTGCGCTTCGGCTATACGCCGGGGTCATTGCTGATGCGCGATATCAACTTCTCGGTGAAGCCCGGGCAAAAGGTGGCGGTGGTGGGATCGACGGGGGCGGGCAAAACAACGCTGATCAATTTGCTGATGCGTTTTTACGAGCTTGACGGCGGCTGCATTCTGCTCGACGGGGTGCCGACGACGTCGATGTCCCGCCGCCGCCTGCGCGAGCAGTTCGGCATGGTGTTGCAGGACACGTGGCTGTTTGACGGCACGATAGCGGAGAATATTGCCTACGGACGCCCCGATGCAACGCGAGAGCAGATTGCGGCTGCCGCGCGCGCGGCTCGGGTCGATTTTTACGTGCATACGATGCCGCAGGGCTATGAGACGCGCCTGTGCAATGACGGGGAGCTGCTGTCCGTGGGGCAGCGGCAGTTGCTGACGATTGCGCGCGTGTTTCTCTGCGATCCGGCGCTGTTGATTTTGGACGAGGCGACGTCGAGCGTCGATACGCGCACGGAGCTTGAAATCTCGCGCGCGATGCGCCGCCTGATGAAAGGACGCACGAGTTTCGTCATTGCCCACCGACTCTCGACCATTGTCGACGCCGATCTCATTTTGATGATGCGGGACGGCGATATCATCGAGCAGGGAACACACGATGAACTGCTGCGCGCCGGCGGAGCCTACGCCGAGCTCTACAACAGCCAGTTCACCTGAGCCGCCGCAAGGGACGCGCCGACGGCGGAGAAAAAGACCCGCAGCCGCGCACGAAACAAACGTCGCTCAGCCTCGGCTCTAGGGCCGCGCAGCCCTGAGCCCCGCGGCAGCCCCTCGGCTCGCTGCTTCAGCAGCGCGAAATCCTCCGCCGCGCGAAATCCTCAGCCGCGCACCTTGAGCCCGAGCAGCATTTGGGCGTTGTTGCGGCTCTGGCGCATGAAGAAGAGCAGTCGCTCCATCGCGTCCTCCGGCTTGTGATTGGCGAGGCCGCGGCGAATGAGGCGGATTTTTTCGAGCATCAGCTCGGGCAAAATGAGCTCTTCGCGGCGAGTCCCGCTCTTGAGAATGTCGACAGCGGGGTAAATGTAGAGCTCGGCGATGCGTCGGTTGAGAACGAGCTCCATATTGCCGGTGCCCTTGAACTCCTGGAAGATCAGGCTGTCCATCCGGCTGTTGGTCTCAATGAGGGCCGTGGCCAGAATGGTCAGCGAACCGGCGTTGCGCGTGTTGCGAGCCGCAGCGAAAAGGCGGCGCGGCATTTCGAGCGCGCGGGCGTCGATGCCGCCGCTCATGGTGCGGCCGCTGCCGCGCTCGGCATTGTTGTAGGCGCGGGCGAGGCGGGTGATGGAGTCCATCAGAATGAGAACGTGCCGGCCGCTTTCGACGAGGCGTTTCGCGCGTTCGATGCAGAGCTCGGCCATGCGGCAGTGCTCGCGCACGCCGCTGTCGTTGCTCGAGGCGTAGATCTCCGCTCCCGGCAGAGCTCGCTTGAACTCCGTGACCTCCTCGGGGCGCTCGTCCACCAGCAGAATCATCAGGTGCAGATCGTCACCGTAATTCTCAAGAGCACCCTCGGCGATATGCATCAAAAGCGTCGTCTTGCCCGTTCGCGGCGGCGCGACAATGAGCCCGCGCTGCCCCCGAGCCACCGGAGCCACCAGATCGAGCGTGCGCGTCGTGAAGCGGTTGCGCTCCGTCTCAAATGCGAGGCGATGCGTGGGGTTGACGGCCTTGAGATCCTCAAAATGAGGAGCCGCGGCGGCCTCCTCGGGGCTTTGTCCGTTGACTTCGCTGATGCTCAGCAACTGGTGGCCGCGCTCGTAGCGCTGCGCCATGCCCTTGAGCTGAACGAAGGGCCGCAGCGCGTACTTGCGAATCATCTCGGGAGAAACGTAGATGGCGTCATCGGACGGAGCCCAATTGTTTTCCGGCACGCGGATAAAACCAAAGCCCTTTTGCGTGATCTCAAGCAGCCCCGTGATCGGCTGCGGCTCACCGACAGGCACGTAGGCCTTCTGCCCGGCAGCAGGCTCGGCTGCCTTGCGCTGGTTATTCCAAGAGCCGCGATTTTTGCGAGCGGCAAATCGCGTCACATTTTCCTGCCGGACCTTCTGCTGCTGGCGGTTGCTCTGCTGCTCGCGGCGACCGAGTGCGGCGAGCTGTCGCTCGCCGTTCGGCGCATGGCGGCGGGAGCGGCGGCGCGTTGGGCGCAGTGCGTCCTGCTGTTCGGTAGAGGGGGAATCCGATGCGCTCATGGCAAGGGAAAAAAGAGAAATCAACGGGCTGAAAAAAAGCCCGGGAGCGGGGCAGCTCAATCTGCCGCCCCGCTCCGGCGGGTAACAAAAGGAGAATCAGAGCTGCTCGAGAACGGACTCGGCAATCTCAAAGTTGGTGAACACGTTCATCGTGTCATCGTAATCGTCGAGCAACTCGTAGAGCCGCATGACCTTGTGAGCCGTCTCGACGTCTTCGATCATCGTCGGGTTTTGAGCCACGGAGATGAGCTTCATGCCCGTCACGTTTTTGCCGGCGGCACTCAGCGCCTCGCTCACCGCTTGCAGATCGGTCGGCCCGCAGATGAAATTCCACTCGCCGTCGTTTTCACCGGGCGTGTATTCATCGGCGCCGCAATCCATCGCGAGCTCCATGACGGCATCCTCGTCGAGCGTCTCATCAACGATGCTCACTTGGCCCTTGCGGTCAAATTGATAGGCGACCGAGCCGGGGGTGCCCATGTTGCCGCCGTTGCGCGAGAAAATGGTGCGAAGCTCCGACGAGCAGCGGTTCGTATTGTCCGTCGCCACTTCGACGATCAAGGCCGTGCCGGCAGGACCGTAGCCCTCGTAGGTCATCTCTTGGATGGAAGCCCCGGAGAGCTCGCCCGTGCCCTTCTTGATGGCGCGGTCGATGTTGTCCTTGGGCATCGAGGCGGCCTTGGCACCTTCAATAGCAGCGCGAAGCCGGGGGTTGGTGTCGATGTCACCGCCGCCGCTCTTGGCGGCCAGAGTGATTTCATGAGAGTAGCGGGCGAAAATCTTGCCCTTCTTCGCGTCGGCTGCTGCCTTCGTGAACTTGATCTTGGACCATTTATTATGACCTGACATGCTGTTCCGGTGGGGTTTTGTAGATGAAAAGAGAAGAGGCGCTCGAACTTGTTACACGCAGGCGGCGGAGTATCGCGAGCTCCTCGCCGGAAACGGTCTCCGGGCTGCCGTCGGTCTCTAGGCGATGACGGTTAAAGAACGGATCGAACCTGCCGTCTGATTGCGGGCACCACTGCACCCGTCTCCGGTGAAAATCGAGCTGACAGGATTCGAACCTGCGACCTCTTCGTCCCGAACGAAGCGCGCTACCAGCCTGCGCTACAGCTCGATTGGCTTAAAGCCGCGGGCAGTATACATGAATCTGCCGCGAAAGGCAAGCGTAAAATGACACACATCAGCAAAAAACAACATTTTTCCGAAAGAAAAGGCCCTTGGCGAGGCGCGGACGACGGCCGAAACCGAAGATAAAACATCCCCCGCAGAGCGAGAGTGGCTTTGCGGGGGATGCCGGAGGAGCTGTCCTTCGCCGGACTCAGGCGCCGTATTT
This sequence comes from Candidatus Parakkermansia intestinigallinarum, assembly GCA_019114365.1. Classification (GTDB taxonomy): domain Bacteria; phylum Verrucomicrobiota; class Verrucomicrobiia; order Verrucomicrobiales; family Akkermansiaceae; genus Akkermansia; species Akkermansia intestinigallinarum. Next base: position 1,635 of record DXFQ01000150.1, on the reverse strand, counting down.
GGCCTTGCGGCGGGCTTCGTTCGCCTCGGCGTTTTCGCGGTTCTGTTTGACTTTCTCCTTGGCCTGTTTGCCGCGAATGGAGATGTCTCGGTCGCCGTCTTTCTCATACCGATCGAGAATCTCGAGCACCCACGGGCGGTCGTAGAGACCCGAGAGCGTGTTGATGACGCGAATCTTGGTCTCGCGATCGCGCTTGATTTCCTGATAGCGCTTATCGGCCGCAGCGCGCTCGGGGGTGCCCTCCTTGAAGGCGTCCACACCGTCGACCTGCTCGATGATCGTCATGGCGTCGGAAGTGTCGGGGAAGGGGTTGCCGAAGCAGGCCTTGAGCAGATTCATAGCCTCCTCGGAGCTGCGATCGCGGTTTTGACCGAAGACGGAGCCCATGGCCTGATCGAGCAAGATCTCATAGCGCCTCTCGCCGCCCGTTTGCGAGCGCAATTCGCCGATGTAGGCGAGCTGCGAGTCATCGCCCCAGTAGGCGAAGAAGGGCATGAGCTTCGACCAGTTGTTCTTGTCGCCCATCATGCCCTTGAAGTGCTCAAGAGCCTTCTGCGAGCGGCAGCGCGCCAGAGAGCGAATCAACATGCGGTTGGTTCGGTACTCCTCGTTGACCGACTCAAAGACACGGTCGGCCACCTTGGACTGCTCGTCGGGATCTTCAATCTTGGAGAGGACGGTGTCCAGACAGTTGACAAGCGTTTCGGCGAGCGTCGGGTCGAGCTCTTTGCTCGAGAGCTGAGAGATGATTTCATCGAGATCCTTGACCGTGAGACGCAGCACCATGGCGTTCCAGACGCGCGCGAGTTTCGTGTTCTTGGCGCTCTTGTCCTTCCAGCCCTTGCTGTCGGAGATGGCCTTGGCCACCAGACGCAGCTTGTCGTTGATTTTGCTGTTGCCGGCACCGGTGGTCGCCGTTGCAATGTCGCCGATCAATTTCTCAAAGAGACGCTCGTCGATGCTTTGGCAGTGCTCGCGCAGACCGTCGAAAACGAGTTTTTCTATCTTGCTGTCGCGGGCGGCGGCGTAGGCCAGCAGCGGGCTGAAGGCCATGGCGCCGTCAACCGGCCTGTTGCCGAGGAGCGGGTCGCCGTTGGGGGCCGGCTGATGCGGATCGATGATCAAGCCGAGCATGAACTCCGCATCGGCGAACGAGCACTTGATGTCGGCCTTCTTGCCTTCGTGCACGTTGTGCTCGGCGCGCAGCGAGAGCTTTTTGAGGGTCTCCGCGCGCCCTCGCATCTCCTTGGTGAGGCGGGTATTCTTGTTGACGGTCATCACGTAGGCCGTGCAGCCGATGCCGACAACGGCGAGGATGCCGAGGCAGACGTAAAAGACCGGGCGCTTGTGCAGGGGCTTGGCTTCGGCCTGCTGCTGCAGCATGGTCAGGTAGGCGTCGCGGGCATCGAGCTGCTCTTCGGTCAGTTCGGGCGGCAGCTCACCGCCGGGAATTTCGACGGAGACGTCGGGCTGTTCGTCGGAGATCGGCTCGCCGGGCTCGGCCGCTTGCGGGGCTTCAGCAGCGGGGGCAGGGGCGGCTGTCTTGGCGGCGTTCGGTTGGGAGAGACGGGCCGCTGTCGGCTTCAAAGCCGTGGTGGCCGGGCGGGCTGCTGCGGGTTTCAACGCTGCGGCGGC
>DXFQ01000149.1 GCA_019114365.1 Candidatus Parakkermansia intestinigallinarum | reverse complement strand
TGCTTGCCGCCGCCGATACCTTCCGCGCTGCCGCCGTCGAGCAGCTGGCAAGCTGGGCCGATCGCCTCGGACTGCCGCTCTACAAGGGACGGCCGAATCAGGATCCCGCTTCCGTCTGTTACGAGGCCCATACCAAGGCGTTGGCCGAGGGCGTGGACTACCTCATCTGCGATACGGCGGGGCGTCTGCATACGCGCCACAACCTCATGGAGGAGCTGGCGAAGATTCGCCGCTCCATCGCCAAGCAGGATGCCGATGCGCCGCACGCCTGTTACCTCGTGGTCGACGCAACCACCGGCGCCAATGCCCTCATGCAGGCGCGCGAGTTTCACAAAGCCGCGCCGCTCGATGCCGTCATTATCACGAAGATGGACGGTTCGGGCAAGGGCGGCGTGGCCGTGGCGATTCAGGATGAGCTGCAGATTTCACCCATCTTCCTCGGTGTCGGTGAGGGGAAGGATGACCTGCGTCCCTTCGCCGTTGACGAATACGTCAACACCATCCTCTGACGCACCCTCCGCTCCTCCGCGCCATGAGCGATGAAGCCTCAGCCCCAGCCTCCGCCGCCGCCCCCGAGCCCTCGGGGCTGCGCCCCTGCCTGCTTGAATACAACCGCGACGCTCTCGTCGCTCTGCTGGCGGAGCTCGGTCAGAAGCCTTTTCGCGCCGCGCAGCTGATGGAGTGGATGTGGAAGCACCGCGCCGCCGATTTCGCGTCGATGAGCAACCTGCCGCCCGCGCTTCGCGAGCAGCTCGCCTCGCGCTTCCGCCTGCGCCCGCTGGAGCTCGTCGAAGTCTCGCAGAGCGGCAGCGGCGCCACCCGCAAGTTTCTCTCGCGCCTCGGTGACGGGCATCTCATTGAATCCGTCATCATTCCCGCCTCCGAAGGGCAGGGGGGAGCGTTGAGCAGCCGCCTCACCCTCTGCGTGTCATCGCAGGTGGGCTGCGCCTTTCGCTGCCGCTTTTGCGCCAGCGGCCTGCTCGGCTTTACGCGCCACCTGACGGCTTCGGAGATTCTCGCGCAGATTCTGCTGGCGGAGCAAATCGCCGGCGAGCGCATCGACAACCTCGTCTTCATGGGGATGGGCGAGCCGCTCGACAACATCGACAACCTGCTCAAGGCCCTCGGCATCATCCTTGATCAGCAGGCGCTCAATATCGGCGCGCGCCACATCACCGTCTCGACCTCCGGCAACGTGCCCGGTCTTCGCCGCCTAGCGGCCTTCGGCAAGCCGCTGCGCCTGGCCGTCTCGCTGCACGGCGCCGATGACGCCGTGCGCGATCGCGTCATGCCCGTCAACCGAAAGTGGCCGCTGCGCGAGCTCATCCCCGCGCTCAAGGAATGGACGCGCACCAGCAAGCACATGGTGACGCTCGAGTACATCCTCATCAAAGATGTCAACGCCATGCTGCCCGAGGCGCACAAACTCGCCGCCATCGCCCGCGAGCTTCGCGCCAAGGTCAATCTCATCCCCTACAACACCGTCGAGGGTCTCCCTTGGGTGCGCCCGAGCGAAGCCGAGTGCCGCGCCTTCTGCCGCGCCCTGATTGCCGAGCGCGTTCCCGTCACGATGCGCTACGAAAAGGGACACGACATCAACGCCGCCTGCGGGCAGCTGCGCCTGCGCCGCGAACAGGGGCGCTGAGGGCCGCCTGCCGCGCCCGAATCGCTCGCTTCTGTCATAAAACGGGCGAAACGCGGTGAAAAAGCGGGTAAACGGAATAACGAAACGGGTGAAAATCGACTACTTTGGCGCCTTTCTTATCTGCTTGTCTTAGCGTTTTATCAACAAGGTATTATCGTGAATAAAAAGCCCGTGTGCAAGCCGGGAATTTCCTTAACGTAAATTAGATGTTATCAGTGTAACACGGCATCATTAAAGCTCTTGTCGATTTTCTGTTGACAATTTCAACCTTCCGTGCTAGGATGCGCCGCGACATGAAGTTAGCATTGACGATTCTGACGGCTGTCGTGCTGATGGGAGTGCCGATGGGCGAGGCAGCTGATGCTGTCACGGACCTGCGCCCCGTCATCAAACAGGCAGCAGAAGCCAATGGAGTGGACCCCGTGTTGATGGAAGCCATCATCAGGCTTGAGTCGGGGCATGCCACCTCACGTGCCGCGCGCACCAAGAACAACCTTGCCGGCATCATGGGCCGCAAGGGACAGCGCCGCTACGAGAGCAAAGAAGCTTGTGTGCACGATCTGGGACGTATTCTGGGCAATTATCGCGACAAGGGACGTGTGACCGTCGAGCAGATCGGTCGCCACTACTGCACCAGCTCGCGCATGTGGACGCGCGAGGTGAATGCCCAGATCCGACTGATCCGGAGCGGCCGCTACGACTGAAGCCGCGGCTCAGGTAGACAACACAACATCGAATCAACAACCTTCAGGGGAGGGGAGGCTCGCGTGAGCCTCCCCTCTCTGCGTTCGGTGCCCGGCGGAGACTCGGCGGCCGGGGCCTTGCGCGCCGGAGAAGCGTGCGGTCGGCGCCGACCCCACAAGCGGTGATGAGCGGAAGATTTACGGGTATGAAATATCTTGCAGCAACGCAGGATATAGGCTAGAATAGCGGAGCGCGGTTGAGGCACGGAAGGCAAGCCGCGGTCTCGAACAGCATCTTCGTCCCCATGAACCAGACCCTACCCACCATACGCACCTGCAGTTGTGATCTGCCGGAAAGCATCTGCGACCCCTGCGCCTACCTTCCCGATCTTGCGGCGGTTTGCAATCCCGTGATTGATACCCGAAATCCGCAGCTGGTCGTCTATTCATGCTTCTCGCGGAATTTCACGCGGATGCCGGAGAATGCCCGGCGGCTTTTTCTCTGCCTCGAGAACGTCCATCCGAACTTCAATGAGTGCGACTACGCCATCTCCTGCCAGCCCATGAGCTACGGGGATCGCTACCTGCGTATTGCTCCTTGGGAGTACGGTTTTGATTTGAGCGGCATCAATGATCGCGCGCCGCAACTGGCGGAAGCCAAGACGCGCTTCTGCAATTTCATCTATTCGAACAACAAGGCGCGCTACATCGGCACGCGCGAGCGCCTCGACTTCTGCAAGCAGCTCATGGAGTACAAGCATGTCGATTGCCCGGGGCGGGTGCTGCACAACATGGAGGCGCCCGAGTTGGGAGGCCGCTACTCGAATGTCCGTTCGTCGAGCAAGCAGAGCTTCATCAGGCAATACAAGTTCACCATTGCTTGGGAGAACACCTACGGCGAAGGCTACTGCACCGAGAAACTCATCGAGCCCCTTCTGGCCGGCTCCGTGCCCATTTACAAGGGCTGCATCCCCGAATGCATCAACCCCAAGTCCGTCATCAACGTCGATGACTTCCGCAGCACCGCCGAGCTGATTGCCTACATTCGCTATCTGGATGAAAATGACGAAGCCTACCGCAGCATTTTGGCCGAAAAGCCCCTGCTCGACGGCTTTGATTTCGACTGGCGCAGCCGACTGCGCGCCTTCCTGCGCAACATCGTCGAGCATATTGACGTGCCGCGTTGCCGCGCGCCGTTCAGGCGCGATACGGAGTGGCTCGTGCTCAAGGAAGCCGGCGGCCTCGGCCGCGCCGGTATGGCCGTCACGGCCGCCTTCCGCCGCCTCTTCAAGTGAGGGGCGCCCGGCGCATCGCGTCGGGAGAATCGCGTCCGGCGGAAGCGCGTTCGGCGAAAGCTCGTCCGGCGGAAGCTCGGGGGCATCATCGGTGGCTCTGAGCAGCAAGGCACAGCGCGGAAGTCGCCCCCGGCGGAAAAAAGGTTTGCCATGTGCGGGTGAAACAGCTATACTGAGCGCTGATGAGATACGCGCTTGCCTTGGCTCTGTTGCTCACCGCCTGCCATTCCGTGCGGACGGTGTACGACGAGTACGGCAATGAAGTCAAGGAGAAAGAGCCCGGCAAGGAGACGGACATCATGTCGAGCTTCGAGGAGCGCATCAACTCGGGCTTCAGCCTCAAGAAGAACGAGGACGGCGTGCCCGAAGCCGTTTCTCACCGCGTCAGCCGCTATCAAAAAGACCTCAACAGCGCCCGCGGCACCGAAGAGCGCTACGGCACGTCGCGCTACAGCGGCGGCGGCGAGAGCGCCTTTGCCGACCGGCACTACGACGGGAGGCGCGAGTACGGCGACCGCCG
>DXFQ01000148.1 GCA_019114365.1 Candidatus Parakkermansia intestinigallinarum | reverse complement strand
CGCCGGTGTATCGGCTGGCGGTGCTGGTCTGCGAGGAGAAGGGGTTGAGTCCGTTGGCCGGGGCTCGGCTGCTGAATGATGCGGGGGAGGTGGTGGGGCAGGTGACGAGTTGCTGCCGCCCGCCGCATACGGGACGCGGGATGGCGATGGCGAGGCTGAGGACGGCTTTTTCCGCCCCGGGTACGCGGCTGCATTTGCTGCACGGGGGGCAGGCGGTTCCGGTGCGCGTGGTGGATATGTCGATTCAATGAGGCGGCAGTGGCGCGCGGGTTCGTTCGGCGAGCGGTTCCTCTCGGCTCAGGCTTGCATGCGCGAGGGGGCTGTGGTAGGATGCGGGCATGATGAAGATGCCTTGGCTGCGCGATTTTCCGCTTTATCTGGCACCGATGGCAGGGGTGACGGATCCGATTTTCCGCTCGCTTTGCAAGGAGGAGGGGGCGGATGTGATGGTGACGGAGTTTGTTTCTGCGGAGGGGGTTTTGCAGGCTTGGGAGCGCAATCGCCGCTATTTTGAGTTTGAGGAGGCTCATCGGCCTCTGGGTATTCAGGTGTTCGGCGGGCATCCGGAGCATCTGGCTGCGGCGGCGCGGCGGATTGTCGATGCCGCGCATCCCGATTTTCTGGATCTGAATGCGGGTTGCCCGGTTCCTAAGGTGGTGGGCAAGAACGGCGGGTCGTCGCTGCTCCGGGATTTGCCTTTGTTGCAGCGGGCGGCGGCGGCTCTGGTGCGCGAGTTGGGCGAGGATTGCCCGGTGACGGTGAAGATTCGCACGGGCTGGGATGCCGAGCATGTGGTGGCGCTGGAGGCGGTGTCGCGCTTGGAGGATGCGGGGGTGCAGGCGGTGGTGGTTCACGGCCGCACGCGCTCGCAGCAGTACGGCGGCAAGGCGGATTGGGGGCTGATTGATGCGTGCGCTCGCCGGGTGTCGATTCCGGTGATCGGCAATGGCGATCTCGCTTCTCCCGAGCAGGTGAAGGAGGTGCGGGAGGGGACGGCTGTGGCCGGGGTGATGATCGGCCGCGCGGCGATGAATGCTCCGTGGATTTTTCGCCTCGCGAAGCATTATTTGCGCACGGGGGAGGTGCTGCCGCCGCCTTCGGCAACGCAGCGGCTCGATTTTATGCTGAGGCACGCTCGCTTGGCCATCGAGAGCGGTCACTACGGTGATGAGTTGCAGACGATGCGGGCGATGCGGGCGCGGCTTCTGGCGTACGCGAAGGGGATTCCGGGCACGAAGCCGCTGCGCCCGTCTCTGGCGCGTGTGGCGGGTTATGCTGAGCTGGCGGAGCTGCTGGCGCCGCTGCGCGAGGATGCGCCGCCGCCCGCCGCTCTCTGACGGCTTTCAAGCAAAAACCCGAGGCTTGTGCCTCGGGTTTTTGTTACATCCCCACACGGATTCGAACCGTGGTTCTATGACTGAGAATCATATGTCCTAACCCCTAGACGATGGGGACTTTCACTACGTGAACCGGGACTCGAACCCGGGACCAATAGATTAAAAGTCTACTGCTCTACCGACTGAGCTATTCACGCATGGCTGACCGGCAGCGGCGACAGTTTATCGGATGCCTCCTGCCTTGTCAAGCACAAATTGCTTTTCGCTTTGCTTTTTTATGCGGCGAAGGCGGGGTCTGAAGACGACTCGACTCCGGCGAGGCTTGCTCGCAGGAGTCGGCATTTCGTCGTGCATCGGCAGGCTTTCGCAGCGTGCGCTACCTTGCTTTCGGGTCCGTGAGGATTTCAACCTTCCGTTTTGGCAGCGGCTTCGCGAAGGTTTTTGCCTACCTTGAACTTCACCACGCGGCGAGCGGGAATCGGAACGTCTTTGCCGGGATCCTTGGGGTTGCGGCCGATCTTGGCTTTGACCTCTTTTACCACGAAGGTACCAAAGTTGCGGAGAACGACGCGGTCACCGTTGCCCAAGGCTTCGGTGATCATTTCAATCGCGCGCTGAATGACGTCGAGGACATCGTTCTGCGTGAGGTTATTACGGGTCTCAGCGCAAATCTTGTTCACCAGTTCTCGTTTCGTTATCGTATTGGCCATAGTTTTAAATGTATGGAAGCTGAGGGGAATATACCCTATTTCGGCGGGTTTGTCCCGCAAAAAAACGCTTGAATGCTCATTTTTTTATGTTTTGAGCTCTCGAAAACAGGATTGGATGTTGTTTTGAGGTTGACTCGGGGCGTTTTTCGCGAGAAACTGTGGCGCGATGGCAAGTCAGTACACGATTGAGCTTTCGGCAGAGGATGCGGCGGCGCTGGAGCGCAAGCTCGCGAATCGCGCGGGCTATGTCCGTGCGACGCGGGAGTATGCCCGGTTTTGCTTTGAGGGGCCGAGGGTGAATGTGGCGTATTTTCCGAAGCGTCGCCGCTTGCTGGTTCAGGGGGCGGGCTCGGATGAGTTTCTCGAGTTTGTGATGCTGACGAACCCGGGCGAGGGGGTGCTGCGCTCTCAGGCGAAGCGCGAGGCGCTTCTCGATGCGAGTCCGCATTTCGGTGTGGATGAGAGCGGCAAGGGGGATTATTTCGGCCCGCTGGTGGTTGCGGGTGTTTATTCGGATGAGCGCACGGCGCCGTCTTTGTTGCGGATGGGCTGCCGCGACAGTAAGTTGATTGCGGATGACGGGCGTATTCATGCGCTGGCCGAGCGCATTAAGGCGCTGCCGGGGCTGGCTTTCGAGGTGCTGTGCGTGGGGCCGAAGCGCTACAATGAGCTTTACGCCGAGTTCGGCAATCTGAATCGTTTGCTGGCTTGGGGGCACGCGCGGGTGATCGCGGCTCTGCACGAGAAGGTGCCGTCCTGTCCCCGGGCGCTGAGTGATCAGTTTGCCAATGAATGGGTGCTGAAGCGGGCTTTGGGGCAGCGGCATTTGCCGGTGCAGCTCGAGCAGCGTACGAAGGCTGAGAATGATGTGGCGGTGGCGGCGGCGTCTATTCTGGCGCGCGACCGCTTCGTGCAGTGGATGCGCCGGACGGCGGAGGCGGCTCAGTGTGAGTTGCCGCTGGGCTGTGCGCCGCAGGTGGTGAAGGCGGCTCGCGCGTTCGTGGCCCGGCACGGTCGCGAGCGTTTGCACGAGGTGGCGAAGTTGCACTTTAAGGTGACGGCGCGGGTGACGGGCGGCGGCGGGGATTGAGGCTCTTGCTGCACTCGGCGGCGGCAGGGATTGAGGCTCTCGCGGCTTTCGCGGATCTTGCGGGCGCAGGGGCTCAGTGTTCTTGCAGCCAGGCGCAGAAGCGGCGTGCCCAAGCGAGGCTGATGCCGGGGATTTCGGCGATGTCTTCGGGGCTGCGTGAACGGATGCCGGGGATGCTGCGGTAGCGGGTGAGCAGGAGTTCTTTGCGGCGGGGTGTCATGCCGGGGAAGGCGTCGAGGCGGCTTTCGCGGACGCGTTTGCGGACGAGGAGTTCGTTGTAGTTGTTGGCGAAGCGGTGGGCTTCGTCGCGCAGGCGCTGAAGGAGTTTGAGGGCGCCGGAGTCGCGCTCGAGGATGAGGGGGTCGCTGCGGTCGGGGAAGTAGACTTCTTCGTCGCGCTTGGCCAGGCCGATGACGGGCATGTCTTGCAGGCCGACTTCGCGCAGGACGTCAATGGCGACGCTCAGTTGGCCTTTGCCGCCGTCGACGACGACGAGGTCGGGCACTTTGATGGGAGCGCGGCCTTCGGCGCTGAGTTGTTGCAGCCAGGCGTAGGTGCCGATGTCTGCGGGTTTTTCGTAGAGGGCGCTGCTTTCGTTGACGATGCGCGAATAGCGGCGCCGCACGACTTCGAGCATGGAGGCGAAGTCGTTCTGCCCGTCGACGCCGCGGATGCGGTAGCGGCGGTAGGCGGCGTTGTCGGGGCGCCCGTTGGTGAAGCGCACCATGGAGGCGACGATGTGGTTGTCGGAGAGGTTCGAGATGTCGAAGCACTCCATGATGGCGGGCGGGCGGGGCATGCCGAGGGCGTCGGCGAGCCGGGCGAGGTCGCGGTCGGGGTCGACGGTGCCGGGGAGGTCGGAGGAGCGGCGGGCGAAGCGGCGGGCGGGTTCGAGGGTGCGGATGATGTTTTCGCGGATGTCGCGCAGGCGGGCGGCTTTTTCGAAGTCGAGGGCGTCGGCGGCGGCGGTCATTTCGGCGGTGAGGGCGTCGAGGTGTTCTTTGCGTCCCCTGCCCTCGAGCAGGCCGAGGGCTGCGTCGAATTGCTCGCGGTAGGCTTCCGGGCTGATGCGCCCGATGCAGGGGGCGGAGCAGTGGCGGATGACGTCGTCGTGGCAGTGGCGGTATTGTTCTTCACCGGGTTGCCGGCAGTTGCAGGTGCGGAGGCGAAAGCGGTGGTTGAGCCACTCGAGGGTTTCTTTGAGGGCGGTGGCGTGGACGAAGGGGCCGAGGTATCGGGCGCCGTCGTCTTTGCGCAGTCGCACGAGGGTGAAGCGCGGCAGGGTTTCCTGACGGGTGGCGCGCAGGAGCAGGTAGCGTTTGTCGTCGCGCAGCTGGACGTTGTAGTGCGGACGGTATTCTTTGATGAGTTTTTGCTCGAGGATGAGGGACTCTTGGTCGTTGCGGACTTCGTAATAGTCGAAGTCGCGAATGGCGGCGATGAGGGCGCGCGTTTTGCTGTTGTCGAGTGTGGCGCGCGAGGGTGAGAAGTAGTTGGCGAGGCGGCGGTGGAGGTCTTTGGCTTTGCCGACGTAGATGATGCCGCCGCCTTCGCCTTTCATGAGGTAGACGCCGGGGCAGTGCGGGGTTTGCCGCCACTTGGCCTTGAGTTCCGTTTTGTCCATGCTCGCGGGGCTCAGCGGCCCATCAGCCAGCGCACGCGCGCCAGTTCGAGGCCTTCACTGATGAGGTGGACGGGGTTGCGGCGCAGGTAGTGGCGGTCGTAGATGCGGGTGCGGCCGGAGGTTTCGGGGAGTTGCTTGTTCTCGTGCTCGGCGACGACGTCCAGAATCTGGTTCCAGAGGTTGTAGCGTTCGCAGAGCAGGCGCCGGGCTTCGCGGATGGCCGGAAGTCTTTTTTCATATGCGTTGTCGGCGATGGCTTCTTGGATGATGGCCAAGGCGGCGGGCGGGTCGTCGATGGGGACGGGGATGAAGCTTTCGGGCGGCAGGACGCAGCCGATTTTCGGGTCTCCGGCGTAGAAGGTGAGGCAGAGGCTGAGGATGGAGTCGGGGAGTTTTTCCGTCCAGTGGTACGGCCGGCATTGGTTCTCGATGGCGATGTGGTAGCGGTAGGCGTCCAGAGCGTCGTATTTGTTGCGAATTTCGCGGATGCCTCGCCCGAAGCGCTCGAGGGAGGGTTCGTGCGCTTCGATGTATTCGATGAAGTCCATGCGCTTGCTGTGCAGGGTGTGCGTCATGCGCTTGGTCGAGAAGATGCAGGAGAGGGTTTTGCTCTTGGGGTAATCTCGGCAGGCTCGGTTTTCCAGCGGGCTGCGGCCGTTGAGCCAGACGATGGCGCCGGCGCCTCGGCGGTAGCCGGGGTGACGGAGGACTTGCGGATCGTGCGTGGTGATGACGTAGTTGAACTGGCGGGTGTAGCAGGGGGGGTAGATTTTGATGCTGTCGGGCTCCTGGGTGACGAGGATGGTGTGCGAGGCGGGGCAGGCCAGTTCTTCGACGCGTTTGCTGCGCGGGACTTCGTCGTAGACGACGAGCCAGTCGTATTCGCGGCAGTCGGGGTCGCAGACGAATTCGGCGCCGTCCCACTCCATGGGCGAGGGGAAGAAGCGGCCGTTGAACTGGGGGAGGCTCCAGGGGGTCAGGATTTTGATGCGCATGTCGGGGCTTCGGCGGCGGTGGGGCGGGTGGTCAGCTCGGGTCTACCCAGCGTCCGTGTTCTTTGATGAGTTTGACGAGGCGGTCGACGGCTTCGTCTTGCGGGATGTTGATTTCGACGGGTTTGTGGCCGACGTAGAGGTTGATTTTGTTCGGGGCGCCGCCGACGTAGCCGAAGTCGGCGTCGCTCATTTCTCCCGGCCCGTTGACGATGCAGCCCATGATGGCGATTTTGACGCCTTTGAGGTGCGAGGTGGCGGCGCGGATGCGGGCGGCGGCTTCTTGGATGTTGTAGTGGGTGCGCCCGCAGGAGGGGCAGGAGACGTATTCGGTTTTGGTGAGGCGCACGCCGGCGGCTTGCAGGATGTTGTAGGCGAGTCGGACGGCTTTCTCGGGGTCGGGTTCGCAGCGCACGAGGACGGCGTTGCCGATGCCGTCGCAGAGCAGTGAGCCGATGTTGACGCCGCCGGCCATGGGTGCCGAGAGGCTCTGCGGCAGGCCGAGGCTGTCTTTGAGCATGATGCTGTGGCGCGACGGAATCAGGGCGGCGAGCAGGCGGAAGGCTTGCGGGATGGGCATGTCGACTCCGTCGGCGACGGTGACGAGGGTGGCCGGGGCTTCGGCGAGGGCGGCGATGGCTTGGCTGTCTCGGGGGTCGACGGCAAGGGGGGCGGCGTCTTCGAGGCTGATTTCGGGCATGAGTTCTTTCATGTTCGCCGGGTCGAGGGCGGCGATGCCGCTCTGCGGCAGGATGACGCGCACGGGTTCGTTGTAGCCGAGGCTGACGCCGCCGCGCCGGATGAGCTCTGATTTGCGTTTGCGGTAGCTGAAGGGGTCGAAGGGTGCTTCGGCGGGTTCGGCGACGGGCTGCCCGGCAAGGGCGCCGGGCCGGTAGGGGGCGGCGAGTTCGTAGCCGGGGGCGATTTCATGGACGGCGTCTTCGGTGAGTGAGACGCGCAGGGTGTCGCCGATGCCGTCGGCAAGCAGGGAGCCGATGCCGATGGCGCTCTTGATGCGGGCGTCTTCGCCTTCGCCGGCTTCGGTGACGCCGAGGTGGATGGGGTAGTTCCAGTCGTCTCCGGCTTCGTCGAGCCGTTTGATGAGCAGGCGGTAGGCCTGGATCATGACTTTGACGTTCGATGATTTCATCGAGAAGACGAGCCGGTGGTAGCCGAGGTCGCGGGCGACGCGGGCGAATTCGAGGGCGCTCTCGACCATGCCTTCCGGGGTGTCGCCGTAGCGGTTGAGGATGCGATCGGAGAGTGAGCCGTGGTTGGCGCCGATGCGCATGGCGCGGCCGTGTTCTTTGCAGAAGAGGACGAGCGGGGTGAAGGCCAGGCGCACGCGTTCGAGTTCTTCTTCGTACTCGGCGTCGGTGTAGTCGCGCTCGACGAATTTCTTTTTGTCGATGAAGTTGCCGGGGTTGATGCGGATTTTTTCAACCCATTTCGCGGCTTCCATGGCGGCGTCGGGTTTGAAGTGGATGTCGGCGACGAGGGGGACGCGGCAGCCGGCGGCGCGGAGTTCCCGGGCGATGTTTTCGAGGTTGGCGGCGTAGGTTTTGGTCTGCGCGGTCAGGCGGATGATTTCACAGCCGGCTTCGGCCAGCGCCAAGGCTTCTTTGACGCATCCCTCCGTGTCGAGGGTGTCGCTGGTGAGCATGGATTGGATGCGGATGGGGTGGTCGGCGCCAAGGGGCAGGTCGCCGATCATGACTTCGCGGCTCAAACGTCGGTTGTAACTGTACAGGCTCGGGCAATGCAGCTTCGGCATGGCGTGACTTTACCCCCGTCGGGGGCGGATTTCAAGCACGAATCCGCCTCTGACGCGTTTTGCTGTTGACTTATGCCGTATCTGGCTCTAAATTGGAAGTGAAATTTAATCTCTCTAGCATGAATCACGTTTCAACCTCTGCCGGACTTCTTTCACTCACGCTGGTGGGTGTCTTGAGTTCCTGTGTGTATTTCACGCAGGATGTTCCCGATAAGCCGTATAAAGGCCGCCCGCCCAAACTGACGACTCCGCCGCTTGCAACGCCCGCCGCGACGCCCGCCGCGACGCCGGGCTCCGCGCAGATGCCGCTGCCGGGCGCTGCGACCAAGCCAACGGCTGTGCCGGCACCGCCGCCACGGCACGATGCCAAGCCGGCGGGCAAGCCTTCATCGCATATCACGCAGCCCGGGCATGCGACGGTGAAGCCCGCGGAGCCCAAGGTTCAGACGCCGACCAAGCCCAAGGCTGATCCGAAGCCCGAGCCGAAGAAGCCTTCGCTGTTGCCTGATACGCCGCCTTCCAAGTCTGCGGCTAAGCCTTCGGGTGATACTCCGGTGGCCAAGGAGGTGCCGGGGGATCCCACGCGTGTTTACAACCCGTATAATCCGAGCCGCACGATCCAAATTCTCGATAAGAACGGCAAGCGCTGGCCGAGCGGCAAGCGTCTCAAGATTAAAGGTCAGGATAAGTATTTCCTGGTTCCCTGACAACGCTGTTTGCCATGGCTGATTTGCCTGTTTTTCGCTGTGTGACGATCTACGGTCCGGGGCTGCTGGGCGGTTCGATTGCTCTTGCGGTCTCCGAGCTGATGCCGGGCTGTGAGTTGCGTCTCTGGGCGAGGCGCGAGCAGCCGCTGGAGTTGGCGCGCCGCATGGGGATTACGGAGCATACCTTTTCGGATCCCGTGGCTGCGGCCAAGGGCGCGGATCTGGTGATTCTGGCTACGCCTATCGGGGTGTTTGAGGATCTGGCGCGGCATATTCTCTCGGCGATTTCTCCCGAGGCTGTGGTGACGGATGTCGGGTCGGTGAAGGCTTACGTGCACCGAACGACGGGGCGGTTTCTCACGGAGCGCGGGCGCTGTTTTATCGGGTCTCACCCGATGGCGGGCGCCGAGACTCAGGGGCTCGAGCATGCGCGTGCCGATCTGCTTCGGGG
>DXFQ01000147.1 GCA_019114365.1 Candidatus Parakkermansia intestinigallinarum | reverse complement strand
TTGCCGCCGTTGCCGTTGCTTTGGCTGCGGCCTTGGTAGTTGCCGTGGCGGTCGTAATAGCGTTTGTTGCCGGAGGCGTCGGTGACGACGCGGCCTTGGTAGTTGCCGTGGCGATCGTAGAGGTGTTCGGTTCCGCTCTGCGGGGCAGCTTGCGCGAGGCAGGCGGCGCTTCCGAGCAGCAGGGAGGCGGTGAGGAAGAGGCGGCGAATCATGATGGTGCGTCGATGGGCTTTATCAATATGATACGCGAAGCCGGCTGCGGCGTCAAGCTTGCTCGCCGTTCCGGCGCGACATCCGCAGGGGCGAATTCCGAGTCCGCTGCCGCGGAGTGCGGGCGCCGCGCTTTCTTCAGGGGCGCCGGGCGGTGACAGCGGCGTCGATTTCGCCCTGCGCGAGGGTGATGTGCAGGGGGTCGCCGGGAGACAGGTCTCTGCTGCGACGGGCGAGACTGCCGTCGCTGCGGCGCACGAGGGCGAAGCCGCGGTTGAGGGCATTCTGCGGGTCCGCGGCGGAGAGACCCGCGCTGAGCCGCTCGAGGGTGGCCGATGCAAGGCTGAGGCGGGCGGCGGCTGCCGTGTGCAGGCGTGCACGGATGGTGTCGATTTGCCGCGTGGCGCTTTGAAGGCGCTCGCTGAGGCTGCGGGTGCTGAGTCGCGCCAGCAGGAGTTCGAGTCGATTGCGGCTTTGGTCTTGCCGATGGGCTGCCGTGCTGCGAAGTTGCTCGTCCAAGCTGTCGATCTGCTGTGCGAAGGGGCCGAGCAGCTCGAGGGGATGCTCGAATTTGCCCCGATCGGCGGCGGCAAGTCTCAGCCGCGCGGTTTCGACGCAGCGGTTGAGGCGCTGCCGAAGGCTGAGTTCAATCTGATCGAGCCTAGTGTTGAGAACGGCGGCATCAGGGGTCGTCAGTTCGATGGCCGCCGTGGGAGTCGGTGCGCGCAGGTCGGCGACAAAGTCGGCAATGGTGAAGTCGGTCTCATGTCCGACGGCGGAAACAACGGGCAATCGGCTGGCCGCGATGGCGCGTGCTAGGAGCTCTTCGTTGAAGCACCAGAGATCCTCGAGAGAGCCGCCGCCGCGCGCGATGATGAGGTAGTCGACCGGCGGTAGACCGCCTGCCGGATCGTTCCAGCGGCGGATCGCTTCCGCCAGTTGCCGCTCGGCGCCTTTGCCCTGCACCGCAACGGGGTAGAGCCAGGCCTGCATCCACGGCGCTCGCGATTCCAGCCGATGGCGCATGTCCTGAATGACCGCCCCGCTCGCCGAGGTGATGAGACCGACGCTCGTCGGGAAATGAGGGAGGGCTTTCTTGCGGCTGCTGTCGAAGAGCCCCTCCGCTCGCAGTTTGGCCTTGAGGGCCTCAAATTGCTGTTGCAGAGTGCCCAGCCCGGCTTCGCGCACGCGACTGACGATGAATTGCAGCGACCCGCGCCCTTCCCAGACGGTGGCGCGGCCGTCGAGTTCCACCTGCAGCCCCTCGCGCAGGCGGACGCGGCAGCTGAGGGCTTGAAAGCGGTAGAGGACGCACTGCAGCTGCGCCGAACTATCTTTGAGGGTGAAATAAATATGCCCGCTGGAGGCGGTTTTGCATGATCCTATCTCTCCCCGAACGACGGCTTCGCCGACGTTTTGCTCGACAGTGCTGCGCAGTTTGGCCAGCAGCTCGCTGACGCTCAGAATCATGGGCGTTTGCGGGGCAAGAGCGCGTCGTTCGGGTCGCTCCAGTCGGGGCTGTAGCCCTTGGCGTAGCTGAAGAGGTCGCGGTGGATGTACTCGTAGTAGCTGTCCTTCTGCTCGGCTTTGAGGCGATTCCAGATGGCGACGTTGAGGGCTCGCGCAACCTTTTGCATCATTTTGAGGGTGAGTTGGCGCCCCTGTCGCGCTTTTTGCACTTGTTTGTGGGTGAGTTGCTCGAGGGAGACGTCGACGAGGTCGTGGTTCTCCAGCCCCCAGCGCGCCATGATGGCGTCGATGCGCTGGGTGCCGTGGTTGCGTTCGTTTTCTTCGTTCATCTTTAAGGAGGTGTTTGTCGGTTGCGGTGAGAGGCGGGCGAGCGCTCGGTGAGTGTTTGCCGCTCGGGCGGGGTCACATGCCGGGCAGGTAGCGCACATAGAAGCCTCGGCAGGGGCGCGGGGTGTCATACCAGCGGGGGCCGACGCCGCGACCGCTCCCGGTGGTGTCGAATCTCAGCCCCGCCACGGTGAGGAAGACGTGGCCGCGCTTGGCGTAGACGGTGACCCATTTGCCGTAGCCGCCGCGCCCCCAGCGCAGGAAGTCGCCCGAGGTCGGGAAGCGGCCGCCCATGAGCCCGGCTTCGCGCAGCGCAAAGGCGGTGGCCCCGGAGCAGTCGTAGGCGTTGTCTCGGTGCGAACGGTGGCCGCCGCCCCGGCGATAGGGCTTGCCGACGATTTTGTTGGCGGCGCGGATGATGCGCTTAACGCGCTCGGGCGCATGGCTCGGGATGGAGGCTTTCCCGTTGGGGAGAATGCGCGCCGTGTACCCCTCGCGGTAGACGTAGGTGGGGGTGCACTGGGTCTGCGCCTGTTGTTGCTGCTGGCAGCTGCAGAGGCCGATGGTGAGGGCGGCGAGGAGGCTGAGGCAAAGTTTGTTCATGGAGAGGCGCGCGAGGTCGGTTGAAGCAACGCGAAGAATATAATAGCAGAATCAACGTGCCCATGCAAGCCTTGAGGCTGTCAGTTTGCGCTGCGCGCCCTTGAAAGAGAAGCCGCAGCTTCCCGGCGTGTTGCGGGAGGCTGCGGCCTGTGTTTGAAGCCTGTGCGGCAGGGAATCAGACGAGACCCTGGTCGACCATGGCGTCGGCAACCTTGACGAAGCCAGCGATGTTGGCACCGGCGACGTAGTTGGTGAAGTCGCCCTTGCTGTCCGGGGAGTATTCGCGAGCGTGGCTGTAGGCGTTCTCGTGAATGTTCTTCATGATGTTGAAGAGTTTGGCGTCGACTTCCTCGCGCGTCCAGTTGAGGCGCTGGCTGTTCTGCGCCATTTCGAGGCCGGAGGTGGCGACGCCGCCGGCGTTGGCGGCTTTGGCCGGGCCGTAGAGAATCTTGGCGCTGAGGTAGGCGTTGATGCCGTCAAGGTCGGTGGGCATGTTGGCGCCTTCGGCGACAAGCTTGCAGCCGTTCTTGATGAGGGTGGCGGCTTCGGCACCGTTGATTTCGTTCTGCGTGGCGCAGGGGAAGGCGCAGTCGCAGGGGACGCTCCACGGGCGCTGACCTTCGAAGTAGCTCACGCCCTGGAAGTGCTCGGCGTACTCCTTGATTCGGCCGCGGCGCACGTTCTTGAGCTCCATGATCCAAGCGAGTTTCTCCTGGTCGATGCCGGCGGGGTCGTAGACGTAGCCGTTGGAGTCCGACATGGTGACGCACTTGGCGCCCAGCTGGTTGAGCTTCTCAACGAGGTACTGCGCGACGTTGCCGGAACCGGAGGCGACGCAGACCTTGCCGGCGAGGTCGTCGCCCTTGGTCGCGAGCATGTTCTGGGCGAAGTAAACCGTGCCGTAGCCCGTGGCCTCAGGGCGAATCAGCGAGCCGCCCCAGTTGAGAGCCTTGCCGGTGAGCACGCCCGTGAACTCGTTGCGCAGGCGCTTGTACTGGCCGAAAAGGTAGCCGATTTCACGGCCGCCGACGCCGATGTCGCCGGCGGGCACGTCGGTGTCCGCCCCGATGTGGCGGGAGAGCTCGGTCATGAAGCTCTGGCAGAAGCGCATGACTTCAGCGTCGCTCTTGCCTTTGGGGTCAAAGTCGGAGCCGCCCTTGCCGCCGCCCATGGCGAGCGTGGTCAGGGAGTTTTTGAAGATCTGCTCGAAACCGAGGAACTTGAGGATGCCGAGGTTGACGGAGGGATGGAAGCGCAGGCCGCCTTTGTAGGGCCCGATGGCGCTGTTGAACTCGACACGGAAGCCGCGGTTGACGTGAATCTTGCCCCGGTCGTCCGTCCAAGGAACGCGGAAGATGATCGTGCGCTCGGGCTCGGTGATGCGCTCGAGAATGCAGTTGTCTTCGTACTT
Organism: Candidatus Parakkermansia intestinigallinarum; assembly: GCA_019114365.1. GTDB lineage: Bacteria > Verrucomicrobiota > Verrucomicrobiia > Verrucomicrobiales > Akkermansiaceae > Akkermansia > Akkermansia intestinigallinarum. The sequence continues at coordinate 3,776 of DXFQ01000147.1, read as the reverse complement.
CTTGTCGGCGGCGAGCACGGGAGTGATGGTCGAAATCACCTCCTGCACGGCTTGAAGGAACTCAGGTTCGTTGGCGTTTTTGGCGCGAACCTGATCCAGCACTCGTGTGGCATAATCTGACATAGTTGGTGATGATGTCGGGGTTTGGGGCGGATCCGCGCTTGCTTGGCGGGGGGCCGCCGTCCGAACGGGCGAGATTATACCAGAATGATTTTGGCTGAAAAGTCTTTTTTTTCGAAAAAATCCATTTCCTGCCGTCGGGGTGGCTTATACCGATTCTACACGGTGTCTGTGCCTTGGAGCTCGCGCGCGAGATTTTCGAGGGCTTCGAGCTCGAGCAGTTCGCTGCTCAGCTCGATGGCGGGAGTGCCCTCTCGGCCTTCAAAGCGGAGGCGGCAGGTGGCTTGCTCGCAGTCGGCGCTGTAGTGCACTTCCCAAGAGCGCAGGTCGGCCCATGCGAGGCGGCGCCGCCCGCTGAGTTTGCGTTCGCTGATGCCGTGTTCGTCGATGCGGTAGCTGATGGTGCAGAACCATGCGGCCCACAGGACGGCGGCGGCGCATCCGGCGAGGGCGGCGATGTTTTGCAGCGGGTGATTTTCGCTACCGTGCGCGCTGAGGTAGTAGCTGACGCTGGCGATGATGAGGACGGCGCAGCCGAGGTAGAGGCCGAAGTTCGCACAGCGAAACACGCGCGCGCCGCCGGGGAGCTGCGGGGCTTCGCTCATGACGCCGCAGCGTATGTCGGCGCCGCTCGGTTGCTCGGGGGCGGGCGCGGCGCCCTCGCAGCAGGCAGGGGAGGGTTGCGCGTCGCGTTCGGGGGAGCAGGGATCCGCTGCCGCTGAGTTGTTGGTCTGCCGGGCGGCGTTGCCGTCAGGCGACTCCGCGGCTCGGTGTTGCTCGGGCTGCGGCATCACTCGATGGTTTTGACTTGGACGGGCATGTCCGTGTAGTCGTTGCCGGGCTTCGGGCGGTATTTGACGTCGATGGGTTTGACGTAGCCCCCGCGGCTGTAGTCCTCCACCGCGCGCGAGATGTAGACGGGCATGCCGACGACGGCGTGCTCGAAGAGTTTGGCCGCCACGTCGTAAGGCGTGCGGATGCAGCCGTGCGAGAGGCGACGCCCGGCAACGACTCGCCCGCCGTGGATGCCGACGCCGTCAGGGGTGAGGCGCAGCCAGTTGGGCATGCCGGCCGCGCGGAAGGTGTGCCCCTTGGGCAGGCCCTTGCTCAGGTCGGCGTTGGAGTTGGTGGTGCGGCCGTTCTCGTTGATGAAGCGCCCGTAGCGGTTGGACTTGTGGTCTTTGTCCTTCTCCATGACGCGAAAGACGCCCGTGGGGGTCTCATGCCCGTAGGTGCCGGTCGAGACGGGCCAGTCGAGCGCGACGCGGTTGTTGACGTAGAGGCGGGCGCGCTGCTGGGGAATGCAGATGATGATTTTCGAGTTGTCTCGCGTCAGGCTGCGAAGGAGTTCGTCATTCGAGTAGACGGCGAGGGTTTTCGGGTATTTTTTCTGCGCGACGAAGTGGGCGTAGCTCCCTTCCGGGTAGCTGTTGACGTAGGTGGGGCTGTCCTTGCCCGGTAGGTCGAGGATGTTGCCCGGAATGCGACTCGGCTCTGCGGGTGCGGCGGTGGTCGCCGTGCCTGCCGTGGCCGCATTGCCGATGGTGCTGACGGTGACCCTGTTGCGATGCGCAGGTGCGTTTTGCTGGTTCTGCGTCGACGAACAGGCAGCCAGCAGCAGAGCCGGAAGGGTGAGAAGACTCAGCGTTCTCATGGGCGTTGCAGGGTGGGGAAAGGAGAGGTGAAAAAGCTCGGTTCGCCGGGGAGCAATCGGCTCGGGAGTAGTCGGATCAGGGGATGATGAGCTTTTGGCCGACGCGCAGCATGTTCCAAGGCCCTGTTGTGATACCGTTGGCTTGCTTGAGCGCTTGGAGGCTGACGCCGTATCGGCTGGCGATGCCGCTCGGCGTGTCGCCGGGTTTGACGGTGTAGGTGCGCTTCGCACCGCTGTGGCCGGGCGCCGTCATGCCGGCTCCGCTCGGGGAGGGGATGGTGAGCTTTTGACCGACGCGCAGATGATCGGTGACGCTCAGTCCGTTGGCGGCGGCGAGACCCGAGATGGTCAGATGGTGCCGACGAGCCACCGCATAGAGCGTATCGCCCGCTTGCACGGTGTAGGTGGTCGCGCTGCCCGAAGCGTGGGCGACGCTCGGTATGATGGGACTCGCGCCGTTGGTCGCGACGGCACCGCCGGTGGCGATCGGTCTGCCGGCCTCAACGCAAACGACGTCATTTGAGGCCGGCATGACTTGATCGGTCGCCATCGAGAAATCCACGCCCTGCCGCGTGATGCGGCAGGAGGTCATGAGAAGCAGCGCGGACAGAGCGCTGACAAACCCGATGTGACGGCTAAGCTTCATAGGGAGGTGATGAGGCGGGGAGAAAGCCGTCAGCGCGATTTGGCGGGGATGGTGAGCTTCCGGCCGGGGCGAAGTCGGCGAGCGTCAGCTTCCGTCATCTTGTTGGCCTTCAGGATCTGCTTGTAGCCCACGCCGTACTTCGAGGCGATGCCGGATATCGTTTCGCCGCTCTTGACGGTGTGCGAAGTGCTGCGGTTGCGGTTGCTGCTCTTCTTGCCGGGTTTGTAACCGTCCGGGACGTAGCGGATGCGAATCTTCTGCCCCGGGTGAATGAGGTCGCCCTTGATGCCGGAATCGCGGCGAATCTGCGCCACCGTGGTGTTGCAGCGCTTGGCGATGACGGAGAGGTTGTCGCCCGCTTTCACCTTGTAGACAATCATCGTGGGCTCATCGAACTTGCGCGTTCTCTGCTGCTGGCCCGAATTGGCGCGGTTGGTGGCAGCCCTTCTGTTGTTGGTGGGCTTGGGCTTGGTGGTCGTCTCGGTCGTCGGCTTGGGGGAGGGACCGACGCTGGGAACGGTCACATCACTGCCCGTGGTCGAGACGCCGGGCTCTACGATGGTCGCATCGTTGTTGGCAAGGCCGGTGTCGGGCTGCACCTGACCGGTGCTGCTGCGGCCCGTGCTGGCCGTGGGCTCAGGAATGGGATAGCGGTTGCGATCCGCCACGGTGTGCGAGGTGTTGCCCGCCGGGACGTCATTGTCGTCGAGAAGCCAGACGGGAATCTCGCCGTCGGCCATTTCGTATTCGTTGATCGGCGTTGCCGTCTCGTCAGAGAAAAAACCGTCGGAATCCGTGCTCTGGCAGGAGTTAAGGGTCACGCAGAGTCCTGTGCTCAAAGCGAGGAGTATCAAAGTTTTCTTCATACGCGCCGTATTCTAGCAGCTCGCGGCCTCTCTTGCAAGCCGTAATGCTGACAGTGCGGGATTTTGTCGCGTCTTTCGGTGCCGTATGACAGATTTCGGCTTGCATTCCGCCGCTTCTGCCCGTACAATGAGCCCGCGCCGCGCGGCGCCGTCGACTTTTATGTGGAGAGCCAATAAGCCTTTTATTTTGATGCTGCTGGCGGGTCTGTTGCTGCTGGGCCTGATCTATCTCTGGCTCAGCCCGCAGGACCCGCTGTTGGCCGACCGCGTGTGCAGCACGGGACTCTGCGTGCTGCTGTTCGTTGTGGGCTTGCTCTGTTACCTGTCCGTTCGCCGCAATCTCTGAGGCAGCTCGCACCGACTTCCGCTTCCGCGCATGCGGGTGGAGACGGCACGCGAAGCCTGCATGCGAGAACCGAATGTCGGCTCGCGGAGCCGTGCCGCCGTCGGCCGCTGATTGGCGGCCTTGTCGGCTCGCCTTGTTCTGACC
>DXFQ01000146.1 GCA_019114365.1 Candidatus Parakkermansia intestinigallinarum | reverse complement strand
CCATCAAGTGCGGTAAAATCGTCGGTGACACCATCGGTAACTACCACCCGCACGGCGACCAGTCCGCCTACGGCACCCTCGTCACCATGGCGCAGCCCTGGAACATGCGCGACGTGCTCATCGAAGGGCAGGGCAACTTCGGCACGCCCGAAGGTGACCCCCCCGCCGCGATGCGATACACCGAAGCGCGCCTCAGCGCCCTCGGCGTCGCTCTCATGGATGATCTGGACAAAGAGACGGTGGACTTTCAGCCCAACTACGACAACCGCCTCCAAGAGCCCGTCGTCTTCCCCGGCGCCTTCCCGAACCTGCTCGTCAACGGCGGCACCGGCATCGCCGTCGGCATGGCCACCAACATGCCCCCGCACAACCTCGGCGAAGTCGTCGACGGCATCTGCGCCTACATCGACAACCAGCACATCACCGCCGAGCAGCTGCGCGCCTACATCAAGGGACCGGACTTCCCCACGGGCGGCTACATCCTCGGCTTCAAGGGCATCGACAGCTACTTCCGCACCGGCCACGGCAGCGTGCGCATGCGCGGCAAGATTGAGACCGTCACGGGCGAGAACGGCCGCGACTTCCTGCACATCACCGACGTGCCCTACGGCGTCAACCGCGCCGAGCTCCAGAAGCGCATCGCCGAGCTCGACCGCGACAAGGTCATCACGGACATCGCGGGCATGCGCGACCTGACCGACTACATCGAAATCGAGCTCAAGCGCGACGCTCGCCCGCAGGTCGTCATCAACCAGCTCTACAAACTCACGAGCCTCGAGACGAGCTTTGCCGTCAACATGCTGGCGATTCACGAGAACCGCCCGAAGCTGCTGACGATGCGCGACGCCATCCGCTTCTACGTCGAACACCGCCGCGAAGTCGTCATGCGCCGCACGCGCTACCTGCTTCGCAAGGCCGAAGAGCGCGCCGAAGTGCTCGAAGCCTACCTCATCGCCCTCGCGAATCTCGACGAGTTCATCCGCATCATCCGCGACTCCAAGAACCGCGACGATGCCCGCAACCGCCTCATGGAGTACCGCTACCCCGTGAAGCTCGCCGAAGGGCTCGGCATCCTCATTCACGAGCAACCCTCGGTGCAGGGCGAGCTCTACGTCTTCACCGAGCGGCAGGTCAACGCCATCCTCGACCTGCGCCTCTACCAGCTCACGGCTCTCGAGAGCGACAAGCTCACCACCGAGTACAACAGCCTGCTGGAGCAGATCAAGGACTACCTCGACATCATCGCCAGTGAGGCTCGCGTGCTCGGCATCGTCAAAGACGAGCTGCGCGCCATCAAGGCCAAGTACGCCACGCCGCGCATGACGCACATCATCCCCTTCGAGGGCGACATGTCCATCGAAGACCTCATCCCGAATGACTCGATGATCGTGACCATCACGCACAGCGGCTACATCAAGCGCACCAACTCCGACGAATACCGCCTGCAGAGCCGCGGCGGCAAGGGGGTGAAGGCCGCCACGACGAAGAGCCGCAAGGACGAGAAGGACTACGTCGAGCACCTCTTCGCCGCGCAGAATCACGACTACATCATGTTCTTCACGAACACCGGGCGCGTCTACGTCGAGCGCGTCTACGAGATTGATGAGGCCGCTCGCAGCGCCCAAGGTCGCTCGATCAAAAACCTGCTTGACCTCCAGCCCGGCGAGCGCATCGCCGCCATCCTGCGCCTCGAGCGCCGCGTCGATGAGAACGGCAAGGATGTCACCTTCGGCGAGGGCTCGGGCAACGTGGTCTTTGCCACGCGCGACGGCACGGTCAAGAAGACCGCGCTGGTCGACTTCGCCAACTACCGCAAGGCCGGCATCATCGCCATCAACCTCGAGGAGGGCAACAGTCTTGTCAACGCCGAGCTGACCGACGGGCAGCAGCAGGTCGTGCTCGTCACGCACGAAGGCATGAGCATCCGCTTCAGCGAGGATGACATGCGTGCTCAGGGGCGCAACACGATCGGCGTGCGCGGTATCAAGCTGCGCGAGGGCGACTACGTGGTGGCGCTCGCGGTGGTGCGCGACGATGCAACGCTGCTGGTTGTTTCGGAGAACGGCCTCGGCAAGCGCACCGGCTTCGATGAATACCGCGTGCAGAGCCGCGGCGGCATCGGTCTCAAGACCATGAACTGCACGGAGAAGACCGGCCTCGTCGTCAACGCGACGACGGTGACGGACGAGGACGAGCTGATGATCATGACGACGGGCGGTCAGTCCGTCCGCCTCAAGGTCAACAGCATCCGCGAGACCGGCCGCGCCACGCAGGGCGTGAAGCTCATCACGCTGGACAACGAGAAGGACAGCATTCAGGATATCTCCCTCGTCATCCCCGATGATGAAGAGGAGGGCTCCGGCGATGCCGCCGCTGACGGTGAGGGTGAAGCCGGCCCCGGCGGTGAGCTCGCTGCCGATGGCTCCGACGCCGCAGGTGACGCCGCGGACGAGGGCGGGGCTTCGGGCGAGGCTTCGAGTGAGCCTCCTGTCGGCGAGTGAGCCTTGCAGACGCCTGACGGAACCGGGTCGCGGTCGCCTTAGCGGCGATCGCGACCCGCTTTTTTTCGCGGAGAGAGCCGGCTTTTGTCTTGACGCAGGGGGGCGGCCGTGTTAGCCTGCGGGGATGAAACATATGATAGGGACATGCTCCTTGCTGTTGTTGCTCTCGGCCTCCGTCTCTGCTCAGGAGGCGCCGCAGGCGGCTCCTGCTCCGAAAGCTGCCGCTGCGGAAGCGGGTGCGCCCGAAGGGCCTTACAAGGAGGAGTTGGAGCTGCTCAGCCGCCATCCCTCGGCGGCCGTGCGCCACAGCTATGAGTTGTTGACTCGGGGGCAGTGCAGCATGGCGGATGTCTGGCAGACGGAGGAGCGCTGGATTGATATGAAGCTGCGCTACGGGTGCAGTGCGGTCGAGCGCGAATCGCTGCTGACGCGCCTGTTGGTCAATTTGCGGCATCAGCAGATGCTCGTTCTGGTCTCCAGCCATTACGACCCCGCAGCTCTGGCGGCTCCCGCTCCCGCCCTCAGTGACAAAATCGAGGCCGCCGAGCACGCCCTTCGCGAACTGCGCAGCTTGGAGAATGCCGAGCCCGCCGCCGAGAAGTCCGGCAGGAACAGGCGCGGCTCCGCCGGCTCGAAGTAAACAGAGGCGCAGCGGTGCGAGCCGCGGTTGAGGTACGAGTGCCCGTGCGGGGTAAGCCCGTGCGGGGCACTCGGGCGCGGGCTGTGCCGTGCTTGAGGTCACCGCTCGGGATCTCCTCCGCGCGGCGCGGCCGGGGCGTGCGCGGAGAATTGCTCAGCGACCTGCGCAGCGGATGGGCCTGCGGCCGGAGCCGCGTGGACGGCGAATTGCGGAGCGCCGCGCAAGGCAGCCGACGGGGCGGATGGAGTGTGTCCGAGGCGGTGTGTGCGGAGAATTGTTCGGCGGGGTGCGCGGCGGATGAGCCTGCGGCCGGGGCCGCGTGCGCGGCGAGTTGCGGAGCGGCGTGCGCGGCGAATGCGGGGTGGATGGGAGTGTGCCCGAGGCGGTGTGTGCGGCGGGTGGGAGTGCGGCAAGAGCCGCGTGCGCGGCGAATTGCGGAGCGGCGTGCATGCCGGATCGGCGGCGGATAGCGGGCGGATGGCGCGGCGGTGTGTGCGGAAGGTGATTCGGTGTTGCTATCTGTGAGCTTATCTGTTTGACATGAGCCTCGTTTTGTGCTACATAGGGGGACTATGAGTCGCGTACGCATTACGGGCAGAGAGAATGTGGGTTCTCTGCCGGGATTTTATCTGCCGAATCGCTTGGATTTGCCCACCCTTCGCGCGTTGGATGAACTGTTGGGCGGGCCTTCTCGGTTGGCGTTCATGGTTGAAGAGGTGCTGTTGCCCGACCCTGAGGTGCTCGAAGCGGTGCAGGCGAAGGGGCGTCGCGTGCTTTCGTTCAACTTCCGCAAGAGCAACGTGCGCGAGCTGCGCGAGAAGTTGCTCGGCCTGATGGCGGAGGGCTTCAGCGTGCTCTTCGTGCCGGGGCGCCCCGTGAGTATTCAGGGCTGCATCGCCGACGTGCCGATGCCCTTCATGATGCAGCTGGCGGCTCTGCACATCTCTCCCATCCCCGTCTGCGTCAGCTTCTTCCGCGACAGTGCGCTGCGTACCTTCACCTCCGATCCCGGCGATTATGACGAAGCCGTGGTGACGATTTGCCCGAAGCTGGCTTCGGGGCCGCTGACGGGCGATCGCGCTCTCGAGGCTTGGCTGCTGGCGGCTTCGCAGGCCTATGACGAGCAGCCCATCCTGCAGAGGTCGCTCGCACGCCTGCTGGTGGAGGGCATTCGCGCCTACCCGAAGGCGGAGCTGATCGACGGTCTGGACGATACGCGCCTGCCCTACTACAAGATGCTCGGCGTGGCCATGGCCTTCGCCCGCTACCTCAAAAAAGAGGTGGCGGAGCCGCGGCTCGGCATTCTGCTGCCGCCCGGCAAGGGCGGGATGATTGCCAATTACGCCTGCCTGCTGGCCGGAATAGTGCCAGTCAACATCAACTACACCTCCTCGGAGGGCGCCTTCCGCAGCATTGTGCGTCAGAGCGGTATCCGCCGCTTTATTTCGGCGCGGGCCTTCATGAGCAAGTTGCCGCAGTTCCCCTGGCCGCCGGATGAGCAGATTATTCACCTCGATCGCGCCCTCAAGGGAATCGGCATGGCGAAGATCGCCTCGTGGGTCTTCTTTGCGCGCTTTGCTCCCATGCCGCTGGTCGCCAAGACCTTCGAGCTTGACGCCCGCAGCGGGGATGACGAGGCGGCTCTGCTCTTCACCTCTGGCTCATCGGGCGAGCCGAAGGGGGTGAGCCTGACGCACCGCATGGTGGTGGCCAATGCGACACAGTTGCTCAGCAAGGTGGATTTGCCCGCGCACGCCGCCTTCCTGTGCAGCCTGCCCATCTTCCACAGTTTCGGTCTGACGGTTAGCACCTTCCTGCCGCCGATTTACGGCTTCTCGATGGTGACGTATCCCTCGCCCTTGGAGGCGAAGAAGCTCAATGAGCTGATTGAGAAGTACGAGTGCTGCTTGGTGGTGACGACGCCGACCTTTGCGCGCAGCATGCTGCGCCGCGCACACGCCCACAGCTACGACAGCGTGCGCTACTTCATCGTCGGGGCCGAGAAGCTGCAGAAGTCTCTCTCCGACGAGTTCATGGAGAAGTGCGGGGTGCTGTTGCTGGAGGGCTACGGCCTGACGGAGACGGCTCCCGTCTGCGGCACGAATGTGCGGATGACGAGCGGAACGGAGAAGCAGCCGTATTATGTGCCGGGCTACAAGTTCGGCTCTATCGGCCATGTGCTGCCGGGTCTGGCGGTTCGCATCACGGATCCCGATGATGACGAGGTGCGGCTGTCTCTTTCGGAGCAGGGGATGATTTGGTTCCGCGGCTCCAATGTGTTCAAGGGCTATGTCGGGCGCCCGGAGCTCAATGAGAAGATTTTCCGCGACGGGTGGTTCAAGTCGGGCGATCTCGGCTCGGTCGACCTCAACGGCTTCCTGACGCTGGCGGGGCGCCGCTCGCGCTTCTCGAAGATCGGCGGCGAGATGGTGCCGCACGAGGTGGTCGAGAGCGCCATTGAGGAGTTTGTCGAGAAGCCCGAGGACCTCCAAGGCCGCGCCGTGGCCGTGGTGGGCGTGCCCGATGAGCAGAAGGGCGAGGCGCTCGTGCTGCTCTCGGCCGTGCACCACAGCAACCTCACGCAGGCGCTCGACGCGATTCGCGCTCATTTGGCGGAGCAGGGTCTGCCCCGTCTCTGGGCGCCGCGAGAGATTATCCCCGTCGAGCTCATTCCCATGCTCACGTCCGGCAAGATGGATTTGCGGGGCTGCCAGATGCTGGCCTACGAGTCGCTGGGCTTGCCGACGCACTGAGGGTCGTGTGACGCTCTCCGTCGCAATCTCTGAGGGACGTGTCCGGCTCTTCGGCGCAGCGAGCCTCTGACTCGGAGCTCCTCTGAGTCAGAGGCTCGCTGTCGCTCGAGGGGGGCGTCGTTGCTCGGGGGCGCTGTGGTTCGGGGAGGGCGTCGTGGCTCGGGGGCTCGCCGAGGTTCGGGGGCCTGCCGTGACTCAGATAACGCTTGACGTGCGGCTCTCGGGCGGGCAGAATGTCGCTATGAGTGAACGCCCTCGCAAACCCGTCAATGTGCGCCGCGCCGATGTGCTGGAGAAGATTCGCGGCGAGGTGAGTCAGTATCAGAGCCCGCTTGTGGAGGCGATTCACGGCTTGCCGGGAGCGGTGCTGCGTCTCCCGAAGCTGCACCTGCACTTGGCCGCGCAGTTCGGCTTCTGCGACGGGGTGCGGCGCGCGATCGAGATTGCCCATGCCGCCTGCCGCATGTTTGCGGGCAAGCGCGTTTGGCTGATCGGCGAGATTATCCACAACCCCGAGGTGAATGCGCGTCTCGATGCCATGGGGCTGCTGCACCTGCCTTGGGATATGTCGGCGGCGGCCTATGAGGCTCTCACGCCCGATGACGTGGTCATTATTCCGGCTTTCGGCCTGCCGGTTGCCATGTGGCGCATGCTTCAGGAGAAGGGGGTGCAGCTGGTGGATACGACTTGCGGGAATGTGGTGATGGTCTGGAACCGCGTGCGCCGCTACGCGCGCCTCGGTATTACGAGCATCATTCACGGCAAGGCTCAGCACGAAGAGAGCCTCGCCACGGCTTCTCACTCGCTGGGCGACGACGGCAAGGGGCACTACCTGATCATTTACAGCGAGGAGGATGCCCGCTTCGTGGCCGATTTCATCCGCGGGCGCATCAGCGCCGAGGCTTTTCTCTCGCGCTTCAGCCACTGCTGCTCTCGGGGCTTTGAGCCCGGGCGCGATTTGTGCGAGATCGGCATGGCGAATCAGACGACGATGCTCAAGGATGAGACGGCGCACATTCAGCAGATGCTGCGCGAGGCGGTGGCGGAGCGCGACGGCTCGGAGGCGCGCTTCCACGCCTTCGATACGATTTGCGGGGCGACTCAAGACCGCCAGAATGCGCTCTACGCGCTGCTGGAGGCTCCCTTGGATGCGATGTTCATCGTGGGCGGCTACAACAGCTCCAACACGACGCACCTCGCGCAGATCGCCTCGCGCCGCGTGCCGACCTTTTTCGTTCGCGATGCCGACTGTCTCATCGGCGGCGGGCTCTGCCGCGCATGGGATGCGGACGCTCGCGAGGAGCGCGTCGTGCCGCTGCCCGAGGCCGTCAGCCACCCGGAGACGCCCTGCCGCATCGGGCTGACGGCCGGGGCCTCCTGCCCGGCCAACGTGATTGAGGCCGTCATTCGCCGCTTGGCTGAGGTCTGCGGCTGCACGGAGGATCTGGAGGCGTTCTGCCGCAGCGTGAGCGCTTGAACGCTTGAACGCCTGAGCGCGGAGCTGCAGTGAGATGGCCTCCGCCTCCTCGCCGGAGGGCGATCGAGCCGCCGCGCCGAAGGGCGATCGACATCCGCAAAGCAACAAAGCGCACCGACCCTTCGGTCGGTGCGCTTTGTTGGTGAACCTAACTGTCGGAGAGAGGCTTCAGCCCTCCAGCGGAGGCAGCACGATGAAGTCCTTGGGCTCGCGCTTGCGCTTGCCGGGGAAGAGGCTGGCCGGATCGTCCACCTCACCGATGGCTTTGTCGTTGGGATCGGCGGAGAGGGTGAGCGTGTCGACATTGCCGTTGCCGGCGCGGTAGACGACGGCCTCGCCCTTGTAGGACTCAGCGTCGAAGAGCACCTTGTCACCGCTGTTGATCTTGCCGTCGCCCGTCGAGGCAATCAGAAGAGCCTCGCCCTTGATGACGGGTTTGCGCTCGCTGCCGTCGACGTAGAGCACATAGGAGAAGCCGTTCTCACCGGCCTTGAGCGTTTCATCGGGGCCGAGCTTCGTCGACTCGACTTCGGTGCAGATGCCCATGGTGGTGTAGGCGTAAAAGAGCTTCTCATCCTCGAGGGGAGCCTTGCGCGAGGCGAAGAGCTGGCGGAGGTAGGCGTTGGAATCGTCGCCCGTGAGGTCGCCGTGGCCTTCGTCCCTCATCTTCTCTTCGATGGACTCAGCGGTCTTGTCGCTGGGGTAGCCGCCGTTCTTGTCCTTGAACTCGTCGAGAGCGGTGCCGAGCTGTTTGATGTTGCTCTTGGTCTTGGCGATATCGCCGTCGTTCTTGTGCGACAGGATGACGTAGGCGGAGATGCCCATGAGCGACATCAGAATGGCGATAACCACCATGAGCTCGATGAGCGTGAAACCGCGACGTGTAGCTTTGTGTAAATGTGTTCTCATGTCAGTGTGCGAGGGTACGGTATAGGTATAGCACAGGGGCATCGGTTCTGCAAGCAGGAAATGCCGCTCCGATGCAAAATCTTGTGAGAATCCTGCGGCGAATCCGGATGCCGGGTCGCGCCACCCCTCGCCCTCCCGCTTCCCTCCGCTTCCCTCCGCTTCGCGTGCGTTCAGCTCCTTGCAGCTCACCGTCTTGCCCTTCATCGGTCTCAGGCTCCTTCGGGGCGGGCTTCATCGCAGCTCATCGTCGCCGTAGCGATGCAGGTGCACGCTGCCGTCGAGGTTGAGCTGCACGAGGGTGACGCCGATCGACGCTTCGCTCAGCCCGATGGCGCGGGAGCTGAGTCGGCGGTAGGCTTGCATCTGCGGCCGGTAGTGCTCGCTGAGATCATCATGGCTCCTCGTCGTTTTGTAGTCGAGAATCTCGGCTCTCCCCTCGGCGGGGTAGAGCATGAGACGGTCGATCACGGCCGAGGTCCACTCGCTTTCCGTCACGGCTTCCAGCGCTTGCTCGTTGCAGACCTCGACGCCGTCGCGCCGCGTGAAGAACGCGCGCAGCGCCGGGTCGCGCAAAGCCTGCGAGACAAGCTTTTCAGCCGCCGTGGCGGGGCTGAGGTACCAAGCGGGCGGGTTTTGCTCGTCGAGCCATTCGACGGATTCCAAGAGAGCATGCACGGCCGTGCCGAAGGCCAGAGCCTCGGCGCGGCGCTCCGCCTGCCCGATGCTGAGCTCCGCCTGCTGCGCGAGGTCGTCGGCTTTGCCGGACTCCCAAGTCTCCCCGGACTCCCGGCCCTCCTCGGCATACGCGGCTTCTTCGTCGGCGCCGCTGAGCGACGAGGGACTGACGCGGCGGCGACGGGTATCGGGCGGCGGCAGGGGGACGGCGGCGGGAGGCTCGGCCGCTGCTGCGGCGAGCTCGTCGAGTTCGTCGTACCAACGGCGATCGCCGCTTTCATAGGCCACGCGCACCGCGGCTGCGCTCATGTCTTCCGCGAGGGCTTCGTTGATGATTTGGCTCATGCTGCCCGCGATGCTGCTGTTGCGGGCGATGGGGATGTAGAGCGCTCGCGCGGCGCGCGTGAGCGCCACGTAGAGCAGATTGCGCGTCTCCGCGGCCTTCGTCTCCGCATCGGCGGCAAGAGCGGTGCTCAGCGCGGAAATGAGCTCGCGCTGATCCTTGTTCGGGGGCGGCAGAAAGACGCCGCTGATGCCGCCCTGCCCGTCGCGCAGGGTCAGGACCTTGGGACCGCTGTTCTTCGGTGTGGTCAGCGGCAGGATGACGACGTCGTACTCGAGCCCTTTGCTCTTGTGCATCGTCATCACGTGGATGCAGTTTTTGGGCGGGTTTTCCTTGAGCGTCAGAGACTCCATGTGATCGAGCCACGCGGCGAGGTCGCCGCCGGTCGCATCGAAGGCGAGTGCCTGTTCCGTCCAGATTTGCATGCTGCGGCGCAGGTAGTCCGTCAGCAGGGGGCGGCCGTTGCGGCGCGCGTTCTCAAGCCATTGTCTGATGCGCTCGGTGACGGCGGCGCAGCCCTGTTGCTCAAAGCGACGGCGCCAGCTCTGCCAATCGCCGCCGACACCCTCCAGCAGAGGCCCGAGCGGTGAGCAGCGCAGCATATTGCGGTGAAAGGGATCGCTCGGGTGCCTCAGCCAGCGGAAAAAGTGGAGGAGCGCATGCCCCAGCGGCGAGGACGAGGCCGCCTTGATGTCGCTGAGCGAGCGCACCGGGAGCTCGGGGCAGCGTCGATGCAGGGCATCGGTGAGCTCGCGAACCTTCTCGTTGCTGCGCAGCAGGATGCAGACGCTCATCCGCTTTTGTTTCAGGGGCAGTTCCGCGAGAATGCTCTCAACCGCGTCGATGTAAGTGCCGGGGTCGTCGATGAGCGTTTGTTTGCCGCGCGGGTTGCCGAAGCGGCTGACGCGGACGTAGCCGCTGAGGCGGCGGGCGGCCGTGTGGCGCGTGGCCTCGTCATTGAAGCCGAAGATGCGGTTGACGAAGTCGAGCACGACGGCCGACGAGCGGTAGCTCTTCGCCATGCTCATGCGGCAGAGCGGCGAATCGGCGGCCCGCAGGCGGCGGAAGCTCAAATCATCCGCCCCTCGCCACCCGTAGATGGCCTGTTTGATGTCGCCCACGACGAAGAGACTGCGTTCGGCGCGGTGCTCGTCGTTGCCGCCCGTCTCGGTGAGAATCTCATCGAGCAGGCGGCTCAGGCACTCCCATTGCTCCTGCGCGGTATCCTGAAACTCGTCGAGCATCCAGTGGTTGAGCTCACCGTCGAGGCGGTAGGCGAGCTGCGAGGGGGCGGCGTCGCTTCCCAGAGCGGCGGGCACCATGCGGGTGACGTCGTTGAAGCTGAAACAGGCCTGCCGACGCGCGAGACGCAGGTAGTAGCGCCTGTAGAGGCTCAGCAGGCGGTAGACGGACAGCGTGCGCCGCTGGCAGGCGCCGATGAAGCAGTTGATGCGATCGCGGCGAACGCGCTCGAGGATGCCGAGTATGCGGCAGACGGCCGGATCGTCCCCGAGGGGGGCTTTTTTGTCTTTGTCGACGGGCTTCAGAACTTTGTCGATTTTTGTCGCGACGGATTTTCTGATGGCTGCGAGGGCTTGGAGCGCCAGCTCCGTGACGCCGTCTCTGATGTCGGCGCTGCGTTCGATGTGGGCGGCGTGTTCCAGCAGTTCGGCTTTAGCTTGCTCGTAATACTCCCAATCGAGCTCGGGGCAGCGGCTGAAGTCGGGCATGTCGAAGGCGTTTTGCCAGGCGGTCCAGAGCTCGGGGCGGTCGGCTTGCTCGCAGATGTGGCCGTAATCGCTGATGAGTGCATCGAGTTCGTCGTGCAGAGGCTGGCGGCCGGTGAGCCCGGCGTCGAGCAGCAGCGCGTTGAGCTCCTGCAGTTCGATGTTGCTGCTGATGTCGGCCAGCATCTCACGCCCGGCCTCTCGCCGGACGCGTTGAAGTTGCGACATGTTGCCCATGCTCAGCTCCTGGAGGCCGAGTTCGAGCCCGCTGAGTGCGACGATGCGGTAGAAGAAGCTGTCGATGGTGGTCAGGTGCTGCTTGTCGAGATCCTCGATGAACTCCAGCAGCAGCTCGCGGAAGCGCGCGCGGGTGAGGGGGTGCAGACTTTCATCGGCCTCCTTGCAGAGCGGCACCAAGCCTTCTTCCGGGTTGCCGTACCAGCAGTCGCGCACCGAGTCCGCCAGCTTCTCGGCGCCCTCATCGGAGGCGGCGCCTTCGGCCAGGCGGCAGAGAATGCGCTCGAGGAACTCTCCGGCGGCTTTGCGGGTGAAGGTGAGGGCAATCATGCTCAGCGGCGGGGCGCCCAGCGCCATCAGGGCGATAAATCGCTGGGCGAGGCGGTAGGTTTTGCCCGTGCCGGCTGAGGCGGCGATGAGAATGCTGGTGACGCTCTCGCGGCGGGCGGGAGCGTGCGGTGTTGTCCGGGGGGAGCTTCCGAAGGTCGGAGTCATGGCGGTGTTGATGGAGAGGCTGGGTTGGTCGCCGGGGTTTGGGCGACGGACAGGGTGATGAAGGGTAAGTGGCGGCGGATGAGGCGGATGAAGCGGATGAAGCGGATGAGGCGGATGAGGCGGATGAAGC
>DXFQ01000145.1 GCA_019114365.1 Candidatus Parakkermansia intestinigallinarum | reverse complement strand
CGCCGAGGTCGTAGACGGCGATCTGCTCGTTGCTCTTCTTGTCGAGGCCGTAGGCCAGTGCGGCGGCCGTCGGCTCGTTGATGATGCGGCGCACCTTCAGACCGGCGATTTCACCGGCGGCCTTGGTGGCGTTGCGCTGGGCATCGTTGAAGTAGGCGGGCACGGTGATCACGGCTTCGGTGATGGTCTCGCCGAGCTTGGCTTCGGCATCGGCCTTGAGCTTCGAGAGCACCATAGCGCTGATTTCCTGCGGCGAGTAGACCTTCGTCTCGCCGCCGACCTCGACCTGAATGTGCGCGTCGCCGTTCGGGGCCTCGACGATGGTGTAGGGCACCTTCTTGTCTTCAGCCGTCAGCTCGGCATACTTGCGGCCGATCAGGCGCTTGGCCGAGAAAATGGTGTTGCGGGGGTTCGTGACGGCCTGACGCTTCGCCGCCTGACCCACGATGCGCTCGCCGCTCTTCGTGAAGGCGACGACGGACGGGGTGGTGCGGGCACCCTCGCTGTTCTCGAGAACGGTGGCCTGACCGCCTTCCATGACGGCCATGCAGGAGTTCGTCGTTCCGAGGTCAATTCCAAGAATCTTGCTCATGTTGGATTTCCTTTCTGTTTGTTAAGTACTTCGTTGATGGGTTAACTGTCGGCCTTGCGGACCGTATCTTTTCGCCTTCTTTCTTGCAAAGAGCGTGCCAGATTTGTAAAGAGTTGAATTTAAGGGATTAGTGTTTTGCGTCCAGGTGTTTTGGCGTTTAAGGCGCGTCAAATTGCCGCACTTTGTCCCAAAATGTCGCATCGGCTGCGGCATTTTGCCTCAGCTCAACGAGCGGGTGAACGAGCAGATGAAAAAGACCCCCTGTCACCGCATGTGACAGGGGGTCGGATGGGGGGGAGGAACTCCGGGATATCAAGCTTCGGGGCTTTCGGCCGGCGATTCCGGCGCGGCCGCGGAAGCTTCCGGCTGCGGCTCGGGCCGGGGCGCTTCGGGCTCAGCGGCGGGCTCAGCTGTCGGCTCGTCGGCGGGGGCGGCAGGGGCCTCCTCCGCTGCGGCAGGCGCGGTCTCGGGCGCGGGAGTCTCGCTCTTGGCCTCTGCCGCTGCGGCATTCTTGGCGTTTTTGGCGCGCTTGCCGCTGCGGCGGGCTCCGGCGGGAGCCTTGGCGGGCTCAGGGGCAAGGCTGCCCTTCGGGTACCAGATGGAGTTGTCCGCCGTCACGACGATGAAGCCCTGCTCAAGCAGCCAGATCATATCGGCGACGTAGGGGGCGTAGGCGTCGACCGTGGCCTGCTTGCCGGCCTCATCCGTCGCATTGGGCACGCCGGAGAGCGCCGCGCACATCGCGTCAACCTTGCTGCCGGAGTTCTCCTTGGTCCAGTTGACGATGGCCATCATGCGGTCGGCCAGCACCATGTCGGCGGGGATGGCGCGCACGCGGCTCGGCCCGGTGTAGTGGTGCCCCTGCCATTTGTAGATGGGGATGTGGTGGCGAGCCAGACCGTGGCAGAGGTTCGGAATGAGCATCTGCGGGAAACGAGCCGTTTTGTCGGACAAAATGGCGAGGTGCGCCGCGAGGCCGGGAGAGAGCAGAGCCCTCGGCGTGGCGCCGTTGACGAAGACCTTGTCGACAACCTCATAAGCCTCGGCGTAATGCTTGGCCTTGAAGTCGGCCTCGACCGCCTTGGCGTCGCTGAGCACGACCTCGGCATCGCGCAGGGGCTTCCACACGACGGTGCGGCTGGCCTGCTTGAGCCATGCGGCGACGGTCTCTTCGCTCTTGTCGACGCGAACGCGCGCCTTGAAGCTGCTCAGATCCATCTGGGCGTACTTTTCGCGGTAGAGGTGCATGAGAGCCGCTTGGTAGCCGTGCCAGTTGACCGGGCCGATGAGCTCTCCGCCGAGGCTGCAGACGGCGATGGCATTGAAGTTGCCGCTCGGGGCGGGCGTCTCGATTTCCTCGCGGCTGTAGAACTTGCCGAACCAGTCAGCCTTCCAGAGGTAGGCGACGGCTTCTTCCTCGCTCAGCCAGCAGGCGCCGTCGCCGAGGCGGGAATGAATCATCATGGGGCCGTTCTCCAGCTTCATGAAGACGAGGTCGAAGCGGTCGCGCGAGGCCATGACGACGCGCGCGAGGTCGAGCAGGGGCAGGGCTCTCTTCTGGCGTTGAATCTGAGTGGCGAAAATCTCCAAGATGCTGTTGGCGGGGCGCAGCTCGACGCGAAGTCCCGGCGTCGGAGCAGGCAGGCGGCGCGGGGCGCGCTCGCCGCGACCCTCGCGACCCTTGGCGCGGCCGTCGCGGCGATCGGCGTTGCGATCCGCGCCGCTGCGGCGGTCGCGGAAAGAGGGCTTGCGCTCCGCGTCGCGACGCTTCGGCGCATAGTCGCGCGACGACATCTCTTCATATTTTTGCGGCTTCGAAGCGTCGTTTCCCTTGCGGGCCCAAGCGGGACCGAACTGAAACTCTGTCAGCTCCGACAGATTAAAGGGCGTACCGCCCTCTTGATGATTTTCATCCATAAAGATTCGATTCGTAACTGATGGAAGGGTAGCCTAAATCGGCCGAGAATGCAACTTTTTTTTGATGATTGTATCTCAAAAATTCGTTTCGGGACTTACTCGCTCAAGAATTCGACGCCCAACATGCAAATATCATCCTCCTGATCGGCATCACCGGTGAAGTTATGCATGCAGGCAAGGGCTATGTTAATCATCTCCGTGATGTTGACGGGCTGGCGCTCCTGCAGGTAATTCATGACGCGCACGGCGCCGAGCTCATCGCCCTTGCCGTTGTGAGCTTCCGTGAGTCCGTCGGTGTAGAGCATGAGCTTCATGCCGGGCTCCAGCGGGATTTCGCTCTCGCGGAAGAGCGCGCTTTCGATGAGCCCGAGGGCAGGGGAGCGGGGAATGGCCGGAAGCACGGCTTTGCCGTCCGCCGTCATGACGATGGGCGCCGGATGTCCGGCGCCCGAGAGAGTGAGCCTCTGCCTGTCGAGGTCGAGGTAGACGTAGCAGGCCGACGAAAACATGGTGATATTGGCCTGGCTGAAGATGCGGTAAAGCTGCCGATTGAGCGACGAGAGCAGAAGCCCCGGCGTGTCAGCCAAGTTCGCCACCTGCTCCATGAGCCCCCGCAGCATGGCGGCAATCAGCGCCGCGCTGACCCCGTGCCCCATGACGTCGCAGATGAGCATGCCGACGCCCGAATCACCGACCGGAAACACCTCGAAACAGTCCCCGGCCACCCCGGTGGAGGGCATGTAGACGTGGTGGAAGGTGGCGCGGCGCCGGCTGCCGTCATTCGGATTCGTCCAGACGCGGTCGGGCAGTCGCAGGGGCTGAAGAGCGCGCTGCACCTCGCGCGCGAGGCTGATTTCCTTCTCCAGCGCCCGATTCCTCTGGTCGAGCTGCTCGGCAATGCGCTGGTAGCGGCGCTGCGCTTCGATGAGCTCGGTGACGTCCGACGAAATACCGACGATGCCCTTGATGTTGCCGTCGTGGCCGTACCACGGGAACTTCGAGACACGGCTCCAGCTGTTGCGCTGTTTACCGTTCTTCCACGTCTCGCGATGGATGCGGTTGGTGATGGGCACCCCGGTGTTCATGACGTTGAGCTCCTCCGCCCGGGCAACCTCCGCCATGCTCTCGGTGAAGAAATTCGTATCGCGGCAGCCGATGAGGTCGGCCGGGGTGCGTACGTGCATCTTGCGCGCCGTGGCCTCGTTGGCCAGCACGAAGCGCGATTCGCGGTTCTTGAAATAAATGTTGTCCGGCAGGTAGTTGATGAGGGTGCGGAAGAAGTTCTGATCCTCCAACGCCCGCATATCCGACATCTTGCGGCGCGTGATATCAACCCACACCCCCACGAGCCTCACGGGCTTGAGATCTCGGCCTCGCTCCAGCAGACCGTTGACGCGTATCCAGCGCCAACCGCGCGAGCGCAGATTGAGCAGGCGCACCTCCACGCGCATGGGCGAGGCCGCCACCATGGGCATGTCGATGTAGCGCTGGACACTGCTGCGGAAAAACTGCAGATCCTCCGGATGGATCGTTCGCTCGCTCTCCGTGAAGATATTGGGCGCGATCTCCCGAAAGGGCAGGCCCATCATGCGCAGGCACTGCTCGGTGTAAAAAATCTTGCCGGTCTCCATATCCCAGCAATAGACGCCCTCTTCAGCGGCACGCAGCGCCTTGCGCACCATCTCCCAGTTGAACACCCCGGGAGCCGCGCTGTTATGTGGCTTAAAGCTGGCATCGTCGCTCATCATGCTAAACTCTACCCTATTCCTTTTGCTTTTCAAGCAGAAAATGAAAAAGTGCCCGAATTATTTGTGCTCGCGGGCAGGCTCGCTGCTCGCGCAAGCTGCCGCGTTTGCTGCCCTCATGACACAAAGTTGGAAATTTTCAGCGGATAAAAACTTGACAACGCGAAGCATTAGGAGTAGAGTCAGCGCGGTATGATGAATCACGGAAAGTCTATGAAGATGACGGTTCTCAGCCTGGCTTCCGCCGTGGCCGTGCTGGGCATGAGCTCCTGCCTGATGGGCCCCGATTACAAAGAGCCCGAGATGGAGGTGCCGGCAGCCTTCCGAGGGGCTCCCTCCATGAAGGAGTCGATCGCCTCGCTGCCTTGGTGGGATGTGATGCGCGATCCGGATCTTCGCGACCTTCTGCTTGACACATACCGCAACAACCGCAGCCTCAAAGCCACGTTGGCCAACGTGGACAGCGCCCGCCAGAACGTGACGGTGACGCAGGCTCCGCTCTTCCCCTGGGCATCGTACGGCGGCAGCGTCTCCAAGGGCGCCAACCAGACCGGCGGTTCGACCATCGTCAACAGCGGCGGCATTACGACGGCTCCCGGCTCGATGGCGGCTTCCGCCTCATGGGAGCTTGACGTCTGGGGCCGCACGCGCCGCGCGGTCGAAGCTGCCGAGGCCGATTACTTCTCTGCCGAGCACCAGCTGCGCGCCCTCCAGCTCTCGCTGCTGCGTCAGGTGTCGACGGGTTACCTGCAGCTGCTGATGCTCGACGAACAGCTGCGCGTCCAGAAGGCGAGCGTTGAATCCTATCGCAAGTCACTCGAGTACTTCGAGTACCGCTTCAAGTACGACGCCGACAGTGTGCTCTCCGTCGATTCCAGCCGCGCGGCTCTCGCGGCCGCCGAGGCTCAGATCCCGGCCATCGAGTACCAGATCGTCGAGCTTGAGAACACGCTGAGCGTGTTGGCCGGCCGCACGCCCGGCCACATCCGCCGCCGCGGCAGTCTCTCCGACTACGCCGGCGGATCCACGGTGCCCGCCGGCATCCCGGCCGACATCCTCGCTCACCGCCCTGACGTGCTTGCGGCCGAGCAACAGGTGCGCGCCGCCAACGCCGAAATCGGCGTGGCCATCGCCAACTACTTCCCCTCCATCTCGCTGACCGCAGCCGCGGGTGTGGCCTCGTCCGATCTGACGACCGCCGTGCGCAAGGGCACGGGCTGGGGCATGGGCGCCAACCTCTCCGGCCCCCTCTTCCAGGCCGGCCAGCTGCGAGCCTCTGAGAAGATCGCCCGCAACAACCTCGTCGCGGCCGTCGCCAGCTACGAAGAGACCGTGCTGACGGCACTCAGTGAAGTCTCGACCACGCTCGTGCAGCGCGCCAAACTGCGCACGATTCTCGAACGGCAGGAAGCCGCCGTCGTATCGTATCGCCGCTACCTCGACGCCTGCCTTGAGCGCGTCAAGACCGGCTATTCCGACTACTACGAAGTGCTGACGGCCCAGCAGAACCTCTTCCCGGCCGAGCAGAAACTCGCCGAGTATCGCTACCAGTATGCCGCCTGCATCCCGACCCTCTACACGCAGCTCGGAGGCGGCTGGAACCGCAGCTCGGAGAGCATGCGCGAAGGTCGCGATGACGCCCCGGCTCAGGCGAAGCAGTAGCCGCCTCATGGCTTCAAACAAACGCCGCCGTGCCGATGCACGGCGGCGTTTGTCGCATCACGGCCCGCTGCGGCAGCAACGGACGCACGGCCGCTGCCGCCTGTTTGCGGCGGCGGGGCCGCTCGCCGGATAGAGGCGAGAACGCATGAACAGCGCGCAAGCCGCCCTTTGGGCTTGCCATCGGACGGACGAAAGAGTAAAATGATCGCATGAGTTTGCTCGAGTACATCCGCGCCGCCTTTGAGGTGCTCGTACTGGCCGTCATCTTTTATCAGGTGTACAGAGCCTACAGGGATTCGCCGTCCGCCACCATTTTCATCGGCCTGATCGCCTTGGTCGTCGTCGGCTTCCTGCTCCTCAAACTCATCGGAGCCGGCGTGCTGGAGCACATCGTAACCGTCATCTTCGCCGGCCCCGGCTTGGTGCTTGTCGTGCTCTTTCAGCCGGAAATCCGAACCGTGCTCGCCAAGTTCTCGCGCAAAATCATGACCGGGCGCATGTGGACGCATGCGGACTCGCACAGCGATGAATTCATGCAGCGCGTCAAAGAAGCCGTCACCTACATGGCCAGTCGCCGCATCGGTGCGCTGCTGGTGTTTTGCCGCACCAACCGACTCGACGACATCGACCACTACGACCGCGGTACCAAAATCGACGCCATCTTCACCCCCGCCCTCGTCGAGACCATCTTTTACACCGGTTCCCCCCTGCACGACGGAGCCGCCGTCATCATCCGCGAGCGCATCGCCTCCGCCGGCGCCATCCTGCCGGTGAGCGAGCGCAACCCCATCGACGCCTCGATGGGGCTGCGCCACCGCGCCGCCATGGGCATTGCCGAAAAATCCGACGCCGTCGTCGTGGTCGTCTCCGAAGAGAAGGGCCGCATCACGCTCTTCTACGGGCAGAAAGTGCAGACGGACATCTCGGTGAACCTGCTTTGCGAACGCCTCTCCTCGCTCCTCTACAACCATGCTGACGATATCGAAAATCAAGAGGTTTCTGACGTTTGAGTGGCAGGCCAAACTCGTCTGCCTGCTGTTGGCCGTCGTCGTTTGGATTGTTGCTGACTGGCTCTACGTCAAGAAAGACGTCGAAGAACCCGGCGACGATGAAATCCTTTTTGCAACCCCTCTCTGAGCCCCGGCCGCCCAACAACCGCCATGCAAAACTTCTTCATCACCGGCACCGACACTGAAATCGGAAAAACCTACGTCACCACCGCCCTGCTGCGCGACCTGCGGCGCCGCGGCATACCCGCCATGGGCTACAAACCCATGGCCTGCGGAGACCGCAGCGACGCCCGCGCCATGCGCGACGCGACCGACCCCTCCGTGAGCCTCGAGCTCATCAACCCCCTCTACCTGCGGGCCGCCACCGCCCCCTACATCGCCGCCACCCTCGAGAACAAGACCATCAGCCTCGGCACCCTCATCGAAGGCTACGAACGCGTTGCCGCCGCCTACGGCCCCGTGCTCGTCGAAGGTGCGGGCGGCTGGGAAGTCCCCATTGCACCCGGCGTCACCATGGCTGATTTTGCCGTCGCGCTCGGCCTGCCCGTCATTCTCGTCATCGGTAACAAACTCGGCGCCGTCAACCACGCCCTGATGACCATCAAAGGCATACGCGAGCGCGGACTGAGCTGCCGCGCCCTCGTCCTCAACCACCTGCAGCAGGATTGGGACACCGCCGCGCTGACCAATCGCCAACTCATCGAAGAGTTCTCCGGCTTGAGCGTCGCCGCCGAGCTCATCCACGGCCAAAGCGACATCGACTCGCAGGCCGTGCTGGGTTTCTGAGCGCTTCCTCATCCCGAAGAGGCGGGCGGAGCGCCAGGCGCGTCGCCCGGCTGCTCGCCCGTCGTGTCATCATCGCCGGGCAGGACTGCTTCCTGCTTGACGTCCGCGCCCTTCCGTGCTTCAATGGCAGCAATGGAACTGCGCGTCCTCCGCTACTTTCTCGCCGTCGCCCGCGAGCGCTCCATCACGCATGCGGCTGCCGCTCTGCACATCACCCAGCCCACACTCTCTCGCCAGATTGCGGATTTGGAGAGCGAACTGGGCGTTCCCCTCTTCCGTCGCGACCGCAAAAACCTGACCCTCACCGAGGCCGGCCTGCGCTTTGTGCAGCGCGCCGAAGAAATCCTGACCCTCACCGAGCACGCCATCAGTGAAGTCTCCATACACCGCAAAGACATCTGCGGTGAAGTCACCATCGGCTGCGCGGAATCGCCCGGCTTCAGCCTCTTTGCCGATGCCTGTCAGCGCGTCCAAAAGCGCAACCCGGGCATCCGCGTTTGTCTGCAAACCGCCAACGCCACCTGCATCAGCGAACAGCTGGAATGCGGCACCGTCGACTTCGGCTTCATGCTCGCCCCCGTCAAGCTCTCCGATTACGAACACCTGAGGCTGCCCCACGTCGACACATGGGGCCTGCTGGTGAGGCGAGACCACCCCTTTGCCGAGCTCGCGCAACTCAGCCCCGATCAAGTTGCCTCCCAGCCGCTCATCACCTCCTACCGCGAACCCGTCCTCGAATTCCTCTCCGGCTGGCTTGGGCGGCAGCTGAGCAGCTGCGACATCCGCTGCCGCTACAACCTCGCCTACAACGCCGCCCGCTTCGTCGAGGCCGGCGTCGGCTGCGCCATCTGTCTCGACGGCCTCGTCCCGACGGGAGGCGAGAGCCTCCTGCGCTTCATCCCCTTTGCGCCGCGACTGAGCTCCCCCTCCTACCTCGTCTGGAAAAAAGCCCGCTTCTTCAGCCGAGCGGCACAAGTCTTTTACCTCGCGCTTTGCAGCGAAGTTCGGCGCCGGAGCTCTGCCCAAGACGCCCCGGCCCGAGAGAGCTCAGCCGACGACGCGTGAAAGAAGGCGCATGAAAAGACATCGCTGGCCCGGCGCCGCCCGGCGCTCTCGAGCCTTTTCCCCTTCCTCCTGCCGCAGCTCCACGCCGGAGCCGCGCCGCCGACATGTCGAGGGCTTACGGGTTCGCACAAGTGTCGCGCAAGTGTCGGGCAAGTGGCGGACGGGGGGACGAGGGACGGACAAGGCTCGGATAGAGTTCGGATAGGATTCGGATGGGGGAGAGACGAAGGCCCGATGGGAGGTGGACAAGATTCGGCGCCCGGAATTGGTGGCGATGCACGAGGACGGCAAGGGATGCATGGCATTTCCCGTCACCGCGCGATTCATGCCCCGCAGGCATAAAAACGTATGCCGAGCAAGTATTTGCGATGGCCGAGAAAACTGCTACAATGACATCAACGGCGCGAAAGCTCGTGCAAAGGCTGCCCGGCGGACGCGCCTTCACCAACACAAGATCCTTCCCCCCCCGTATGAAGAAAACAACCTGCCTCCTCCTCGGTACCCTCATCACCATGAGCCCCAACCTTATGTCACAAGAACCCGTCAAACAAACCGCCGGGCGAGACCAACTCGGAGACTTCGCCCCTCAATTCGCTCAGCTCAACGACGACGTCCTCTTCGGCGAAGTCTGGAGCCGCACCGATAAACTCAGCCTGCGCGACCGCAGTCTCGTCACCATCACCGCCCTCATCAGCATGGGCATCACCGACAGCTCGCTGAGCTACCACCTCAACGAAGCCAAGAAAAACGGCATCACCCGCAGCGAAATCGCCGAAATCCTCACCCACATCGCCTTCTACGCCGGCTGGCCCAAGGCTTGGTCCGCCTTCCGCCAAGCCAAGGATATCTGGGCTGAGGACGTCAAGGGGCAGGGGGCCAAGGCCGACTTTGAGCGCTCCATGATTTTCCCCATCGGCGAGCCCAATACCGCCTACGAGCGTTATTTCACCGGCAAGAGCTATCTCGCCCCCGTCTCCTCCGAGCAAGTTCGCATCGCCAACGTCACCTTCGAACCGCGCTGCCGCAACAACTGGCACATTCACCATGCCGCCTCCGGCGGCGGGCAAATCCTCATCGGCATCGCGGGTCGCGGCTGGTATCAGGAAGAGGGCAAAGCCGCCGTACCCATCCTGCCCGGCACCGTCATCAACATCCCGGCCGGGGTCAAGCACTGGCACGGAGCTGCGGCCGATAGCTGGTTCGCCCATCTGGCCGTTGAAGTCAACGGCGAACAAGGCCGCAATGAATGGCTCGAACCCGTCAGCGATTCCGAGTACGATCGCCTGTCCTCCGATCGGTGACAACACCCCCTCCGGCCGACCACACGCATCGACGGACTGCAACCGGCGACGGACTCCATTCATCGACGAAGCTCACGCATCGGCCGTCGTTTCATATCCGCCTTCTTCAACCTCAGACATCCTCACATTCAATGAAGAAAACAAACACCCTCATCCTCATGGCCGCAGCGCTGGGGCTCACGCTCAGCGCTGCCGGACAAGCTCCGGCCCCTGCGCCGTCATCGGCCAAGCAAGCCCGAACCGAGCAACAGCCGAGCACACCCGCCCGAGCCCCGCTGCTCAACAGCTCACAACCCCGCACCACCATGACACCCATCACCGAAGACACCCGCGTATTCCCCATCAACCCCGATATCACCGCCCTGAGCGTCAGCTTCCCGACCCGCTTCGGCACCACGCTCGTCGGCCACCTCTACCTGCCGAAAGACTTTGACGCCGCCAAACGCTACCCCGCCATCGCCGTCTGCGGGCCCTTCGGCGCCGTCAAAGAGCAAGCCTCCGGGCTCTACGCCCAGCAACTTGCCTCTCTGGGCTTCGTCGCCGTGGCCTTCGACCCCTCCTTCACCGGTGAGAGCAGCGGCGAGCCGCGCTACGTAGCCTCTCCCGACATCAATACCGAAGACTTCTGCGCCGCCGTCGACTTCCTCTCCCTCTGCCCCTTTGTCGAGGCGGAGCACATCGGCATCCTCGGCATCTGCGGCTGGGGCGGCCTCGCCATCAACGCTGCCGCCCTCGACCCCCGCATTAAGGCTACCGTCGCCTCGACCATGTACGATATGTGCCGCGTCAGCGCCCTGGGCTACAACGACAGCATGACGGCAGAGGATCGCGCCCAACTGCGCCGCAGCCTAGCCGACCAACGGCTCCGTGACGCGGCTGCCGGCAGCTATCGCCGCGCCGGCGGCGTCATCGACCCCCTGCCGGACGACGCCCCGCTCTTCGTCAAGGACTACTACGCCTACTACAAAACACCGCGCGGCTACCATAAGCGCTCGCTCAACTCCAACGAGGGTTGGAACGCCACCTCCGTACAGCCCTTCCTCAACAGCACCCTCTTGGACTACGCCGGAGAAATCACCGCTCCCGTTCTCATCGTGCACGGCGAAAAAGCTCACTCGCGCTACTTCGGTGAGGGGGCCTTCAGCAAGCTCAAGGGAGACAACAAGCAACTGCTCATCGTTCCGGGAGCCAGCCACGTCGACCTCTACGACAACATGGAGAAAATCCCCTTTGAGGCCATCGGCGACTTCTTCCGAACGAATCTCCGATAAGCACCACCGGCCGCCTATCGTGCGCTCTGCCCTCCAGCTGTGCGCTGCAGTGCCTCCACGCAGCGGAGGGTGGGGCTTACGGGAGACTCTCGGCACGCGCGTGCTGCGGCATTGATGTGCATCTCCGATGCAGCCGCCATCGTCGAGGTGCCCAGCCTGTCCAACGCCGCCCGGAAGCTCGTCTCTTCCGCTCGATTCACTCTGCTCGTCTGATCGTCTTAGCCATAGATGTAGCCATCAGCCGGGGAACACTCGAGCAGGTCAAAGAGCTGCTGCATCTCCAAGGCATTGTCTGCTGCGGGAGCAGGGACATCATCGTCACTCGAGCCTTCCTGTTTATTCGAGGAGTACGGCTCTCCACGGCTTTCGAGCACTTGGTAGCCGCGGATATTCACATCCCCTCCCTCCGGGTGGGCGGCAACGTATCGCCTCAGCACATCATTGTCCTTGACGTAAATGAAGCCGGGTCCCGCAAGGGGGAAACTGATGCACCAAGGATTCCCGGCAAGTTTCGGGTGGCGGAAAAGCAACGCCGTATCTTGGAAAATCTCGCCGTAGGCATACGTGCTGTGCAGCGGCAGCAAGGCGGCCTCCTTCTCCCGTCGGGCCGAGGGCAGGTCTTTTATATTTTGATCACCGCTTGCCAGTAAATAGAGGAAGCGCTCCCTCGTATCCAGGAGGTAGAGTTGATATTCGAGCGTGGAAACCCCCGTACCGCTGCCTCGGTATCCGGGGCTGGGGCATACCAGATTTCCCATTGCTGTATAGTAGCGCTCCCACGCGCGTTCTTCTCTGCGGATGAGTTCCCGCATGGCTTCGCAGTAAGTGACGGTTTGATCGGATGGGCTCCCGTCTGGCGCGCATGCCGGAATCTCGCTTGTCATGACTTGGCAGTACTCGGTAAAGGGATCTCTGCTCTCACGCTCGAAGCCCGCGCTATCGTAGCTGTAGTGCGCTAAGTAGCTCTCCATGAAACGCCTCTGCCGCTTTTGCCATTCGCAAGCTTGCCGCGCAAGCTTCCATTCATTGGCTACTGTCGAATCACCGCCGGTACGCTGCCAGAAAATGACCTCCGGATCAGGCCGGTTCAACATAGGTCTTCCGCCCGGGTGGAGAGTGGGTTCAACGCAACCTGCGTTCATGAAGGAAGCACAGAAGGAGAGAGCCTCCAAGTCCCGGTGAAAACTTTCCTCCAGATATTTTTCACAAATCTCTAGATAATCCTCGACTTCATACGGGTCATCAGGCTGATAGTGAGGGTGCGACAGCGGCCCGCGAATGAGCGCCATCTGGGCCGTGAAAAGCTCCTTGGCCGCGGCGAGAGCCTCGCGTATGTGCCCTCGGACTTCCTCAATCTCCGCCTTCTCATCCTCCGTCAGAGGCCTGTTGTACTCGTCCTCATCGAGGACGAGATACTTGCGAGCTTCGCTCTGCTCCATGAGCACTTCTTGCCAATAATCAAAGATCGGAGGCAGGGGCCGAGGCGAAAAATAGGGGAGTGCTGAGCTGCCATCCTCTGCCGGGGAGTCTGCATCATCCTCCGGCAATAAGTCGTCGTCCGCCGGGTCGGCAGCGGTTGCCTCATTCGTTCCCTCTGCGGGAGCGGAGACGGTGGCGGGCGCCGATGCGGCGTACGAGCAGGAAGCGGAGAGCGGGGCGTTTCCCTCAGCGGCGGCAGAGAGCGAACAGCCCAGCGTTGCTACAAGGGGAAGAAGGGGGAATGAATGCGCTGTTTTCACGGGAGGGTATTCTACCAAAGATGCGGAAAAATACAACACCAATGTTTTGTATCGCGTCGAGTCGGGGAATAAATCCGATACAACCGTCGCGGCGGAGCGACCTTCGCGAGGGCTAGACAAATCGACGCGGAGAAGGGGAGAGGGGGCGGCGCGAAGCAAGCCGTGACCCGTTGCTTCTCGGCAAGCCGTGACTCGCCGTAGGTTCCGGAGCCGCTGCTCCCCCGCGCTCCCGTGAACCATGCAAGGAGAGATATGGGAAAAGCTGTTACTTTTCCTCTTGTGGACTCAGTTAAAAAGATGTATGATGCACGGCAGAAAGGCCACCGCTCCTTGTTATGAAAAAAACTTTTCGTTATTGCCGTTGCGCTGTCGGCGACCGCCGCTTTCGCTCAGTCTCCCGCCGTTGCCTCTGCGTCTCCTGCTGCCACCGCCTCGGCGCTTTCTTCCTCCCCGTCCGGCTCTACGTCTTGGGGAGCGGGGGACTTCGAGGCGCAGGTTTTGCCGGAGGAGCACCTCTACCCCGTTGTGTGGCACGACCACGCGGGCGGATGGGGACCGCGGGCCTGGGTGTGGTGCGGGGATGCGGTGCGCTGCGTGAGCGTTGTTTTTGCGGATCCGCGAGACGAGATGAACTATCGCGCGCTCAGCTTCAGGGTAAAGAATCAGGCGCAGGATCCGAACTTTGCCGAGCAGTATGTTGCGCCTCCCGCCGTCTGCTTCAGCGGGCACTTTGAGGCGGGGACGGATGCGTGGAATCGTCCCTTGCTTCGCGTCAGCAACTGGTTTGTCATGCCGCCCTTTTTTCGCCTGAATGCCGAGATGGATGTGGTGGTCGACTACGCCGAGTCCGAGAAGCGGATGCAGCTGGATGCGTCGGATTTCGACAGTCGCCCCGGCCGTACCTTGCACGGCGTTTCGTTGCAAAAATACGTCAAGAGCAGCGGGCAGCGCGAGGCGTTTACGTACCCCGTGGCGGATGCCGATCCGCAGAGGCGCACGGTCACGCTTCTGACGCACCGCAGCTCAGAGGCGGCTTCGGGG
>DXFQ01000144.1 GCA_019114365.1 Candidatus Parakkermansia intestinigallinarum | reverse complement strand
CAGCACTCGTGACCTTCGCCGTGGCCGCCGCAGCACTCATGGCCCTCACCGTGGCCGCCGCAGCACTCATGACCCTCACCGTGGCCGCCGCAGCACTCATGACCCTCACCGTGGCCGCCGCAGCACTCGTGGCCTTCACCCGACTCCTTGCGCTGCTCACAATCGCTGTCGCAATCCTCGCAGTGCCCGTGGCAACCGCCGCCGCAGCAGGCGCTCATCTGCTGCTGCATCGCTGCGGCCACCTCCTCATCACTCGGCGCACAGCCCTTGTCGATAGCCAGACACAGGTACTGATTGACCGTGCCGAGCATATCATCCAGCAGCTGGCGAGCCTCCAAAAAGCCCTTGCAAAATTCGTTGTCCACCACGGCCTGACGCAACTCATCAAACTTTGCAATCTCGGCCTCCGAAGGGGGCATCCCCTCCATGTGTTTGTTGCGGAGTTGCTCGCCGTACTCATTGACCTTGCGGAAAAGATCCGTCGCCCCGGGGTTCTGATAAAACAAACCGATACGAGCCTTCGCGGAGACAACCTTCTGGCACTGAGCAAAAGCGTTGGCGAGAGCGCCGGCCAGCTCGGCCAGCTCCGGCGTAAGTGAAGTATTAGCCATAACGGGCGCGATTCTACCACACACGCCGCGCACAGGCAACCCATACCTTTGTCATCCCCCCGGCTTTGTCACCGCCGCAGCTTGCGCGCACGGCGTCAACATCAACCGCACCGAAGGATCGGCCCGGAACACAGACGGACGCCACCCCAAGCATCCGTTCTCTGCGTCGAACACCGCTTCCGCCGCCCCCGAAAAGCCAGCGGACAACCCTCCTCCCCCGCCCTGAAGCTCATCGGGAAACGAAACGCGAAGAAATTTGCTGTTTTTAGAGATGTTTTATTGACGCGACACAAGGCTTCGTGTAGAGTAATGAAATGACGCGAGCCCGTTTGCGTCGCGTATAACTTCACCTATCGATCAAACCCGTGTATTCGAACGAAAATTATCTGCTTGAGTTGCTCAAAGAAGCCGGAGCCATCGACGATGCCACGATTGACTCAGCGCGTCAGCAAATCTCTCCCATCGACAGCGTTATCGACTTCCTCATCAACAACAATTACCTCTCGGGCGAATACATCGCCCAAGTAGCCGCCGCAAGGTCGGGAATGGAATACGTCGACCTGACAGGCATCGACATCAGCCCCGACATCATCGAGAAAGTCAAAGGCGCCCTCGCCCGGCGCGTCGGCTTCATCCCCATCGGCGATGACGGCTACTACCTGCAGGTTGCCATCGCCGACCCCTTCAACATGGAGAACATCGACAGCCTGCCCCAATTCCTCGGGCGGGACATCGACTTCTTCGTCGTCTCGGAAGCCGGGCTGAAGAAAGCGCTCGACAAATATTACCCCGAAGAGAAAAAGTTTGCCAAGGGTGACAGCGAAGCCCCGATCATCGAGCTGATCGACAACATGTTCAACGAAGCGCACAACATGCGGGCCTCGGATATCCACATCGAACCGATGGAAGACCGCGTGCGCATCCGCTACCGCGTCGACGGACGCCTCATCGAAGCGGCCAACCACCCCAAGAAACTGCTCGGCCCCATCGTGGCGCGACTCAAAGTCATGAGCTCCACCATGAGCATCGCCGAAAAGCGCGTCCCGCAAGACGGCCGCATCGAGCTCGACCTGCGCGACGGCGTGCACATCGACCTGCGTGTCAGCACCGTCCCCTCCAACCACGGCGAATCCGTCGTCATGCGAATTCTCGACAAATCCGCCCTGGCTCTCGGCCTGCCGCAACTCGGCTTCCTCTCCGACGACGAAGCCACCTTCGACCGCCTCGTCACCCTGCCCGACGGCGTCATCCTCGTCACCGGCCCCACCGGCTCCGGCAAAACCACCACCCTCTACGCCTGCCTCAACCACCTCAACCGCCCCGACAAAAAAATCATCACGGCGGAAGACCCCGTCGAATACGAGTTTGCCGGCATCAACCAAGTCATGATCCGCTCCGAAATCGGCATGACCTTCGCTGCGGCCCTGCGAGCCATGCTCCGACAGGCTCCCAACATCATCATGATCGGCGAAATTCGAGACGGCGAAACGGCGGGCATCGCCATTCAGGCAGCCATGACGGGCCACCTCGTCCTCTCCACCCTGCACACCAACGACGCCCCCTCCTCCGTCGCGCGACTGGCCGACATGGGCGTCGACCGCTTCCTCATCGCTTCGGCCGTGCGAGCCATCATGGCCCAGCGCCTCTGCCGACGCCTCTGCGACTGCAAAATCGACGGCCACGTCACGCCGAAAGAAGCCGAAGTCCTCGGCATCGACATCAACCGCCTCGTCAAAGTCCCGCGACCGGGCGGCTGCGAAAAATGCCGCGGCAAAGGCATGAAAGGGCGTCTCGGCATCTTCGAAATCTTCCAAGTCAGCGACGACGTGCGAGAACTCATCAACTCCAACCTCACCTCGGCCCAACTTCGCAAACGCGCCCGCGAGCTCGGCATGCGCACCCTGCGCGAAGACGGCATCCGCAAAGTCATGGCCGGCATCACCTCCGCCGAAGAAGTCATGCGCGTCACCACCGGCGACGCCAGCTAAGCCCCACCCGCTCCGACAACCGCACACACAGATATCACACATATGGACACAGACGTTGCACTTGATGTTTTCATCAACAACGGCATGATGGATACCTCGGTATCCAAGGATGTCAAAGAAGAAATGGCCAACAGCGGCAAAGAGCTCTGGGAGACCCTCATCGACTTCGGCGTCATCAGCTCACCGGAAGACTTCTGGAACATCATCGCCACCGAGGTCGGCGCCCAGTACATCTCACTGGCCGACTTTGCACCGCCCGAAGACGTCATTGCCAAACTCACCCCGGCGCAGGCACGCATGCACGGCGCCTTCCCCATCGAATACCGCAGCGGCGAAGGGCTCTACGTCTGCCTCGAAGACCCCCTCAACCCGCAAACCGTCGACGACCTGCGCGCCGCCACCGGGTACGACATCTACCTCTACGTCGCTGCCGACTACGAAGTACGCGCCCGCATCACGGAATTCTACGGCGGGGCGG
>DXFQ01000009.1 GCA_019114365.1 Candidatus Parakkermansia intestinigallinarum | reverse complement strand
TCTCAACCCTCTCCAACGGCTCCGTGGACATGCCCGCCACCGGCTTCGCCATGGGCGACGCCGTCATCGCCCACCTCATCGAGGCCTGCCCGGCCGCGCGCGACCTGCGCGACGCCGCCACCCGCCCGCAGAACTGCGATATTTACTGCGTGCTGGCCGACCCGGACAAGCGCCCCGAGATGCTCGCCCTCGCCTCCGCCCTGCGCGACGCCGGCGTGCGCGTCGACATCCCCCTCTCGGCCTCCAAGATGGGCGCCCAGCTCAAACATGCCGACAAAATCGGCGCCACCTACGCCATCGTCATCGGCAGCGAATATCCCGAACTGCAGCTCAAAGTCCTCGCCACGCGCGAGACCTACAACACCGACCTCGAAAGCCTGCTCGACATGTTCCTGCCCGAAGACCCCGACGAGGAGGCCGAAGACGATGAGCCCGGCGACGCCGATGCCGAAAGCCGCCCCGGCGCCGAAAGCGCCGCAAAGTGAAACAAAAACAGACTTGACATTCAGCCTGTCAGGAGTATCATTGCGCCCGCTGTGGCGCCCTGCCGTGCGGCAGGCCTCGTATAAAGCCCCCAACAGATTCAACATGAGCACTTATCGTACACACAACTGCAATGCGCTTCGCCTGAGCGATGTCGGCCGGACGGTCACCCTCTCCGGCTGGGTGGACACCGTTCGCGACCACGGCGGCGTGATCTTCATCGACCTTCGCGACCGCGAAGGCAAAACTCAGGTCGTCTTCCACCCTGAGAATAATGCCGATCTCGCCAAGCAGGCCGAAGCCCTGCGCGTCGAATCCGTCATCAGCGTCACCGGCAAGGTCGTCGGGCGACTCAAGACAGACGAGGTCGACGCCACCAACCCCGACCTTCCCACGGGTGAAATTGAGGTCGAAGCAGAGAGCATGAAGGTGCTCAACCGCGCGGCCGTTCTTCCCTTCCAGCTCGATCGCACCGTTTCCAACGAGGATATCCGCCTCAAGTACCGCTTCCTCGACCTGCGCCGCGCCAACATGCAGCGCAACATCATTCTGCGCCACCGCATCACCAAGACCATGCGCGACTACCTCGACGAGCAGGGCTTCTTGGAGATCGAGACGCCCATCCTCTCCAAGAGCACGCCCGAAGGCGCCCGCGACTTCCTCGTCCCCAGCCGCCTGAGCCCCGGCTGCTTCTACGCCCTTCCGCAGGCGCCGCAGCAGTACAAACAGTTGCTCATGGTGGCCGGCATGGAGAAATACTTCCAAGTGGCCCGCTGCTTCCGCGACGAAGACCTGCGCGCCGATCGCCAGCCCGAGTTCACGCAGATCGACATCGAGGCCTCCTTCATCACGCCCGAGGACATCTACAACTGGGTCGAACAGATGCTCAAGCGCGTCTTCAAGGAGTCCGTCGGCCGCGACATCGTCACGCCCTTCCCGCGCATGACTTGGCATGATGCCATGGACCAGTACGGCTCGGACAAACCCGAGCGCCGCTTCGAGATGAAGCTCACCGACTGCTCGGACATCTTCGCCAAGAGCGACTTCCGCGTCTTCTCCGGCGCCGTCGCCAACGGCGGCGTGGTCAAGGCCATCAACGCCAAAAACTTCTCGCCCTCCGTCGGTCAGGTCGACTCGCTCACCAAGACGGCCGTCGAAGCCGGCGCCAAGGGCCTCGCCTACATCAAAGTGCGCGACGTCAACGACCGCGACGGCTGGAAGAGCCCGATCACCAAGCGCCTGACCGATGCGGAAATCGACGCCCTGCGCGAACGCCTCAACATCGAGAGCGGCGACTGCATCTTCTTTGCGGCCGGCCCGTGGGAAGAGAGCTGCACCATCCTCGGCCGCGTGCGCCTCGAATGCGCCGGCTACATGGAGCTGCTCAAGGGCAACACGGACGTCGACCTCTTCTGGGTCACGCGCTTCCCGCTCTTCGGCTGGGACGCCGAGGAGCAGCGCTTCTGCGCCATCCACCACCCCTTCACGCGCCCCGTCCCCGAGGACGTCGACAAAGTCCTTCGCGGCGAGATCAGCACCGATCTCTGCGCCGAAGCCTACGACGTCATCTTCAACGGCAACGAGCTGGGCGGCGGCTCCATCCGTATCCACGAGCGCGATTTGCAGGATGCGACCTTCCGTGCCCTCGGCCTCGATGAAGCGACCATCCAAGAGCAGTTCGGGCACATCCTCAGCGCCTTCTCCTTCGGCGCCCCGCCCCACGGCGGTCTGGCCCTCGGCCTCGATCGCGTCGTCATGCTCATCGGCGGTTGCGAATCCATCCGCGAAGTCATCGCCTTCCCGAAGAACAACCGCGGCGCCGATCTCATGAGCGATTCGCCCGCCCCCGCCGAGCCCAACCAGCTGCGCGACATCCACATCCAAGTCAAGCTGCCCGAAAAACTTCGCCTCAAGCTCGAAGCTGAGAAGGCCGCTGCCGCAGCGGCTGCGGCAGCCGAGGCCGCCGGCGAAGCTCCGGCTCCGCAGGCGTAAGACACGGAAACTGCTGCATAGAGCCGCCTCTTGCGGCAACCCCACGCCTTTGATTCACGCCCCCGCCCGGCTCTGCCGGAGCGGGGGCGTTTTTTGCCCTCGCCGCCGCGCCGTTAATTTCCGCCGAGTATGATGGTTATAAGCTTGACTTCCGAGGCGCTATGAATTAAACTGCCGCTGCATGAATGCGGACACGATGAAGAGCACTCCCCTCTGCGCCAAGCACGTGGAACTGGGAGCCAAGATGGTTCCCTTTGCGGGATGGAACATGCCGGTCCAGTACAGCGGCATCATCGATGAACACAACACCGTTCGCACGGCCTGCGGCGTCTTCGACATCTCCCACATGGGTCAATTCCTCGTCAACGGCGCCGGCAGCACCGAGTGGCTCAACGGTATGTTCACCAACAACCTCGGAAAGCTCGTCGACGGCATGGGACAGTACTCCATGATGCTCAACGAGAAGGGCGGCGTCATCGACGACCTGATCATCTATCGCCTCGCCGAAGACGACTACTTCATCGTCGTCAACGCCTCGATGATTGACGAAGACTACGCATGGCTGGCTGCCCGCAAACCCGAAGGCATCGTGCTGGAGAACAAGAGCGACGCCTTCGTCGGCCTCGCCGTGCAGGGCCCCACCTGCGAAGACGTCTTTGCGCGCCTCTGCCCGGGGGTGACGCTGCCCGTTCGCAACGGCATCCTCTGCTTCGAGTGCGACGGCGACGCCCTGATCGTCTGCCGCACCGGCTACACCGGTGAAAACGGCTTTGAGTTCTTCTGCCCCGCCGAGCAGGGCGTCAAGTGGTTTGAGAAACTGCTCGCCGCGGGAGCGAAGCCCTGCGGCCTCGGCGCTCGCGACAGCCTGCGCCTCGAAATGTGCTACTCGCTCAACGGCTCCGACCTCTCGCCGGAAAAGACCCCGCTTGAGGCCGGCCTCTCCTGGTGCTGCGACCTGAGCAAAGACTTCATCGGCGTCGACGTCCTCCGCCGCCAGAAGGCCGAGGGACGCCCCACCGCCCTCGTCGCCATCGAGTACAAAGGCAAGGGCGCACCGCCCCGCCACGGCTACGAGGTGCAGCTGCCCGACGGCACCCCCCTCGGCACGGTGTGCAGCGGCATCCTTTCGCCGACGCTCGGCAAGGGCATTGCCATGGCCTACGTGCCGGCGGCCCTCGGCAAAGTCGGCACCGACGTCAACATCATCGTGCGCGGCAAAGCCGTTCCCGCCCAAATCGTCAAGAAACCCTTCCTCAAGAAGTAACCCCCGCTCCGAGAGGCGGCGGGGCCGAGCATCCGCCGCCGTCGGAGCAACAACCCTCCTCCCGATTCCGTCGGGGAAATCCCACCACACACTACTGATATGAGCACTATTCCTGCTGAGTACAAGTACTCCTCGGAGCACGAATGGGTCAGCCCCGCCGTCGACGGCGTGGTGACCGTCGGCATCACCGATCACGCCCAGGCCGAACTGGGTGAAGTCGTCTACGTTGACCTTCCCGCCGTGGGTGATACCTGCGCCGCCGGTGACAACGTCGCTGCCGTCGAATCCACCAAGGCCGCCTCTGACGTCTACACTCCCGTTTCGGGTGAAATCGTCGAGGTGAACGAGGCGCTCGACGCCGAGCCCAACACCGTCAATGCCGATGCCAATGGCGCCGGTTGGATCTTCAAGGTTCGCCTCAGCGACCCGACAGAGCTCGACGGTCTGATGGATGCCGCCGCCTACGAAGAGTTCTGCAAGGGCTGAATCACTCACAGCGGCCGCGCGACCGAAAGGCACGCGGCCGCTTCTTTTACTTTTGCTCAACACCATTTGCTCGATTCATGGATAAAAAACTCACCTCCTTTGTCCCCCGCCACATCGGCCCCTCCGATGAGGACATCAGCCGGATGCTCGAAACCATCGGCTTTAAGAGCCTCGATGAAATGACGGCCGCCATCGTGCCGGCCGACAT
Organism: Candidatus Parakkermansia intestinigallinarum; assembly: GCA_019114365.1. Lineage (GTDB taxonomy): Bacteria > Verrucomicrobiota > Verrucomicrobiia > Verrucomicrobiales > Akkermansiaceae > Akkermansia > Akkermansia intestinigallinarum. Next base: position 10,899 of record DXFQ01000009.1, on the reverse strand, counting down.
CCGCCTGCCTCAGCCCCTCGACCTGCCCGCCGCCCTCAGCGAGCAGGATGCCCTCGCCAAACTCGACGCCGTGCTCGCGGCCAACAAGCCCGCCCACAGCCTCATCGGCCAAGGCTACTACGGCACCTTCATGCCCCCGGTCATCCAGCGCAACGTCTTCGAGAACCCCGGCTGGTACACCGCCTACACCCCCTACCAGCCCGAGATCGCCCAAGGGCGCCTCGAGATGCTCATGAACTTTCAGACGATGATCTGCGAGCTCACGGGCCTGCCCGTCTCGAACGCCTCGATGCTCGACGAGGGCACCGCAGCCGCCGAGGCCGTGCACCTCTGCATCAGCGCCAAAGCCAAATCCGACACCTTCTTTGTGGCCGACAGCTGCTTCCCGCAGACCATCGACGTCATCCGCACCCGCTGCGAGACCACCGGCGTCAAACTCATCATCGGCGACTGGAAGAGCTTTGACCCCGCCACCGTCCCCACGCTTGCCGGCGTGCTCGTGCAGTACCCCGACAACCTCGGCGAAGTGCAGGACTACGCCGAATTCTTCGAGCGCTGCCACGCCGTCAAGGCCCTCTGCTGCGTAGCCGCCGACCTGCTGGCGCTCACCTTCCTGCGCGAGCCCGGCACCTTCGGCGCCGACGTCTGCCTTGGCTCCACCCAGCGCTTCGGCATCCCGATGGGCTACGGCGGCCCCTCGGCGGCCTTCATGGCCTGCACCGATGCGCTCAAGCGCAAGCTGCCCGGCCGCTACATCGGCCTCTCGGTTGATCGCGAAGGCAAACCCGCCTACCGCCTCGCTCTCCAGACCCGCGAGCAGCACATCCGCCGCGAGAAAGCCACGTCGAACATCTGCACCGCGCAGGTGCTCACCGCTCTGCTCGCCACCTTCTACGCCATGTACCACGGGCCCGAGGCCATCGCCTCCATCGCCCGCCATGCCCACCATCAGGCCAAGGACTTCGCCGCCTCCCTGCGCGAAGGCGGCTACGAAATAGCGACCCGCCGCTTCTTCGACACCGTCGCCGTCCGCACCCCCGGCCGCGCCGACGAACTGACGGCCGCCGCCCTCAAGGCCGGCTACAACATCCGCCGCATCGACGCCGACACCGTCTCCGTCTCCTTCGACGAGACCACGACGCAGGCCGACCTCGAAGCCCTCTGCGCCGCCTTCGGCGTCCCCTGCATCGAGCACAAGTGCTGCGGCGGCAAGTGCATGCCGCGCCGCGAGACGCCCTTCTGCACGCCCCGTTGCTTCCACGTCTTCCACTCCGAGACCGAGATGATGCGCTACATCCACCGTCTCGAATCGAAAGACCTCGCCCTCAACGAAGCCATGATTCCGCTGGGCTCCTGCACCATGAAGGCCAACTGCGCCTCCATCATGATGCCCATCACCTGGAAGCAGGTCACCTGCCTGCATCCCTACGCCCCCGCCGACCAGTGCGAAGGCATGCGCCGCATGCTCGAAGAGCTCAAGAAGATGCTCGCCGTCGTCACGGGCTTCGACGGCGTTTCCCTGCAGCCCAACTCCGGCGCTGCCGGTGAGTACGCCGGTCTGCTGACGATTCGCCGCTATCAGGTGGCGCAGGGACAGGCGCACCGCAACGTCTGCCTCATCCCCGCCTCGGCGCACGGCACGAACCCCGCCTCGGCCGCCATGGCCGGCTTCAAGGTCGTCGGCGTCAAGTGCGACGAGCAGGGCAACATCGACATGGACGACCTGCGCACCCAGGCCGAGGCCAACCGCGACGACCTCGCCGCCATCATGGTCACCTACCCCTCCACTCACGGCGTCTACGAGCCCGGCATCGCCGAGCTCTGCCGCATCGTGCATGAAAACGGCGGCCAAGTCTACATGGACGGCGCCAACATGAACGCCCAGTGCGCCCTCACCAACCCCGGCTTCATCGGCGCCGACGTCTGCCACCTCAACCTGCACAAGACCTTCGCCATGCCCCACGGCGGCGGCGGCCCCGGCGTCGGCCCCATCTGCTGCGCCAAGCACCTCACGCCCTACCTGCCCGGACACGGCGTGCAGGGGGCCGCGCAAACGCAGGGTGCCGTCTCTTCGACGGAGTACGGCTCGGCCGGCATCTGCCCCATCTCGTGGATGTACCTGACCATGATGGGCAGCGAGGGCCTTGCGGAGGCCTCTCAGGTCTCCATCCTCAACGCCAACTACGTCTCGCGCCGCTTGGCTCCCTACTTCCCGACGCTCTACACGGGCGCCAACGGTCTGGTGGCTCACGAGTGCATCCTCGACACGCGCGAGATGCTCCGCAAGAGCGGCCTGACGGTCGACGACATCGCCAAGCGCCTCATGGACTACGGCTTCCATGCGCCGACCATGAGCTTCCCGGTGCACGACACCCTCATGGTCGAACCGACGGAATCGGAGAGCAAGGCCGAGCTCGATCGCTTCATCGACGCCATGATCAGCATCCACGCCGAAATGACGGCCGTCGCCGAAGGCAAGGTGCCCGCTGACGACAACGTCATGGTCAACGCCCCGCACACGGCGCTGCAAGTGACGGCGGATGAGTGGACGCACGCCTACACGCGCTCACAGGCTGCCTACCCGGCTGCCGGGCAGCGCCTGCACAAGTTCTGGCCGTCCTGCTCTCGCGTCGACAACGCCTACGGCGACCGCAACTTCTGCTGCGCCTGCGATACCCTGCTCAAGGCGCAGGAGGCAGACGAGCCCGCCTGCGGCTGCTGAGCCCGCTTGCAGCTCCTGTAGCTCCGTCAATCCCCAAAGCCCCCGACCTCGCCGCGCGAGGCCGGGGGCTTTTTTCGGGAACGGGTCGCGGCTGCGTCCGAGAGCCTCGGAGCCGCAGCGCAGCCCTGCACAGGGCAGCCCGCACAGAACAGCTCCGCCGTGCATCCCCCCGCGGAGCCCGCACAGAACAGCTCCGCCGTGCATCCCCCGCGGAGCTGCACGGCAATGGCGAGGCGAGTCGGGTGTGCGACGGCACGCCGCCTCGCCGTCCGCCGCTTCGCGCTGCAAACTCCGTCCTCAAGCCTGCGGACACGCGCTGCGACCTCCCGCCTGCGACCTCCCGTCTGCGAACTCGCGCCTGCAAGCTCGCGCTGCAAACTCCGTCCGCGGGCTCCCGTCTGCGGACTCGTGTTGCGAACTCCGTCCTCAAACTCCCGCCTGCGGGCACGCGCCTGCGGGCACGCGCTGCGGCCTCCCGTCTGCGGACTCCCGCCTGCGGGCATGCGTTGCGAACTCCCGTCCTCAAACTCCCGTCGAGGACTCCCGTCCGCGGGCTCAGGATCTCCGAGCGCAGAGCTCGCGGGTGTAGGGGCGCAAACTCAGGGCGTAGAAAGCGAGAGCCAGCAGAGCGATGCCGCCGCCGACGTAGCCGATGCAGCCGACCGACATCTGAGACTCCACGCGCCCGCCGATGACGGACCCGAGGCCGATGCCGACATTATAGATACCCGAGTACATGGCCATGGCCAGAGTCGTATCCTTCGGAGCATAGTGAAGAACCGTCGTCTGCGCCACCAGATTGAAAGTCGTGATGCACATCCCCCAGAGCACGCAGAGCAGGGCAATACTCAGGAAGCTTGCGGCAAAGAGAGGCAGCCCGAGGAGCAGGCAGGTGATACCCGCGACGGGCAGCAGAGCAAAGAGACCGGCATATCGGCGAAAAGCCAGAGAGAAAAGCACGCTGCTGATGATGCCGGCCAGCCCGAACACCATGAGACTCACCGTAATGGCGTGGTCGCTGATGTGCGCCGCCTGCGCGAGAAAAGGCTCGATGTAGCTGTAGGCCGTGTAGTGCGCCGTCACGAGCAGCAGCGTGAAGATATTGAGCACCATCAGCGACTTGCGGCGCAGCAGCTCGCCGAAGCGGAAACTCTGCTGCTTCTGCGGCGCGACATTCGGAAAACAGCAGAGCAGCAGCAGAAAAAGCGCGGCGGCGCAGCCGGCAATGCCGAAAAAGGACGCACGCCATCCCAGATGCAGACCAATCGCTCGCCCGAGCGGCAGCCCGACAATCATCGCAATCGACGAGCCGCCCAGAATCATACCCAGCGCAACCGCATCCTTGCCCTGCGGCGCAATCCTCACCGCAATCGGAGAGACAATGGACCAGAAAATCGCATGCGTGCAGGCGACCCCGATGCGCGAAGCCATCAGCATCCCGAAACTACTCGCAAAACCCGAGGCCACGTGGCAGAGCACAAAGAACGCCACCGTACCGAGCAGCAAACGGCGGTAAGGCACCCGAGCCGCGAGCATCATCAAAGGCAGCGACAGCAGCGCCACCATCCAAGCGTAAACCGAAATAAGCAGACCTGTCTGCGCCTCGCCGATACCGAAGGAGCGCCCGATATCACTGAGCAACCCGATGGGGATAAACTCCGTCGTATTGAACACGAAGGTAGCAACCGTCAGACCGAAAAGCGGCAGCCAGCGCCGCAGCGTAAGGAAAAAGCCGTTCATGGCAGATCCGGCCGCAGGGTTTTGGCACCTGCGGCCGCAGCGGTTTACCACTCGCCGACAACTTTGTCAAGCCCCAAATCCTCGAAGGCCGAAACAAAACACGAGCTCTTGAAATGCAATAACTTGTATATGCGAGCGCCGCTGCGGCGACACCGTCCGAGAGGCCGGGCTCTCAGCCCTTCGTCGCGAGAGCCTCGCAGGCGATGGCCCGCGCTTGGACCCGCTCCTGCAGAGACAGGCCCAAGCGGCTCTGCGACAACGAGCAGCCGAGGCTTAAAACTGACATACAGTGCCGTCTTCCGGAATGAGAAGCCGCTGACCGTATCCTTTTTCGTCCCGAAGCTTTCTCAGGTCGCGTCTCCAGACCGTGGCGTGACCGACGTTGTCCATGTGTGAAGCGACGACGGTGGCTTGAGGGGCGTAGTCCAGCACGCTTTGCACGTCCTCTAATCCCATAATGATAAGCCCGGAATCGGTTATGCACGCTCCTGCTGCATTGACGATGATAACTCCCGGTTTGTATGTGTCGATGCTTGCCTGCACGCCCGGGTACCAGATGCTGTCACCGACCATGTAGAGCACTTGAGATTCCGTCGGTGATTGCATGACAACGCCGCAAGCTTCTCCGCGCATCTGAGCCCGCTCGTACATAGCCCACATGTTGGCTGCCTGTCCATGTTGGCAAGGGGTCTTGTGCAAGGTTACGCCCTTCCATTTGATACCGGCATACGTCAGCACCATGACATGGCGGAATCCGCGCTTTGTGAGAGTGTCGGCATCGTAAACATCCTGAGCAAAGATGGGCATGTCGGGCGGGATGCATCGCATGGCGCTTTCATCAAAATGGTCAAAATGCAGGTGCGTCGCAATAACCGCGTCGACGAGCAAAAGTTCTTCGATGGGTTTGGGAAGATCGCAAAGCGGACAGCTCAGATCGGGGTTCGGTGAACCCGGAATCGGGGGGACGCTTCCCTTGGGGGCAAACCACGGATCTACCAGAAAGCGGATACCGCCAAAGGTAACGATGGATGTAGCACTGCGGATTTGTTCGAATAACATAATGATTTATTGATTGTTTATTTTAACGAATGGCGAAATATAGAGGAGAATTCTGTTGTGGTGTTGAGTGTCAGATCTTCAGGATCGCATGGTTGAAAAGCGGGAAGGCGCGGCAATCTGAGACTTTAGAGCAGGCGGAGCAGGTGATGGAGCTGCTCGCTCAGAAGCTCCCTAGCCTCATCCGGGTCCTCGCTGAGATGCCCGTCTCTTGCCTCCATGCAGCGAATAAGCCAAGGCAGGCAGGGGTAACGCAGACTGTAGAAGACATTTTTGCCTTGTTTGTCGGATTCAACGACTCCGGCCTGTTTCAGAATCGTGAGGTGTTGACTAATCGTCGAGGCGCCCTCGGCCGTAGCGGCAGCAATGTCCCCTACGCAACAGGCGCCGCTTTCCAATCGCTTGGCAATCCACAAGCGCGTTGGGTGTCCCAAGGCTTTGAAGACGCCTGCCAAGCGGCTCAGGGCGCGGGTTTCATTGTTTGCCATTTTAGAAAAAGATGAATTGTTTGAGTGATTGTACCCATTTTTCATCGGATGTCAAGTGCGTGAACGCTTTTTCACTCAAAAAACGAAGTTGAACACCGCGGAGGACTAGGGGAATCGGTCAGCTTCGCAGGGGCATTGCGCTTCATGATCAGGTGCTTGCAGCTCCTGACGAAGGATGCGGGGCGGCAACTCACGGTTAGCGTCTGCGAGGGGGCGCGGCGTCAGCCGCTTCGCGCCCCTCGTCGGGGGCGAGATAGGTCGTGAAGCTCAGTTGTGAGGCGGAGCCCGGCCTCAGTGCTCATCATCACGGAGCCGGGTGCAGGCGATGGCCTGCGCTTGGGCGCGGGCGATTTTGCCGCTCGACGTGCGGGGGAAGGCGGTTAGGCAGAGGCGGCGGCGGGGGCGCAGATGGGGGTCGAGGGCGGCGCAGGCTCGCTCGAGCAATGCTTCCTGCTCGCCGTCGGGCTCCGCTTCCAGCAGCAGGGTGACGCATTCGCCGAGCAGAGGATGCGGCGTGCCCACGATGAGCAGGCTCAGCCCCGTGGCGGCGCTCAGCTGCTTCTCCAGAGCCTCGGGCTGAATCTTGATGCCGCCGCTGTTGATGACGGCGTCGCGGCGGCCGAGAAGGCGGAAGCGCCCGTCGGCTCGCAGCTCGGCCAGATCGTTCGTCTCCAGCCTCTCGATGCCCAGATGCGGCACGCGAAGCACGAGGCAGCCCTCACCGCTGCGGCAGACGCCGACGCCCGGCAGGGGGCTGTACCAAGAGCTGCGCTCCGGCCCGTTGATGTCCCGCAGCGCGACGTGCGAGAGCGTCTCCGTCATGCCGTACGAGGCGCAGACGCGGCAGGGAGCTTCCTGCAAGCGCTCTTCGACGCTCGGGTCGATGAAGCCGCCGCCCACCAGCACGCAGCCGATGCGCGCCAGCGGAGCGAGCCCCTGCGGCTCCTCGAGGGCGCGGTTGATTTGCAGCGGAACCAGCGGCGCAAAATCACAGCGCCCGCCCGGCCCCAGTGCCGCATCGAGCCGGGCAATGATGTGCGAATCGGGCTCGACGACGCGCAGGTGAAAGCCGCCGACGAGGGCGCGAACCACCATCATTTTGCCCGCGATATAGTCGAGCGGCAGCGGCAGCAGAGCCGTGCAGGACGGGCCGAGCCCGAAGAGGCGGTTGCTGAGGCGAGCCCCGGCTCGCATGGCGTCGCGCGAGGCCACGAAGCGCTTGGGCGCACCCGTCGAGCCCGAGCTGTGCAGCTCGATGCCGTCCGCCGGGCCGTACCACGCACGCAGAAAGTCGAGCGCGGCGCGCTCACTGTCGCTGCGTGGTGCAATCCGGCCGCTGAGAACTCCCTCTGCGTCGATGCGCCGACCGTTGAGGGTGAAGTGTTCGCCTGTCATGGTCGCCATCTGTCCGAGCCTCAGCCGGTGAAGCGGTGTTGAATGAGCACGTTGAAGTGGTCGCCCGCTCCCGGCGTCTCGATGAGGTGGCGATCGCCGGGGTTGCTCATGTCTGCGTCATCCTTGAGGAAATCGCGCTGGTTCATGTACTCCGTCACGTCGCCGACGCAGCGGTCGGCGAGCTGCCGCAGGTCGCTGAAATTGACATCAGCCGTGATGTCGCAGTGCCCGGCCGCCGCCGGCAGGCTGTCGACATCCAGCAGCGTGTGAGCCTTGTAGCCCCGCAGCGTGCCGGCCGGGCGGCGGTCGTAGAGCGTCTCGACCTCTTCGCCGTAGTCAATGGTGATGAAGCTCCCGCTCTTCCAGAGCGGCTGCCAGGCCGTGAACCACTTGTGGTAGCTCTCGTGCACCTCAATCACTTGACCCTCGCGCGCCCAGCGCTCAAAAGCCGTCGAGGCGGGCAGGGGGCGCTTCCATGCTTGGCGCACGAGGCGCCCGTCGATGACGGCAAGCCCCAGCTCCAGCCACTCGCCGCCCTGAAACACGAACTGCCGCGCCGGAAAGGCGTCCGGAAGTTCGTTGCAGAAAATGAAAGCATGACCGCCCGCATGCTTGAGCGCCGCCTCAATCGTCGGGTACACCCGCACAAAGCCCCCGCCGACCATCGCCTGAATCTTCAGCAGCTTCGGCGAGCGATCCACCATGAGGTAGCGCGAGCGCAGGCGCCCGATGAAGCCGAGGCTGCGCGAGATGGCCATGGCCAGATCGCCGTTGCCGCCGCCGATTTCAATGAAGGGCAGGCGGCGGCCGTGGTCGCGGCAGCTCTGCTTCCAGGCGCGCACCAGCCGTCTTGCCGGCAAATCGCTGATGGTGGCGCTGGTGCTGAAGTCGCCGCGGTAGCCGATGTCGCGGATGTGCGTGCTGTAATAGCCGTAATCCTCGTCATAGAGCGCCAGCTCCATGAAATCCTCCATCGAGATCCAGTTGCCGTGGGCGAGAATGTGCGGAGCAATTTGCATCGGACTTTCCTGAAGCTATGGCGACGCCTTGCGCGGTGCGGCGCCCGTGATCAGCGTCACTTCGAAAGCTCGAGCATGCGCAGCAGCGGCTTTTCCGCGCGCAGGCGCAGCTCCTCGGGCACGCGCACCTCGGGGCTCATGTCCCGCAGGCAGTTGCGAACCTTCTCCAGCGTATTGAGCTTCATATATTCGCACTCGGCGCAGGAGCACTTCTCCGTCCCCGCCGGGATGAACTCCTTGCCGGGCACAAGCTTGCGCAGGCGGTGCAGGATGCCGTTCTCGGTCACGATGATGAAGCGCGGGGCAGCCGACTGCGAGCAGTAGCCGATCATCTTTTCCGTCGAGCAGACGTGGTCGGCGAGCAGGCGAATCGGCTCCTGACACTCGGGGTGGCAGACGACTTCGGCATCGGGATACTGCTCGCGCAGATCCAGAATGCGGTCGCGCGAGAACTGCTCGTGCACGTGGCAGGCGCCGTTCCACAGCGTCATGGGGCGACCCGTCTTCGCGGAAGTCCAGGCACCGAGGTTGCGATCGGGCACGAAGAGAATCGGGCGATCCGTCGGAGCCGTCTCAATGATGCGCTGAGCGTTGCCGCTTGTCACGATCACGTCGGCCAGAGCCTTGACGCCGATGGAGCAGTTGACGTAGGCGACCACGTAATAGTTTTCGCTCTTGTGCTCCTGCAGGAAGGCCTCGAGCTCTGCAGCCGGGCAGGAGGCCTCCAGCGAGCAGGCTGCATCGAGATCGGGCAGCAGAACGGTGCGGCTCGGGTTGAGAATGCAGGCCGTCTCGGCCATGAAATGCACGCCGCAGAAAACGATGACGTCGCAGTCCGCCGCTTGAGCCTGCCGAGCCAAGGCGAGCGAATCACCCACGAAATCGGCGATGTCTTGAATTTCTCCCCGCTGGTAGCTGTGGGCCAGAATGATGGCATTGCGCTCCCTGCGGAGCCGGTGGATCTGCTCAATCAGGTCTGCTTGTGACATGCCGGAAGCCTACCACCCCTGAGGAGCAAAGTCAACGGTAAATCTCTCGTGTGCTCGTTTGTCTGCTGACCCGTGTGCTGAGCCTTGCATAAATGCGGCTCGCGTAAATGCGGCGCGCGGTGCGTCGGATCGAAGAGGCTGAGGAATGATGGTACGAAGGGACGATGGAAAGGAGCGTCTGTTCGGTGTATTTCCTGCTAAATTAGTTGGATTATTTTTCGAATATGGCATAAATGCTTGTTGACAGTCTGCGACAGCGGGTGTAAGTTGAAAGGGTAACTTTAAACTCATTCCAGATATGAAGACGATCTACCTCAACAAATTGGGACGAGGCTGCCGCCGCCTCGCCGCTCCTGCGGCGCTTGCCGCCTGTGCTGCCGTAGCTTGCCTGCCGCTGCTGGCTGATGATGACGAAACGCCGCTGATGCGCGCTGCCGAACGCGGGTGGGCAGATCGCGTCAGCTCGCTGATTGCCTCAGGTGCTCAGGTGAATGAGCGCGGCGAGGACGGCGAGACGCCGCTGATGGTGGCCGCTGAGGAGGGGCGTGCCAACGTGGTGGAAGCGTTGATCAAGGCCGGGGCTGATGTCAACCTTCAGGATTACGACGGCAAGACCGCGCTCATCGAAGCTGCGGCCGAGGGGCATGAGCGCATTGTGATGATGCTGCTCAACGCCGGAGCCAACGTCAATCTGGCGGATCGCGACGGTGACACGGCTCTGATGGAGGCTGCGGATGAGGGGTATGCTTCGATTGCGGAGGCTTTGCTCGCTCGCGGTGCCGCCATCAATGCTCAGAACCGCCTGGGCGAGACGGCTCTCATGAAGGCGGCTGATAAGCAGCGCATCGAGGTGATTCAACTCCTGCTTTCCAAGGGAGCGGATCGCAACCGTAACGCCGCAAGACCGATGAGAAAGAATTAGCACGCATTTGAGAAAGATTGCCAAAATCGGCAAGGGGGCGGCAGGTAATCGGCAGGAGCTCGGCAGGAGCTCGGCAGGGGACATCGCTACCGGAAGCCGCGGCTTTAATCGCCAGAGTGCGATAGATCTGCTCACGCTGAACGGATCTCAATCCCCGGTGAAGCGAGGAGGGGGGGGCTTGACAGCGGGTAGTTTACCCACATAGGTTACACTTTTGTTCACTCACATAGGTAACACTTTTGCCGCCCCTCTTATAGCAGAATTTTGCCTTCGTGTAAAGTTCCGCTTCTCTCCTCTCTTCCGTTGAACGAGCCACGTCGAAGCCCGCGGGCTTCGACGTGGCTCGTTCAACGGAGGGTGCAAGGGAGGCTCCGAGTCAGTCCACTTCCCGGATTTTCGCCCTCTGTCTCGCTCTTCCCAAAATCAGATCTCCCTCTTTGCCCTTCTCCTCCCGTCGGGGATGAAATACTCTTTTCCCTTCATCCAGAATCCCCAACAGTAGCACATCAAACCATACTTCATAGCGATCTTCTCCTATCTTTGCCATTCCCACTCGCTCCCCGCGCAA
>DXFQ01000008.1 GCA_019114365.1 Candidatus Parakkermansia intestinigallinarum | reverse complement strand
AGCCGCAGTATACCTCAGCATGCAAAGTGACCTCCTTGCCTTCGATAGGCAAAGCTTGAGCGTAAGTTTCTCTCAGTGAGTGCTTTATTAATCTTGCAGAGCAGTGTGGGCACAAAAATTTATATCTTTGGACAATTACCAGCTTGACCTCGATGCTCTTTTCAGCAACAATAGCGTTGCTGACTCTCCAGCCTTGACCTCCGTATAACGAGTTTACCATAAAGTCATTGTAGCAGGGGCTGCAATGGGAGGCAAGACCTGGGGAGTCAGTTTTTTGTTTGCCGGAGGCCACGTTGTGGATCAACAAAACTGATCGAGACCCCTCGCAGCCCGGCTTTTGTCTGCCGGAGCACGCAGGCTGCGACTCCCCCTGTTTCGCGAGGTGTCAACTTCCCGTGCCGAGAGGGGATTTGTGTTGCCGCAGCCGGGCAAAAAGCTCAGGACGGCTCTCGCGGACTCTTCAGCGCGAGGCGGAGGCGCGAAGGCGCTTCAGAGGCTGAGGCTTTCGCCGTCCGTCGGCACGAAGATCGGGCCGGTAAAGTGTTCGGCGGCTTCCTGCGCGTAGCGCTCGCGGCGGTGGGCGAGATCGCTGTCTTCCGTGTGGTAGAGCAGCAGATTTTTCACCCCGAGCCCGGCGGCGAGGCGTCCGGCATCGAGCGCCGTGCTGTGGTGTTTTTCGTAGGGGCGGAAGCGTTCGCGGTCGGCGTAGCAGCAGAAGGCTTCGCAGAGCAGCCAGTCGGCACCCTCGACGAGCGGGCGCGTCTTTTCGGCAAAGGGTTCATCGCCGAGGCAGACGAGAACCCGCTCGTCGGGCATGGCGAGGCGAAAACCGAACTGTTTCGCCTTGGTTGAGCCGATGTCAAAGGCCCGCGCGCGGAGCCCGGCCGCTTCAAAGGCGTCCCCGTCCGCGAGCGGGCAGAAGACGATGGCCTCGCCGAAGCGCTTGCAGACTTTGCCCGGCAGCGTCAGGCGGCAGATGGCTTCGAGCGCGCTGAGCCCCTCGGCATGTCCCCAAACGCGCAGGGGCTCACGCTGCTGCCCGCTGTTGACGGCTTGCGCGACCATGCGCAGTACCCAGACCACGCCGAAGATGTGGTCGGTGTGCGTGTGGGTCAGAAAGATGTCGCTGATGTCGCGCAGCGCGATGCCGGCGGCGTCGAGTCGGGGGAGAATGCCGTTGCCGCCGCCGCCGTCTACCAGCAGGGTTTGCGTGCCGCAGCGCAGGGCAAAGCAGGTGTTGTAGCAGCGCGTCGCGCCGGCGTTGCCGGTGCCGAGCATGGTCAGAAGCACGGCGTCTTTCGCGTCGGCTGCGGCAGAGTTGCAGTCTTTCATCGGTGAGGGGAGCAGGGGGGCGGTTGTCAGCGGCGGAGGCGGGTCAGCGGTAGATGCGGGGCAGGCGCGGGCCGAGGCCGGTGAAGATTTCCCAGACAATGGTGCCGGCGCGCTGAGCCACTTCCGTGACGGGAATGTGTTCGCCGATGAGCTCGACTTCATCGCCCGGTGCGACAAAGGGCAGCTCGGACACGTCGGCCATGATCTGGTCCATCGTCACGCGCCCCAGCATCGGGCAGTAGTGGCCGTTGATGAAGAGGCGCGTGCCGCGCCCCCCCAAACGGCGGCTCCACCCGTCGGCATAGCCGATGCCGATGGTGGCCACCTTCGTCGGCTTTGAGGTGATGAACTCGCGGCCGTAGGAGACGCCGTGCCCCGCCGGCAGCTCGCGCACCAGCGTCACCCGCGAGAGAAGACTGAGCGTCGGGCGCAGCAGGTTGTCGTAGATGGAGGCCATCGGCGCCACGCCGTAGAGCAGCAGCCCGGGGCGAGCCAGATTGGCCTCGGGCACCTCGTAGCCCAGCTCGCCCGCGCTGGCGGCGATATGGCGGTAGCGCAGGCGGAAGTGGCGACTGAGCTCGGCAATGCAGTCGCGGAAGATGCCGATTTCCGCCTGCGTGAACGGTACGTCCTCGTCGGCGACGGGGAAGTGGGACATCACACCGTCCACGACCAAGCGGCGCATGGCCTTGAGCGGCTCGATCACCGAGCCGAGCTGCTCGGGCAGAAAGCCCTCTCGGCCCATGCCCGTGTCCGTCGCCACGTGCACCAGAAAAGTCTTGTCATAGAGCTCGGCGAGGCTGTTGAACTGCTGCGCCTCGTCGAGCGATGAGATGGTGCATCCCCAGCCGTTGAGTACGATTTCTTCGCGCTCGTCGGGCAGCGTCGGCCCCAGAATAAAGGGTTTGGTGCGGATGCCCGCCAGACTGAGGCGCCGAGCCTCCCCGGCATTGGCTACGCCGAAAAAGGTGATGCCGTCGGTGTCGAGCCGGCGCGCCACCGGCTCCAGACCGTGCCCGTAAGCACCCGCTTTCACCACGGGCATGAGCTCCGTGCCGGGCAGTGCCTGCCTAGCGACATCGAGATTGTGCGCGATGGCTTCGGGGAGAACTTCAACCCAGGCGCGCGGCGGACTCTGATGATGCATGCGCCTACTCTACCACCGCGCACGGCATTTGGCAAGCCGCAGCCGCGCCTAATCTTCGGGCTCTCTCTTCGGGCTCTCCGCCGCCGCCCCTCCCGCTGCCCCTGCCGTTTCCGCGGATGAGGCGGCGAAGAAAAGCGAGGTCTTTGCGGCTGAGCTTTGAATGAACTGGACTTTTGAGCGAGGCACTGTATGATGACGGTATGGACGCCCCGTCACCCCACGCTCCGCACGTCTCGTTCCAGAAGCTGCTCCACGTGCTGGATGACCTCAGACGCCGGAGTATCAAGCTCGCCGATTCTCCCGACGTCAAGAAAGTCAACGGCCTGACGGTGCGCCAAGGGGCAGCCCTCTCGCAGGTGCGCCTGCTGACGGAGGAGAATCCGCAGGGCATATCCCTCAAGAGCTTGGCGGCAAGCCTGCAGATGACGGTGCCCGCGACTTCTCTGCTGGTCGAGGCGATGGTTTCCAAAGGCTTTTTTGAGCGCAGCACGAATCCGACGGATCGCCGAGCTGTTTGCATTCGTCTCTCGGCCAAGGGGCATGAGCTCTTTGAGAGTGTCTACTCGCATTTTTACCGAGCGGTGGATCGGTTGGCGCTGCATCTCGAAGAAGACGAGCTCCGAGTCCTCGACACCGTAGCCGAGAAGTTGCGCCTTGCGCACGCCGGCTCGGCTCGCGGCCTTTGTTTGCATTGAGACGATGCCGGCCGCCGTCCGACCGAGACGGGAGAAGCCGGGCGGCATCACTTTCCCCTCACATTTTCTTGACGCAACCGCTTCGGGGGTGTAATATCGTGTCCGTAGAGAGGCAGCCTTCATCAAGAAGCTGCTCAACAGGACTTCCATATGCCGAAACAACCGAATCTTCTGGCGCGTGTACGCCAGCACCTCATCCGCAGAGGAGAGGAGTACGAGTGGATCACCATGGGGCCGCAGGCCGACAAGGTGGGGCTGGCCTACCTGCCCATCGACGTCACGGGGCTGCCTTGCACCTTTATGTTCACCGAGCTGCATGAGCCCTGCAGCCTTGTCTTCGACGCTCATTTTGCGCTGCGCATCGCTCGCGAGGATCTTCAGGAACTCAGCATGCTGCTGCTGACGCTCAACGCCAATCTCCCCGAGGGGCAGCTCTTGCTGGATATGGAGGGCGGCTTCGTCTATTACCGCCTCAAGTTCGTGGTCGATGACTACAACATCTCGGACGAAGAGGTTGATCGCCGCATCGCCCACATGGAGCAGATGGGCATTGCGATGTCCGTCACTTACTCGCGCATCATCTCGCAGGAGTTCCCCTGCCGCTAATTTCACATTCAAACCATTACAGAACTTATGTCACTTGCAAAACCATTGGAAGGTAAGGTGGGCGTCGTCACCGGTGTCGCCAACAAGCGCAGTATCGCATTCGGCATCGCCAAGGCGTGGCACGAGGCCGGCGCTAAGCTCATTTTCAACTACCAGGGTGAGCGCCTCAAGGACGGCGTCATCAAGCTGGTGAAGGAGACCTTCGGTGAGGATACGCCCGTGTGCGAGCTCGATGTGTCGAGCGATGAGTCCATCGCCAATTTCTTCTCCTTCGTGGCGGCTCAGACCGACCATGTCGACATGCTGCTGCACGCCATCGCCTTTGCGCCGAAGGCTCCGGGTGCGCTGGAAGGGCACTTCTCCGACATCCCGCGCGATGCCTTCAACCTCTCGCTGCAGATCTCGGCCTACTCTCTGATCGCGCTGAGCCGTGCCGTGGCTCCGCTCATGGTCAACGGCGGCTCCATCACGGCGCTGACCTACTACGCCAGCCAGAAGGTCGTGCCGAATTACAACCTCATGGCCGTTTCGAAGAGCGCTCTCGAGACCTGCGCCAAGTATCTCGCCTTCGACCTCGGTCGCCGCGAGAAGCCGATTCGCGTCAACTGCATTTCGGCCGGTCCGGTGCAGACGCTTGCCGCGCGCGGCGTCTCGGGCTTCACCGGCATGTTCAAGGTCTATGAGGAGCGCAGCCCGCTTCAGCGTTCCTGCACCTTGGAGGAGCTCGGCGCTACGGCGACGTATCTCGCCAGCGACGGCGCAGCCAGCGTGACGGGGCAGGTGCTCTACGTCGACGGCGGCTACGAAATCGTCGGCATGTAAGCCGCCGAGGCTGACTCTCTTGTTCGTGATTCCCCCCCGCGCCGTCGATCGGCGCGGGGGGTTTTGTCTTGCCATGAGGCGGGCAGCCCGTATAATGGGGGCATGACCCATTTTCGCCCCTGCATCGACCTCCACAACGGTTGCGTCAAACAAATCGTCGGCAGCAGCCTCACCGATGACGGCGCGGGCTTGCACACCAACTTCGTGTCGACTCACGGCGCCGAGTGGTTTGCCGCACGCTACCGGGAGGACGGTCTGAGGGGCGGGCACATCATCAAACTCGGCCCCGGCAACGACGAAGCCGCACTGGCTGCCTTGGCCGCTTACCCCGGCGGCATGCAGATCGGCGGCGGCATCACGCCGGAAAATGCCGAGCGCTGGATAGCCGCGGGAGCCTCGCACGTCATCGTCACCAGCGTGCTCTTCGACGCACAGGGTCGCTTCAAGCGCGAAGCTCTGGCCGCACTGGTCGAGCGCGTCGGGCGCGAGCACCTCGTGCTGGATCTGAGCTGCCGCCGCTGCGGCTCGGGCTGGGTGGTCGCCATGAACCGCTGGCAGACGCTGACCGAACTCGACGTGACACCCGCCACGCTGGATGCCTTGGCCTCATCCTGCGCCGAATTCCTCATCCATGCGGCCGACGTCGAGGGCAAGTGCCGGGGCATTGACCGCGAGCTCGTCGCGATGCTCGGCAGCTGGCGCGGCTGCCCGATGACCTACGCCGGAGGCATCGCACAACCGGAAGACTTCGAGCTCATTGAGCAACTCAGCGGCGGAACCCTCGACGCCACCGTCGGCAGTGCGCTCGACCTCTTCGGCGGCAGCGGACTGCGCTATGCCGACCTCGTCCGGCGTCGCCTGAGCTGAGGGCGAAATCGGAAAAGTGAGCTATTCGACAAAATAAAGCTTGCATTGTCGGGCTCCTCTCGATATAATCGCCGCGCACTCCTGATCGGAGTCCCGAAAGGGCAGGTGTCAGAGTGGTCGAATGAGCACGATTGGAAATCGTGTGTACGTCAAAAGCGTACCGAGGGTTCGAATCCCTCCCTGTCCGCTCGCATGACCGCTGCCGTCTGATGTTCAGACGGCTGCGGTTTTTCTTTTGCCGAGCTCGGTCTGCGTCCATAGCGGCATGGGTGATGGATAGAGTTTTTGGTGCCCGCCGATGGGCGGAGTCGGCTCAGCTCCCCGAACTGCGTGCCGTTTCGCGATGCCGCGTGTATGATGGGGCGTATGAAGAGCATTCATACCACACCCGGCAGACTGTACGCTCTGGCCTCATCTGCGGACTGTTCCGTCACGACGCCTGATGACCGGATTCTCGGCACGAGTCAGGCCGGGCAACAACTTATCTTTGCGGCAACTCACGCCGAGCTGTCTCTTTCGGACGACTCGGCCATAGCCGTTCCCGTCGGCGGTCAAGCCGCTTTCCTCTTGGATCCGGTCCCGGGAAAGCGAGCGGTCTTTGCGCCCGACGGCACGGCGGATGACGTCATTATCATGTCGGATAACAATACGGTGGCCACCTTCCGATGGCCGAATCGGCTGATTTGTAACACGAACTCAGATCTCGGCATCCCGTCAAGCGTCAAAAGTA
>DXFQ01000143.1 GCA_019114365.1 Candidatus Parakkermansia intestinigallinarum | reverse complement strand
CCGCCAGCCGGCCTCGCACTGCGGCGTCGTCGGCCTCAAGCCCACCTACGGGCGCATTTCGCGCTACGGCCTGGTCGCCTTTGCCTCCTCACTCGACCAAATCGGCCCGCTGACGCAGGACGTGCAGGACGCCGCCCTCATCCTCAATGCCCTCTGCGGTCACGACCCGAAAGACTCCACCAGCAACCCCGGAGCCTGCCCCGACTTCTGCGCCGAACTCGGGCGCGACATCGCCGGGCTTCGCATCGGCATCCCCCGCGAATACCTCAACGAGGGCAACGACCCCACCGTCAAAGGCGCTCTGGAGCGCAGCATCAGCGAACTGACGCGGCTCGGCGCCGAGCTCGTCGACATCTCCCTGCCGCACACCGAAGCCGTCATCGCCACCTACTACATCATCGCCTGCGCCGAAGCATCGTCCAATCTCTCGCGCTTCGACGGCATCCGCTACGGCTACCGCGCCGCTGAGACCAACGGCCTGGACGATCTCTACAGCAAGACCCGCGCCACGGGCTTCGGCCCCGAGGTCAAGCGCCGCATCATCTTGGGCACCTACGTGCTCTCCAGCGGTTTCTACGACGCCTACTACACGCGCGCTCAGAAGGTGCGCTCCCTCGTCGCCCGCGACTTCAGCAACGCCTTCGGCCGCGTCGACCTCATTCTGGGTCCGACGGCACCGACGCCCGCCCCGCTCATCGACAGCGAGCATCAAAGCCCGCTGCAAACCTACCTCTCAGACGTCTACACCGTGCCGGCCAACCTCGCCGGCCTGCCGGGCATCTCCCTCCCCTGCCCTCAGGAAGGCTGCCTGCCCGCCGGCATTCAGCTGCTCGCCCCGGTCAACGGAGAGCCCCTCATGCTTCGAGCCGCCTACGCGCTTGAAGCGGCCTTCGCCGACAGAGCCTGAGCTCCGCGTTCCGCCGCCGCCCGGCACCCGGCTTCAAGCTCGGGTGCTGCGCTGCGCTCCTCCGCCTCCCCCATCTCCGCCTCCGCAACCGCCATCTCCGCCGCTGCCTCGCCCATGACATCGGAACAACACGGCTCCGCACGCCCCCTGCGCCCCACGCGCCCCGTCATGCTCAGCATTGCCGGCTCCGACTGCTCGGCCGGGGCGGGCATTCAAGCCGACCTCAAAGCGGGCCTCGCCATGGGCAGCTACCCGCTCACCGCCGTCACCTGCGTCGTGAGCGAAGTACCCGGACAGGTTGAGAGCCTCCGCGCCTTGGATGCCGACTTCGTTGCGAGCCAAGTAAGGCTCTGCCTGAAGCACTTTCCCGTGCGCGCCGTCAAGACCGGCATGCTCTACTCGACCGACATCGCCGAAGCCGTCGCGGCCGAGCTCCGCCCGCAGGGCCTGCCCCTCGTCATCGACCCCGTCATGATCGCCACGGCGGGTGAGCCCCTCATGCTGCAGGAAGCCATCAGCAGCTACGAGCGCCACCTCATTCCGCAGGCCACCCTGCTCACCCCCAATCTCGACGAACTCGAGCGCCTCCTCGGCTGCCCGCGCCCCCAAAGCCCCGATGAACTCGCCGCCGCCGCAAGAGACCTGGCTCGGCGCTACGGCTGCGCCATCCTCGCCAAAGGCGGGCACCTGAGCGGCGACACCTGCTGCGACGTCCTCGCCGAGCCCGACGGCAGCCTGCACCGCCGCGAGCACCCGCGCACCAAGGGCATCTCCACCCACGGCACCGGCTGCACGCTCTCCGCAGCCCTCGCCGCCCGCCTTGCCTGCGGCGACTCCCTGCCCGACGCCGCCGCGCGCGCCCTCGACCACGTCAGCCGAGCCATCGCGCAATCCCTGCGGCTCGGCGACCTCGACGCGCTCAACCACGGCGGCGCCGCATCCTGACCCCCTTCGGCTCCGCCCCAAGCACACCGACTCGGCAATTACTGTTGCACGCCGCGCCCAAGCGTGGTAGCATGAGCCATGCAAGCGAGCTTTGAAGAAGCCATCAACCAACTCGTCGAGAGGCACCCCGAATACGCAGCCGAAGCCTACTACTTCATGCGCAACGCCATCGACTACGCCGCCGAGCAGCTCAACAAAAGCGATCAATCCCCCCACCTCAGCGCAGAAGAACTCTACCTCGGAGCCTGCGCCTACGCCCTCGACGAGTACGGCCCTCTGGCACGGCATCTTCTGGCAAGCTGGAATCTGCGCAGCAGCCACGACTTCGGCTGCATCGTCTACAACCTCATCGAAGCCGGCATTTTCGGGCGACAAAACAGCGACAGACAAGACGAGTTCGAGCACCTGACCCCCCTGTGCGACATCCTCGAAAGCCCCTACAGCATCATGCCGATTCCGCCGCAGACGCCCGAGGACGAAGCGGAGCCCGCGCCCCCCGCCCCCCGCAAAAAGGCCGCCAAGACCCGCACGCGCCGACGCCAAACGCCGCCCTCTGACGGCACTGCATCCGCCGACAACTCATCAGACGACTCATCAGACGACTCGTCCCCCGACACCGAATCACCCGACAACACATCACCCGCCGCATGAGCACCCCCACCCCCCTGCAAGGGCGCGATCTGCGCTGGCCCGCCGAATGGGAGCCGCAGAGCGCCGTCTGGCTCTCCTGGCCGCACCGCCAAGACCTCTGGCAAGGCGGCCTCGACGAGCTCATCGAACGCTACACCGAGCTCGCCGCCGCCATCGCCGCAGAAGCCGAAGTCCGCATCAACGCCGCCGCCGAACTGCACCGCGGCATCGCCGCACAGCTGCGTGCGCGCGGCGTCGAGCGCTACCGCCTCTTCGACCACCCCACCAACGACGTCTGGTGCCGCGACCACGGCCCCATCTTCACCCAACGGCGCGACGGCGGCCTGCAAATTGCCGACTGGCGCTTCAACGCCTGGGGCGGCAAATTCGCCCCTTGGGACGCCGACAACCGCATCCCCGAGCACATTGCCGGCAGTCTTGCTCTGCCGCGCCTGAGCAGCGACATCATCCTTGAAGGCGGCGCCATCGAAGGCAACGGCCAAGGTCTGCTCATCACCACCGAAGCCGTCCTGCTCAACGAAAACCGCAACCCCGGCCTCAGCAAGCAGGACATCGAAGCCGAGCTCCTGCGCCTGCTCGGCGTCACGAGCGTCTTCTGGCTCGGCTCCGGCATCGAAGGCGACGACACCGACGGGCACATCGACGACATGGTGCGCTTCGTCGCTCCCGATGCCGTCGTCTCCATCACGGAGCCGGACCCGCACTCACCGCACTACCGCAACCTGGCCGAAAACAACGAACGCCTGCAAGACCTTCGCACCCCCGACGGGCATCGCGTCGACATCATCCCCCTGCCCATGCCGCAGCCCCTCATCGCCCGCGACTGGAGGCTCGAGCAGCTCCCCGCCAGCTACGCCAACTTCCTCATCTGCAACGGCAGCGTCATCGTCCCCATCTTCATGCAGGACAAAGAGGACGACCGCGCCCTCGGCATCCTGCGCGAATGCTTCCCCGGGCGGCGCGTCGTCGGCATCGACGCCCGCCGCCTCGTCATCGAGGGCGGCGCCATCCACTGCATCACCCAGCAGCAGCCCGCCCCGGGCTCTCCCTTCTGAGCCCCCTGCCCCCGCAGCCTTCCCGCGGCTCAGCGCTCGGCAAAGGCCGGGCGCGCGTCGCCGCCGGGTGGCGGTCAAAGCCCCGCTTCCGCACACAGGCGGAAGCGGGGCTTTCCCATAGGCTCATGCGGGGAGGAGAAGCAGGGCCGCCTCGAAGCCGCGCGGGGCTCCCGGCGCGCTCTCGCCCGCTCTCTCCTCTCTCAGCGAGCAAACTCAATCGGGCAGCGTAATCTCAGCGAGAGCCGCTTGGCTCAGCGCCACCTTCTGCCCGGCCTTCAGCTCCGACACGCGGAACTGCGCCGTCCAACGGTAAGAGAACCCGTTGGGATAAATCAAAATCATCGCCACCTCGCGGTGGTCCTCCTTCAGCTGCGCCAACTCCGCAGCCGAAAAGCGGCAGCGAAACACCACGCCATCCTCAACGGCCTGCCGCTGCGCCACGAAAGCCACGGCATCGTAATCCTGATTCACCCCCGAGGGCATATCCTGCACGTACACATTGACCGCCTTCAACTCGGCAGCCTCGGCAGGCAGGCGCAGCTCGAGATCAAAATTCTCCCCGTCATAGACCAACTCCGGCTCCACCTCCTTCAGCGGCACGGCCGGCTTCGCGTAAAAAGCCTTCGGCAGCTCCGGCTGCGGCACCAACTCGCACACATCCAGAATCGCGCAAGACGCCTTCGTCAGATACGTCGGCTTCATCCCGAAGGTGTAATTTCCGCTGCCCATCAGCGGCGTGCCGAGACGGTTCAGCTCGCTGACGGGCCCGTTGTTATGATACAAATTCACGCAGTGGCCCAACTCGTGCCCCAGCCCCCCGAACATCTTCGTCAGCAGGCGCCCCTGCGCCGTATCCTGCCCGAGGTAGCGCAAATCAAAGCCATTGTAATCCAGCACAAAGCAATTGCGCCCCATAGCGAAAAAGGGCACGCCGCCCGGGCTTGCATCATTGAACTTCTCGTCGTAGCGCGTCGGCATAATCACAAAGGTATGCCGACTGAATTTGCGCTCCGGATGCAGGCGGAAAAACTCATCGATCTCCTTGAGGCAATCCATCGCGGCCTCGCCCGTGCAAGGGTACTCCGCCGCCGGCTTGCTCCCGCGAATCAGCGTCACGTCCACATCGCCGTTCTCCCTCAGGGGCAACTCAAAGCTGCGATAGCCGAAGCCGTTGCGAGCCATCTCCTCGCCGTAAAAGCGGCGGAGGTAGAGCAGCAACTCACTCAGGCGGCGCTCGTAATCCGCCAGCGGCTCCGAATCACAACCCACAAAATAAATCACATTGAGTTGGCGATTCGTCTTGACCACCTCCTCGGGGCGATTCAGCTCCTCCCCTCCGGACAGCAACTCGCGTGCGCGCTCCGAAAAATGCTCCGGCACGGGAGCCGCCACTGCCCCCGACGCGGCAAGCAGTATACTCAGCGATAAAAAAGCAAACAGTCTCATGAGACAAACGCTACCTGCTTCCCCGCGCAGCGTCAAGCCCAAAATGAGACGGCTTCGGCCGCGGAAGCTCCGCCGCTCTTCACCGCCCGCACCCCCGCCGAATCCTTCCCCGACAAATCATGCCTGCACCGAACCCTCCCCCGCCGAATCCGCCCGAACCGAACCCGCCCGAACCGCGCAAGCCCCGGCCGATAAACCCCGGCAGACAAGCCCGAACCGCGCAAGCCTTGGCCGACAAGCCCCGGCATGGCCGCGCGCACGAGAGCCTCTCACCCGAGCGGCAAAAGCCCCCGACGCGGCGAGCGGGCGCGGCGTCGAGGGCTTGAGGGAGGGCGGGCGAGCAGGAGGCGGTACCGAGCTGCGGCTCAGTAGGAGCTCTCGCGGAACTTCACCCGGCGGAGCGGCACGGGCTGCCCGGCCTTGATATCCGAGACCTTGAACTCCGCCGTCCAGCGGTAGCGGAAGCCGTTGGGCAAGAGGAAGATCGCGGCGATTTCACGCTCGTTCCCCGAGAGCTGTAACAGCTCGATGGCGGGGATGCGGCAGCGGATGCTCAGCCCGGTGTCCGTGTCTTCCTTCTGCGCGGTGAAGGCGACGGCATCATAGTCCTGGTTCACGGCGGAGGGCAGATCTTGCACGTAGACATTGGCGGCTTTGATGTCTCGCGCACCGGGCGTCGGCAGCTTGATCTGCAACTCAAAAACCTTGCCGTCGTAAAGGAGGCTCCCCTCGGCTTCGCGCAGCACCTCCGCCGGCCGGGCATAGAAGTGCTCGGGGTGGTTCAGCCCGGGGAAGACTTCGCAGACATCGAGGACGGCGCACGAGGCTTTCGTCAGATAGGTCGGCTTGTAGCCGAAGGTGTAGTTCCCTCTGCCCATGAGCGGGGTACCGAGGCGCATCAGCTCGCTGACGGGGCCGTTGTTGTGCGGCAGGTTGAGGCCGTGGCCCAGTTCGTGGGCGAAGCCGCCGTACCACTTGGTGAGCAGATGGCCGTAGGGGGTGTCCTGCCCGAGGTGGCGCAGGTCGAATTCCTTGTAATCGAGCGCGAAGCAGTGGCGGCCGTAGCCGAAGAAGGGGACGCCGCCGGGGTTCTCATCGTTGTACTTGGCGTCGTGCTGCGTGGGCATGATGACGAAATGATGTTGGCTGTTGCAGCGCTCCGGGTGCTCGCGGAAGTAGTCTGCGATTTCAGCGAGACAGGCTTGCGCGGCCGCTCCGGAGTAGGTGTATTCAGCGGCTTTTTTTCGCCCGCGAATGAGGGTGATATCCACCTCGCCGTTGTCCTTCATGGGCAGGGCGACGGAGCGGTTGCCGAAGCCGTTGCGAGCCATTTCTTTCCCGTAAAATTGCTGCAGGTAGAGGAGCAATTCGCTGATGCGCCGCTCGTAGTCGGCTACGGGTTCGGCGTCGCTGCCGATGAAGTAGATGACGTTGAGCGTGTGTTTGATCTCTCCGACGTCCTCCGGTCGGTTGAGCTCGATGCGGTCGGCCAGAAGCTCCTTGGCGCGATCGGAGAAATGCTCCGGAATCGGTGCGGCGAGGGCGGTACCGATGAGGGCCGGCGCCAGCCCCCCTGTCAGTAGAGAAGTGAGTCTCATGCGTGGCACTTTAGCAGCCGCACCCCCCGGCGGTCAAGCTCAAAAGCCCCTTTGAGCCCGCAGCGGCCGACTTCGGCAGAAGCCTCTGATGTCTTGAGGCGAAGAGGGATGCCGTCTTTCAGACTTGCAGATCGGCGCGTCTGTGGTAGGATAGGGGTATGAGAGCTTTGTCCTGTATGTTGACGACGGCCGCTTTGGCCTGTTTCTGCCCCTGTGAGCTGAGTGCGGCTGTTTCCGAGGCGGCGAATTCGGCGCGCAATGCCGCGCAGGAGTACGGATCTGCCGTCCGCAATTGCGACCTTGTATGGGCGCTGGACAACATGTACCCGCCGCTGCGCCGCACGCTGGCTGATCGTCTGGCGTCGCGGGATCCGAAGCAGGAGGCAAGCAATGCCCGCCGCATTATGGGAATTGAGCGCGAGAGCGACGAGGCCGCGCGGGTGCGCATGCAGCAGGCGGATCGAGCGTTGGTGGAGCAGTACCGCAAGATGGGCGAGCAGATGAAGGCTCAGGGCTTTGTGGTTGAGCGCTATTCCGTGGGGACTCCGTATTCGGAGTACGTCGTGGCGCATTCGACCGGCATGGTGCGCCCCGTGCTCAAGGATCGCACGGGCGCTACGAGGGCGGATGCGCTGCAGGCCGATGCGGATCGCTCGCGCATTGTGGTGCTGCCCATTACGCTGGTGGTGCGCGTGCCTGCTGCCAGCGGCCGCATGCAGCGCATGGAACGCCGCAGTTATATTTACGCCATTCGCGATGAGGTGGTGTCCGGCGTCAATATGCGCGGCACGGAGCTGAATCGCTGGTATTTCGTGGACAGCAATACGCAGGTGAACACGCTGCGCACTTACTTCCCGAATCTGCCGCTGGACATAGCGGTGCCGCCGACGGGTGATCGTCTTCTGCCCTGAGTGTTCCGCCGCCGGGCGCCGCTCGGCGGGAGTTGTTGTTGTGCGCTGTTGAGCCGTGGTCGGCCTCCCGGAACAGGTTTTGCATGATTTCTCGCCCGAGGGGGTGCTCTCGGCTGCGCAGAATTTTGAGTTTCGACCCGAGCAGCAGTCGATGGCCGTCAGTGTGGCCGAGGCGCTCTGCGACGACGCCGCGCTGCTGGTGGAGGCCGGTACGGGGGTGGGGAAGTCGCTGGCCTATCTGATTCCGGCCGTGCGTTTTGCTCTGGCTCAGGGGCGCAAGGCGGTGATTTCCACACACACGATCAATCTGCAGGAGCAGCTCTTTCACAAGGATTTGCCGACGGTGGCGCGGGCCTTGGGGCTCGAGTTTCGCACGGCTTTGCTCAAGGGGCGCGCGAATTACCTCTGCCGGACGCGCCTGCGCCGCGCGATTGAGCAGGCGACGGATCTGTTCAATCAGGCCGAGGTGCGGCAGCTGCACGATTTGCTGGCTTGGTCGCGCGATTGCGGCGAGGGCTCGCTGGCGGAGCTGCCGCCGGAGCTGGAGATCAGCCCGAAGGTGTGGGCACAGGTGTGCAGCGAGAATCACGTGTGCACGCTGCGCAACTGCGGCCCGTCCTGCCCGTATCAGGCGGCGCGTCTGCGCGTGCAGGAGGCGGATGTGGTGGTGCTGAATCACACGCTGTTTTTTGGTCTGTTGGCCTTGGCGCAGGAGCTCGAATCGGAGGAGAGTGAGGTGCAGGACGAGGTGCCGGGCTTTATTTTTCCGAATGATTTTGCGGTGCTGGACGAGGCGCATACGATGGAGACGGTGGCGGCGCACCAGCTGGGCTCTTCGCTTTCTCAGGCGGAGTTGAAGTATGAGTTGCTGCGTCTTTTCAATCCGTCGACGCGCAAGGGGACGCTGCGCCACTACGCGACGCCGCGTTTGTTGCAGTTGATCGACGACGCGCAGAATGCCGCCGAGCTCTTTTTTGAGTCGGCGCGCGCGGATTGCCGTCTCGATGAGAACCGAGGGACGGTGCGCCTGCGCCGGCCGGGGTGGACGCAGGATGATTTGTCGCCGGCGCTGCGCGTTCTGGCGGACGAGGTGCTGTCGATGGCGCGGGTTTGCGAGGAGGAGGTGCCGGAAGCGGAGTTGAAGGATACGGCGGCTCGCCTGCTGGCCTATGCGGAGGTGGTGCGCGAGATGGTTGAGCTGACCTACTTGGACGCGCGTGTTTACTGGGCGGAGAGTGCCGGGCAGGAGGGGCGCTTTATGGTGCTGCGCGCGGCGCTGGTGAATGTGGCGCCGGTGCTGCGCGAGAGGCTGTTCGAGTCGGGGCGCTGCTGTATTTGCACGAGTGCGACGCTGGCGACGGGGGAGCGCGGGATGGGGTATTTTGCGGGGCGCGTCGGGGCGGAGGCGGCGCGGACGCTGCGCATCGGGAGTCCCTTTGATTATGCGGAGCAGATGCGTGTTGTGGTGGCGCGCAGTATGCCGCCGCCTCCTCCGGCGAGCGAGCCTGAGTTTTATTTGCAGGAGTTGGTCGGGCATATTCGCCGCAGTTTGGAGGAGACGCAGGGGCGGGCTTTTGTTCTGTTTACGAGTTACGGGCTGATGCGGCAGGTGGCGGCGGAGTTGCGGGCCTTTTGTGCGGAGCGGGGCTGGCCGCTGCTGGTGCAGGGTGAGGATCGCACGCGCAGCCGGATGCTGAGTCACTTCCGCGAGAATATCGGCAGTGTGTTGCTGGGGACGGATAGTTTTTGGACGGGAGTGGATGTGCCCGGTGAGGCGCTGTCGAATGTGATTGTGACGAAGATTCCGTTTGAGTCGCCGGGCAATCCGCTGACGGAGGCTCGCTGCGAAGATATTGCGGCGCGCGGCGGCAATGCGTTTCGCGATTATTCGCTGCCGGAGGCGGTGTTGAAGTTTCGGCAGGGTGTGGGGCGCTTGATTCGTTCGCGCTCGGATCGCGGGCTTGTGGTGCTGCTGGATTCGCGTATTACGTCGAAGTTTTACGGGCAGCGTTTCATGCTGGCGTTGCCGCGCGAGGCGAAGCGCGAGTTTATTTGAGCGGGTTCGGTGTCGTTCGCTGTTCGGCGGGGGCTTTTCGGTGTTGGAGAGGGGCCGAGGGCTTGTTTTTCAGATTTTTTGTCTTTTTCATCACTTTTTCTCAAAAAAAAGCTTGCATTGCTGCCCGCATGCGAGTATAATGACCGCGCACCCCGCCAAACGAGGGACGGCCTGAGAGGGTCGGAGCGAGTGAGGTCGGGAGGCACGAAGAAAGACAAGGAGCGGTAGCTCAGTTTGGTTAGAGCGCAGCCCTGTCACGGCTGAGGTCGCGGGTTCGAGCCCCGTCCGCTTCGTCCTTGCCTGAGGCGAGTGATTCATGAATCACTCGCCTTCTTCGCTTTTGTACGGTGCGCGGTGGTGCGCGGTGGTGCGCGGTGGTGCGCGGTGCGGCGGCGGGCGACAAGAAGAGGCCCCTCGGCTGCGCGGAGCGCAGGAGGGGCTTCTCACGTTCGGCTGTGCTCGGCAGTCTGCCGGGCGCGCGGCGGCCTCAGTCGCCGCTCTTGAGCACGTTGATGAAGGCTTCTTGCGGGATGTTGACGCGGCCGATGGCCTTCATGCGCTTCTTGCCTTCCTTTTGCTTTTCGAGCAGTTTGCGCTTGCGGGTGACGTCGCCGCCGTAGCACTTGGCCGTGACGTTCTTGCGCATGGGCGAGATACTCTCTCTCGCGATGATTTTGCCGCCGATGCAGGCCTGAATGGCCACGGTGAAGAGCTGGCGTGGGATGACTTCCTTGAGTTTGAGGGCCAGCTCGCGCCCCTGCGATTCGGCGCGTTCGCGGTGCACGATCATGGAGAAGGCGTCGACGGGCTCCCCGGCGATCATCATGTCCATCTTGACGAGCTGGGCGGCCTGGTAGCCGTCGTATTCGTAGTCCATGGAGCCGTAGCCGCGCGTGGTGCTCTTGAGTTTGTCGTTGAAGTCGACGAGGATTTCGGCCATGGGGATGCGGCAGGTGAGCATGACGCGCGTGTCATCAATGGTCTCGGTGTGGACGACTTCGCCGCGCTTCTCCATGACGATGCGCATGATGTCGCCGATGTATTCGCTCGGGATCATGATGAAAACTTTGACGATGGGCTCGCGGATTTCCTTGATCTCCTGCGGCTCGGGGAGCATGCTGGGGTTGTCCACCTGCAGTTCGGTGCCGTCGGTCTTGGTGACTTCGTAGATGACGGAGGGGTAGGTAGAGATGACGTCCATGTTGAACTCGCGGCGCAGGCGCTCTTGGATGATCTCCATGTGCAGCAGGCCGAGGAAGCCGCAGCGGAAACCGAAGCCGAGGGCTATCGAGCTTTCGCCCATGTAGGTGAAGGCGGCGTCGTTGATCTGGAGTTTGGCCATGGCGGCCTTGAGGGCTTCGTAGTCGGCGGAGTCGACGGGGTAGATGCCGGAAAAGACCATGGGGCGGATTTCCTTGAAGCCGGGCAGCGGTTCGGGACAGGGGTCGGCGCAGTTGGTGTAGGTGTCGCCGATTTTGACGTCGGCGGCGGATTTCATGTTGGCGATGATGTAGCCGACGTCTCCGGTCTCGAGCTGATCGACAGCCTGCATTTTCGGGGTGAAGATGCCGACTTCCTTGACTTCAAAGGTGTCGTCGGTGGCGAAGAGCTTGACTTTCATGCCGCGCGCCACGCTGCCGCTGACGAGGCGCACGTAGGAGACGACCCCGCGATAGGCGTCGTAGACGGAGTCGAAGACGAGGGCACGCAGTTGCCCGTCCTGCTGTTCGGCGGGCGGAGGGATGCGCTTGACGATGGCTTCGAGGACGTCTTCAATGCCGATGCCGGCTTTGGCCGAGCAGAGGATGGCTTCTTCGTGCGGAATGCAGACGACGTCTTCGAGCTGTTTGTAGACCTTGGGCAGGTTGGCGCCGGGCAGGTCGATTTTGTTGATGACGGGTACGATTTCCAACTGCTGGTCGAGCGCCAGGTGCATGTTGGCAAGGGTCTGAGCTTCGACGCCCTGAGCGGCGTCGACGATGAGGACGGCACCGTCGCAGGCGGCCAGAGAGCGCGAGACTTCGTAGGAGAAGTCGACGTGGCCCGGGGTATCGAGCAGGTTGAGCTCGTAGGTCTTGCCGTCCTGCGCTTCGTAGCGCATGGTGACGGGGTGCGATTTGATGGTGATGCCTTTTTCGCGCTCGAGATCCATGGCGTCGAGCAGCTGGTCTTGCTTGTCGCGCTCACCGATGGTGTTGGTGAATTCGAGCAGGCGATCGGAGAGGGTTGTCTTGCCGTGGTCGATGTGCGCGATGATCGAGAAGTTGCGTTTCAGCTTGATATCCGTACCCATGCGCGCGCAAGGATACGCTACCGCGAGGGTATAGTCAAGTGAAATTGCATCGCTCGCAAGTCGGCGCTCGGCGCGGAACACAGGCGTGCGGGGCACGAGAGGCGCATGCGCCGTCGGCGGGCGAAAGGCGCGGGCTCCACGGCGGGAAGGGCGCGGTCTCAGCGGCGCCCGGAAGGCGGAGCTCAACGGCGGGAAGGGCGCGGGCTCTGCCGCAAACAAACGCCGCTCTGCGGATGCCGGAACGCGCTTAGTCGGCAGCCGCGTTGCTGCTGAAGCCGGGCTCGCGCCAGAGGTAGGAGCGCATGACGTCTTTGAGCTTGCCGTTGCAGTACAGCTCGATCTTCCAGCTGAGGATGTCTCCCTTGCGGATGCGCTCCTCGCCGTTGAAGAAGAATCGGGTGAGTTGCTCCTCGGCACGCTCGCGAGGCTCGCGGTACTCAACACTGCGCTGCTGCGGCTCGGAGCGGCTGAGCGCTTGGGTGTAGTGCATCACGAGGCGTACGTGAGCAGAGGGATCAGCATCGTACCAGCGCACGTAATAATAGTCGCCGAGGCGGCGGCGGCGCTCATCATCGGTGTTGGTGCCGTAGAGCAGATAGCGGTTGTGGGCGCGCACGG
Source organism: Candidatus Parakkermansia intestinigallinarum (assembly GCA_019114365.1). Taxonomy (GTDB): domain Bacteria; phylum Verrucomicrobiota; class Verrucomicrobiia; order Verrucomicrobiales; family Akkermansiaceae; genus Akkermansia; species Akkermansia intestinigallinarum. The sequence goes on along the minus strand of DXFQ01000143.1, from coordinate 2,616 downwards.
GAGCGTGCTCGATATCAAAGGACGCAGGCTTGGTGCTCGTGAGCGGAAGGTCGGCAATGCTGAGCAGCGCGGTCTCCTGCGGGGTGCTGCAGGAGACGGTCAGGAAGCCGGCGCAGGCGGCGAGCACGAAGAGGCGCTTCATGTCTCTATTGAATACCGAAAGGGCTCATTTGTCAAACACAATCGGCGCCGCAAGAGTGCCGCCGGACATGTGTCCCACAGTTTTGTTCGAAAGGAAGCGCAGAGCGAGCCGGAAGGCGTTTCATGGTGACACGGAGGAAGCTGCGATACCCGGCAACATTGTTGTCATAGGTGGCATCCGGCAAATTGCTTTCCCTGAGGGCATGGCTGATACGCCCGATGCCACTGCCCCATTTTTCAATCAGTCCGAGATATTTAAAAGCTTCAGCCAGTGATGGATTGCTGGGCAAAGAGAGCCCCTCGTGCAGATTATGAAGGCTCTATCACCAACATCAGGTGATTTTTAAAACGCCACAAAAACTCCCCACCATCGGCAAAGACAGTGGGGAGTTTTTTGTAGGAATTTTTATTGTTTCACAAGTTTGCCAACTTATCGCCAGCAGGAAGAGACTTAATGTAATCTTCCATGTATTGCCAATCCGGATTACCGTTAGCATCTACCGGTAGAGAAATTTGTAGGTCTTTCAAAACACCACTGTAAACGGCTCTTCCATAACTAAAACGGTATCGCTCATTGTTAATTACCGCACAAATGTACATGGCGCGATATACATTCATCTCAAACTTAGGGAGCAACATGTTTATTCGCCCATGACCAACCGCATAAAATGGTTTTGGTTGATAATATGCTTTACAAAACATATCCACCGATATGACATTTGAATTGCCGTCCCCATGAATTAACATATTCGTAGTAGATAATCCAAAAGCATATTCCTCATCTTCAATGCCATAAATTTGCTCTTTCTTTACCTTTTGTTCATCGGCAATGTTTCCATTGCAATCATCTATCGCTTCGGTCAATGCTCTTACTAAAAAAGCACCACTGCCACAACACGGGTCGGTTGCCGTGTCTAATTTGATACAACATAACGGCAGGGCATTTCTATCTCGTAACGATGCATCCGCACATGTGCATTTTTGCACACCCCTCATAACGATGCCGTATGCACCGTTACGGAGTAAGATATGGGATTTTACTGCAGTCTGTGCGTACATCTCGTCACCTCGTCAAACTGGAAAATGTTCATAACGGTCTTTTCAGGTAGACCATATCTACCAACTGAATACCGTTCTCAAATATCGGATGATCATAATTGTCTATAAAATAGTTTGGTAAGCTATGAGAATAAACGAAGCCGCACTTTTCATAGAACGGAATCGTCAAAGGACTATCACCGGTTCCGACCTGCACAACGGTATACTGTCCTTTATATTTATTGACAACAAAATCAATCATCGCTTTTGCATATCCTTTACCTTGGTACTCCGGAACTGTCGCAATGTTTTTTATCTCCAGCACACCATTTCCTTCATCGGTTACAACACACTCGCACTTAATGCCATCATCATCAAGAATGTACATCCTGCCCCTGGAAAGATAACGATCTATCATATCTTCTTGCTCATCCGCTAATAACAATAAATCGAGATACTGTTTCTTATCAGTCAAAATCTCAATAACACTCATGCCACACACCTGCAAAATAAATTTTTACGTAATCCCAAATTCCCCTGCATATCGCATTACTCCGCAAGCCTCCGGTGCATCTTCCCTCAGCTTATATGCCATGAAATTCTTCTTCGGCACGTCAAAGGGTGCCTGTATGCCAACGGTATCAGCCGGAACATATCCGAATTTGGGATAATAATTTTCGCTGCCCAGTACAACAGAATACGCAAAGCCAAGGTCAGCTGCAATCCTATGTCCCTCTTTTACCAATGCCGTACCGATTCCTTTTCTTTGGTACTCTGGGATTACAGAAAGCGGAGCAAGCGCAAGAACCGGAATATCTCCAACCCACGCTTTTGTAAACATAACGTGTCCGACAATGATTCCATCTATTTCCGCAACGAGCGACAGCTCGGAGATATAGGAATCCCCGTTTCTAAGAGCATTGACCAGATCCTGCTCGTTGCCGTCCGCATGGTCAGCGCTCTCAAAAGCTGTCTTTACCACATCATAAATACTTTCGTAATCACTTTTATTTTCTCTTCGTATCAGCATGCGGATTCCCCTGTCACAATCTGATATTCTGCCTGACCAAGCACACTTAATGCCTCCATCTCATATTCTGCCTTTACCAACACATAGTCTGTATTAAAAGTGGATATGGCAAATATCGGTATATTCTTTTCTGCTAGATGAGAAGCAATCTTGGCCAGTATGCCGGTCAGAGAAAAGTCCAGCAAACCCTCTATCCGAAAAGCTCTCCATCCATCCTCTCGGTCTGTGGTGTTATCTGGAGCATTAAGCTGGCACCCCTTCTTCGACACACGGGAGGGCGTTTTTTACCCCCGAGCACGAGTGGGTGCGTGACTATCTTATATCATGCCGGACGATGCAACGCAAGCCATTTTTTGAGGGAATTTGGAGCGTAGGAGCGGCTTCCCGAGCTCTGCGAGGGCGAGGAG
>DXFQ01000142.1 GCA_019114365.1 Candidatus Parakkermansia intestinigallinarum | reverse complement strand
CGGATGCAGTAGCCGCACCAGTCCGAGCCGGTGAAGTCAACGAGAATGGCCTTGTTCTCGGCAGCGGCCTGCTTCTTGGCGGCCTCGAGGTCGGTCAGCCACTCGGCGGCAAAAGCCGGCGCGACAATCGCTGCCAGCGACATCATGGAAAAGAGCATCTTGTGCATGGCCTCATTCTGACACAGTTGCGCCGCACTGCAAGCAAAAAATGCAAATCCCCGCCTCTGCTGACGCAAACAGGGGGGCGCTATCCGGGCAGGAAGCCGAGGCGGCATCAACGAGAACGGGCACGCAGCGTCGGTCGCTAGACCGACGCTGCGTGCCGCAGGTCGCGTGCCGCCTTGCATTGCTCACCTTGCATTGCCCGTCTTGCATTGCCTGCCGCGGACGGAACTGCCGCAGCCGGAGCCGCCGCAAGGTCGGGAGCCGCCGCAAGGTCGGGGCTCGGCAGGCGGGCGCGGGCCTCAGGGCTGCGGCGGCCTTGCGTTGCCGCGCAGGCGCCGCTGCGTGCGCACCTGACGGAGCAGCTCCTCGGGATCGGCAAACTTGCTCTCCAGCCGGCGGCGGATACTCTCGGCGTAAGGCGGCTTGCAGGAGAGAATCTCCAGCATCGTCCGCCGCGCCGCCTCGAGCTCATCGAGCGAATCGGCCGCCTTGATTTGCAGCGGGTAGAGCAAATTGAGCAGCGCGAGGCGGTTGGCGGGGCGAGCCGAAGGCAAGAGCGCCTCAAGATAATCGCGTGCCGCGGCGGGGTCATCCTCCAGCGTCTCGAGTCGGCCGTTGATCTCATCCATCTGTTGCTCATTGAGCACCCGGTCGCGCAGGCCGTAGACATCCTGCGGGTCAGAGCGCATGATCTCGGCACGCAAACCCTTCGCGCAGATGCGCAGCCGCTCATGCATCGCCCGGTAGCAGCTCATCAGAGCATCGCGCCTCGCCTCGCCCTCCAGCTGCCGCGCCGCCTCAATCGCGCGGGCATTCGCGAGCGCGGGCTCCAACTCCTCACGCACCGCCGCGAGATCCGGCCGATAACCCAGAAAACCGCCCGCCACATCGCCGTGCGGCGTCACCACCAGCATCGTCGGGAAACTGCGAATGCCGAAAGCGCGGCAGATCGCCTCGTTGGCTGCGCGCAACTTCGGATCAAACTTGGAGTTATTGGGCAGATCGACCTCCAGCAACACAAAGCGATCGCGGGCGTAAGCCTCAAAATCCGGCTTATCGAGCACCCCGCAGCGCAGCTGAATGCAAAAGCTGCACCAGTCGGAGCCCGTGAAATCGATGAGCACCATCTTATCTTCGGCGGCGGCCCGCTCACAGGCCGCCTCATAATCCGTCATCCATTCCGCAGCCGTCGCCGGAGCTTGAACAACAACCAGCGCAGCCGCAGCCATCATCAACTTGTGCATGCCCCATTCTGGCACAAGCAGCAAGACCTCTGCAAGCGAAAAATGCGCGGCGCCTGTCCGCTCGGCCGCAACCGTGTCGCCAACATGGCCGTCCGCCTCAGCCGTGCCGCCAACATGGTTACCGGCCTCAGCCGTGCCGTCCGCCTCAGCCGCGTCCCCGGCCGTCCGCCGTGTCGCCGACTTCGTCGCCCGCCTCAGTCGGGGCGCCCTCAGCGTTCGCGCTCCTGCCGGAGCACCTCGAGCAGCAACTCGGGGTCGGCAAAACATTCGCGAATCATACTCTCGATCTTCTCGCGATACTCCGGCTTGAGCTCCGCGAGGCGAAGCAGCGTCTGCCGCGCCGCCTCGAGGTCATCGAGCGTCTCAGCCGTCATCATCTGCAGATTAAACTTTGCATCGAGCAGCACGGGCAAATTCTGCGGCATACTCTGAGCAATCATCTCATCGAGCTTGCGGAGCACCTCCGCCGGGCATTCCCCGCTCTCCTCAATCCTCCGGCGGAAGTCATCGAGCTGCTGCTCGGCCGCCAGCTCGGCATGCAGCTCGCGGAGAGCCTCCGAATCACTGTGCGCAAGCCGGAGAATCTCACTGCGAAGCCCGCGCGCCGCCCCTCGCAGGCGCGAAGGCAGCGACTTGTAAATACGCACCAACTCCTCGGCCTGTTGATCCGCGGGCAGATCGTAAATCCGCTCCATGCGCCGCGCATTCTCAAGCCCGGGCGCCAGCGCATGCATCACCGCATCCGGGCCCGGCCTGCCCCCGATAAAGCCGCCGGCCGTATGCCCCTTGCAGCTCAGCACCAGCACGGTCGGAAAAGCCGTAATGCCGTAACTGTCGCAGAGCTGCTGATTGCGCTCCTTGAGCGCGGGGTCAAAACCCTCCTTTTCGGGCAGATCAATCTCCAGCAGCACGTAATTCCGGCTCGCGTACTCCTCAAAAGCCTCCGTCTCAAAAACACGCTTTCGAAGCTTCATGCAGTAGGCGCACCAGTCCGACCCCGTGAAGCTCACCAGAATCGCCTTGTGCTCAGCCGTCGCCCTCTGCTTGGCCTCCTCGGGATCCGTCAGCCACTCCGCCGCCTGAACCGACAGCGCCAGGGCAACAAAGCCGAAGAGAGAGAGTGCGGTCTTGTGCATGCGCGTATTCTGCCACAGATCAGTCAACCCGCAAGCCAAAAGTGCGTGTGCATCCGTGCATGACGCGATAGGCGCCGCGGCGCCGCCCGCCGCTGCCTCAGCACCGCGGCACCGCCGCCAGCAGCTCCTGCGTATACGCCTCGCGCGGGTGCAAATACACCTCATCAGCCGAGCCGCACTCCACCATGCGCCCGCGCCGCATCACCGCGATACGATCAGCCACATAGTGCACCACCGCCAAATCGTGCGAAATAAAAATCATCGTAATCCCCATCTGCCGCACCAAACCCGTGAGCAAATTGAGAATCTGGCTCTGAATCGAAACATCCAACGCCGACACCGGCTCATCCGCCAGAAGCAAAGCCGGCCTCGGCGCAATCGCGCGGGCAATCGCCACGCGCTGCCGCTGCCCGCCCGAAAACTCATGCGGATAGCGGTGCATATGCTCCGGCGCCAAGCCCACGCGCTCCATCAACGCAGCCACCGCCTCCTCGCGCTGCGAACGCGGCAGCGGCGCCCGGCGAGACAGCGCCTCAGCCAGCGTCGAAAAAATACTCAGACGCGGATTCAGCGACGCGTACGGATCCTGAAACACCATCTGAAAATCCAGCCGGCGCCGCCTCACCTCAGCCGCCGGCAGCGCCGACAGCTCAACCCCCTCCAGCAAAATGCGCCCCGACGTCAGCGGCTGCAACTGCATAATCGCCCGCGACAGCGTCGACTTGCCGCAGCCCGACTCACCCACCAACCCCAGCACCTCCCCGCGCTCCAAGCTCAGGCACACATCATCCACCGCGCGCAGCACCTCACCCGTGCGCCCCCAAGTCGAGCGCACCGGGTAATGCACACACACATGATCGAGCTCCAGAAAAGCCATATCAGCACATCCTCCGCCCCTCAACAACAGCGAGCCGACCTCTCCGCCACCGACAAACACCCGTCACCGCCCAAGCCCTCAGCGATCCAGCGCATAGCGAGCCGCCGCCACCGCCATGAAAACCGCCGTCTCCACCCGCAGAATAATCGGCCCCAGCGACACCGGCGCATAGCCCGCCGCCGCACCCGCCTCATACTCCGCCGGGCTGAAATCACCCTCCGGCCCAATCAGCAGCGTACAGGCGGACGCCCCGTCCGCGCGCGCCGCCTCCAGCAGCTCGCGCAGCGGTCGCGCCTGCGGCAGAATCGCGCACTGCAAACGCAGACCGGGCACATCCCCTCGCTGCAAAAAACGATCATAGGGCTGCGGCAGCTCCACCTGCGGCACGCGATTCACCCCGCACTGCTTGCAAGCCTCCAGCGCCGTGCGCTGCCACTTCAGCTGCTTGGCCTGCGCCTCGCGCGCATCGAGGCGCACAATCGTGCGCTGCGTCAGCAGCGGAACAACGCGAGACACGCCCAGCTCCACCGCCTTCTGCACCACCAAATCCATATGCGCCCCCTTCGGCACCGCCAGCGCCAGAACAATCTCCGCCACCGGCGGCAGCGGCGCGAGCAAC
>DXFQ01000141.1 GCA_019114365.1 Candidatus Parakkermansia intestinigallinarum | reverse complement strand
CCCGGCTCCCGAGCCTGCTCCCGCTCCGGCGGTTGACGTCACCCCGGCTCCCGAGCCTGCTCCCGCTCCGGCGGTTGACGTCACCCCGGCTCCCGAGCCTGCTCCCGCCCCGGCCGCTGACGCCGCTCCGGCTTCGGAGGCTGCTCCCGCTCCGGCTGCTGAGGCCGCAACGGCAGCCGCCGGTGAGAGCCCGTCCGCCAACGTCGAGAAAGTCGACCCGCTGCCCCTGTGGGAAATGCTCGTCTTCTGCATCGTCGTCGCGGGCGTCATCGGTCTGGGTATCTGGAAATCCGGCGCCGGTGACAAGAAGAAAGAGGAAGGCGCATCCAAAGAGGGAGGCGCCGCCGATTACTTCCTGGCCGGCCGCGGCCTGAGCTGGTGGCTCGTCGGCTTCTCGCTGCTGGCTGCCAACATCTCCACCGAACAGTTTGTCGGCATGAGCGGTCAGGCCTCTGACTGGCTCGGCATCGCCATCGCCGGCTACGAATGGCTGGCCGCCATCGTGCTCGTGATCGTGGCCTTCAGCTTCCTGCCCATGCTGCTCAAGCGCGGCGTCTTCACCATCCCGCAGTTCCTCGAAGAGCGCTTCAACGGCGTCGCCCGCGTGACGATGGCCATTGCAAACCTCCTCATCCTCGTGGGTGTGCCCACCGCCGCCGTCATCTACGCCGGCTCCACCGTGGTCTCCGTCTACTTTGACCTGCCGGTGACGACGGGCTGCATCATCATTGCGGTCTGCGCCACCGTTTACGTCTACATCGGCGGCCTGAAGGCCTGCGCCTGGACGGACCTCATCTGGGGCTCCGGCCTTCTGCTCGGCGGCGCCGTCGTCGCCTACTTCGCGCTCAATGCCCTCGGCAACGTCGATCCGGCCACCGCACACGACGTGATTGATTCGGCCTCCATCTCGGCCACCAACATGGTCAACGGTGATGTCGCCGGCGCCATGCAGAGCACCGGCAACGCCCTCGCCGACGGCGCCGCACGCCTCTGGACGCTCAACGACGGCGACGCCACCTCCTCGATCAACGGCATCGCCGGCAAGATGCACATGATGCGCCCGGAAGACGATCCCACCATGCCTTGGACGGTTTACCTGCTGGGTCTCTGGATCCCGAACTTCTTCTACTGGGGTCTCAACCAGTACATCATGCAGCGCACGCTGGCTTCCAAGAGCCTCGAGGAAGGCCAGCTCGGCGTCGTCTTCGCCGCCTTCCTCAAGCTGCTGGTGCCCTTCGTGGTGATTATTCCGGGCATTCTGGCCTACAACCTCTTCCGCAGCGACCTCAAGTCCATTGCCGATAACCGCGCCGATCAGGTCGTGAAAGCCGCGGCCGATGAGAAAGCCAAGAGCGGCAGGGAGCCCATCTACACCATCACGGTGGAGCGCCTTGTGCGCGCCGAAGTGGCCGACCAATGCGTCGAACAGCTTCGCCACAACGCCAACGTCGCCAAGGCGACGCCTGAGCAGAGGGCCGAGCTCGACCAAGCTGCCGCCGCCCTCAAGGCCATTCATCCTTCCGCGACGGAAGAGCGCAGCGTGGCTGCCAAAGCTCTGGTTGCCATCGATGCGAAGATCACCGAGAGCGCTCGCAGCAACACCGCCGACTACAACGTCACCTCGAAGATGGTCGGCTACCACTACGACTCCGCCTTCGCCACCCTGCTGCGCCGCCTGCTGCCGGGCACCGGCTGGGCTTGGTTCGTGCTGGCTGCCCTCTTCGGTGCCGTCGTGAGCTCGCTGGCCTCGATGTTCAACTCGGCCTCGACGCTCTTCACGATGGACATCTACGGCAAGGCCAAGGAGCTGACGGGCAAGCCCGCCTCCCCCGCCCAGCTCGTTTCCGTGGGTCGTTGGTCCGTGCTCGTCCTCGCCCTCATCGCCACCGTCATTGCTCCCTATCTGGATAACCCCGCCTTCGGCGGCATCTTCACCTTCATTCAGGAGTTCCAAGGCTTCCTGAGCCCGGGCGTGCTCGCGGTGTTCCTCTTCGGCTTCTTCGTGCCGAAGTGCCCGCGCATCTTCGGCTGGCTGGGCATTGCGCTGGGTGCCGTCGTCTACGGCATCCTCAAGATGATCCCGATTCCGGAGCACAACGAGACGATGACTCTGCTGCTCGGCTCCTTCCTCAACCGCATGGCCATCTCCTTCTTGGTCATCTGCTTGGTCGGCGCCATCATGACTCTCGTCAATCACCTGCGCGGCGGCGAAGCCGTCATCCTGCAGGACAAGGGTATCATCGAGATGAAGACCTCCGCGCGCGCCAAGATCTTCGGTGCCGTGGTGATCGTGCTGACTCTCGCCCTCTACATCCTGTTCTGGTAAAGACAAGCGTATCAGACGATGTCATTTCGCGGCGCCCCGCATCCCGTACGGATGCGGGGCGCTTGCCGTTTGGGGAGGAGGAGGGCAGGAGGAGCGAGGGGCAGGGGGAGCGAGGGGGGCAGGGGGGCCGGACGCTTTCCCCCGGTCGGCTCCCCTTGCCGACTCCCCGGCCGGGTCCTCCAACCCGGAGCTCAGAGCAAACAAAAACCCCTGCACGCAGCGTGCAGGGGCGATCAAAAGGCGGGCGCGGCGCGGTGAAAAAAGCGGCCGCAGACGTCGTCAACCCAAGCGGAAGGTGATGCGAGCCTTGCTCATATCGTAAGGCGATACCTCAATCTTCACGCGGTCACCGACGACGAGGCGGATGAAGCGCTTGCGCATCTTGCCCGAGATGTGCGCGAGAAACTCGTGGCCGTTGGCCACCTTCACGCGAAACATCGTGCCGGCGAGCACGGCAGAGACCACGCCTTCCATCTCGATCTCGCCCTCGCCGTCATCGTCAGCCTTCTTCTGCTTCATCGGGGCGGGGGTGGAGACGGGGCGGGCACC
>DXFQ01000140.1 GCA_019114365.1 Candidatus Parakkermansia intestinigallinarum | reverse complement strand
GGTCGGCGTTGTCCTGCCGCAGCAGCAGGCGCATTTCGGCGCGGCTGGTGAACATGCGGTAGGGTTCGTCGGTGCCGCGGGTGACGAGGTCGTCGATCATGACGCCGATGTAGGCTTGGTCGCGCCGCAGGATGAGGGCTTCTTCGCCGCGCTGTTGGAGCAGGGCGTTGACGCCGGCGATGAGGCCCTGCCCCGCGGCTTCTTCGTAGCCGCTGGTGCCGTTGATCTGGCCGGCGAAGTAGAGGCCGCCGATGCACTTGGTTTCCAGCGTGGGCAGGAGTTCGGTCGGCGGGACGTAGTCGTACTCGACGGCGTAGGCGGGGCGGATGAGTTCGGCTTTTTCTAGCCCGGGGATGCTGTGCACGATGGCTTCCTGCACGAAGTAGGGGAGGCTAGAGGAGAGGCCGTTGAGGTAGTATTCGTCGGTGCTGCGCCCTTCGGGTTCGATGAAGATTTGGTGGCGGTCTTTGTCCGCGAAGCGCACGACTTTGTCTTCGATGCTGGGGCAGTAGCGCGGGCCGGTGCCTTCGATGACGCCGCCGTAGAGGGGGCTGTAGCGGAGGTTGGCGCGGATGATGTCGTGGGTGCCTTGGTGGGTGTAGGTGATGGCGCAGGGGAGTTGCCGCAGCTCGAAGTCGGCGTCTCCCCAGGGGTTGAGGGTGCAGTGGGGCTCGGTGCTGCTGTGCAGGCAGCGCCGGGAGCGGCGGCTGAAGAGGGGCGGGGGCTCGTCGCCGGGTTGCAGGCCGCAGGCGGCGAAGTCGATGGTGCTGCCTTTGACGCGCGGCGAGGTGCCGGTTTTGAAGCGGCTGAGGGGGAAGCCGAGTCGGGCGAGGCAGGCGGAGATGCTGCTGGGCGCACAGCCGAGGCGCCCGCCGGGGAGGTGGTCCATGCCGACGTGCAGCAGGCCGCGCATGAAGGTGCCGCTGCAGAGGACGACGGCGCGGCCTTCGATGCGCTGCCCCCACGAGGTGCAGATGCCGGTGACGCGGCCCCGATCGGTGGCGATGTCGATGGCTTCGCCTTGGAAGAGCTGGAGGCCGGGGGCGGTTTCGAGCACCCATTTCATGCGGGCGCGGTAGGCGAGTTTGTCGCACTGGGCGCGGGGGGCGCGGACGCTGGGGCCTTTCGAGGCGTTGAGGGTGCGGAATTGGATGGCGGTGGCGTCTGTATTGAGGCCCATGGCGCCGCCGAGGGCGTCGATTTCGCAGACCATGTGGCCTTTGGCGAGGCCGCCGATGGCGGGGTTGCAGCTCATCTGCCCGATGGTGTCGAGGTTCTGGGTGACGAGGGCGACGCTGCCGCCGAGGCGGGAGACGGCGAGGGCGGCTTCGATGCCGGCGTGCCCGCCGCCGATGACGATGACGTCAAAGCTGCGCTGGTGGGTGAAGGGCATGTCAGGCGGTCAGCATGGCGATGAGTTTGAGCAGCAGGTCGCGGCCGTCGAGCCCGGTGGAGACGAGGGCGCGGTCGGCTCGGGCGCAGGCGATGAGGTCGCGGCGGGCTTTGCTGAGTTTGAGTTTGCCGCAGCTGCGTGCGGCGCCGAAGAGGGCAAAGGCGTTGGGGCTGCCGTCTTTTTTGAGGGGGAGCAGGCGGCGGGCTTCGGGGGGGAGTTGGGCGAGGGCGGCTTCGAAGCGGCGGTAGTTGTCGGCGGGCAGTTTGTAGCTGTCGATGAGGAGGCGGGCGGTGAAGCGGTTGCGTACGGTCGGGACGATGGCGGCGCGCATGATGGCGACGGGCTGCTCGCCGCGGTTGAGTTGCTCGTTGACGAGGTGGACGGCGCGTCGGCAGTCGCCGCTTTCAATGGCGCGGGAGATTTCAAAGATGACGCCGGTGCGCGAGACGGCGACCATGAGTTCGACGTCGGTGCGCGAGACGCGACGCCGCTCGGTGCCGAGGTAGACGTCGAGTTTGTCGAGTTCGTTGGCGATCTGGCGCGAGTTTTCGCTGACGCGGTGCACGAAGAGGTCGAGCGCTTCGCTCTCGAAGCTCAGGCCGCGCTCTTTGGCGAGGCGGACGGTGAGGGTGGCCAGTTCGGATTCCCAGCCGGGTTTGCTGATGTCGATGCGGGTGTATTCGCAGCATTCGGCGACGCTGCCGAGTTTGCGGAAGTAGCTGCGGCGCTTGTCGATTTCCGCCGCGCTGAGGATGAAGTAGGTGTCGGCAGGCAGGTTGCCGAGGCAGTCGGCGAGGTCTTCGAGGGCTTGCTGCACGCTTTCGCTGCGCGCGCCCTGCGGGCTGTCGGCGAGGAAGTTGGCGCCTTTGAGCCAGATGACTTTGCGCCCGCCGAACATGTTCATCATCTGCAGGCCGGACATGGTGCGGCTCAGGATTTCGACGGCTTCGTCCGCGGTGGCGGCGCTGCCGTCGATGGTTTCGTTGCCCCAGCCGTCGCCGTCTCCGCCGAGGCGCGCGAATTCTTGCGCGGCAGCGGCGGCAGCGGCGCCTTCGTCGCTGCCGAAGTAGATGCGGCTCTTGACTTCATCTGCCATGTCGGCTTCGGGGGGTTGCTGCGGCGCTTCGACGCGGCTCATTTGTTTTTCTGTTTCTTTTGGAGCTCTTTGGGGTCGATGTATTCGCCGGTGCGCGTGTTGCGCAGGAGCTTGGGCTCGGGCAGTTTGTGGCGCAGTTTGATGGTGCGCTTGCGGCCGTTGACGCGGACGGTTTTGGTTTTGGTGCGGAAGCGCGAGGCGTCGACTTCATGCCCGGCTCCGGCGGAGGAGGGTTCGTAGCCGCGCAGGTTCGAGCTGCTGCCGCTTTCTGCCGCTCCGGCGGGGGTGCCTGCCGTGCCGTCGGCGGGGGTGGTGGCGTCTGCCGTGGCGTCAGCGGTGCCGTCGGCGGGGGCGGTGG
>DXFQ01000139.1 GCA_019114365.1 Candidatus Parakkermansia intestinigallinarum | reverse complement strand
GTGGTCGGGTGCCCGCCTCCCCGCCGCGCCGGGGGCTCAGAGGAGTGAGCCGCTCGTTCGAACGATGCGCAGCAAGGTCAGCGCGCCGATGACCTTGGCCCCGCCGATGCGGCGCAACACCTTGGCGCAGGCGCGAATCGTCGAGCCCGTGGTGTAGACGTCGTCGATGAGCAGCAGGTGCGGCGGCAACGCGCGCTTGCGGGCGGCCTGATAGGAGCGCAGGGCATTGCGCTGCCGCGCGTTTGAGGCGAGTCGCGTCTGGCTGCTGACGCCCGTCGGTACGTGTTTGATGGGGTAGAGGACGTTCAGCCCGCGGAGCTTGGCCAAGCAGGTGGCCAGCAGCTCGGCTTGGTTGTAGCCTCGCTGCCTGAGGTGTTCTCCGCTGGCGGGAATCGGCACGAGCACCCAGTCCTTGTGCGCCTCAAGTTCCGGCGTCTCCTCCCAAAGTCTGCTGAGAAGCTCGGCGAAGGCGCGGGCGAGGTAGGCCGCGCCGTGGTATTTGAAGTCGTGCACGAGCTTCATCACGGTGGCGTCATTCACGAGTGCCGAGCGGGCAAAGTGGAAGCTGCGCGGGCGTGCCTGACACTGGCGGCAGTGCCAAGCGTCGTCCTGTCCGCCGACAACGGGCGCGCCGCAGTAGAGACAGATGGGTTTGGGAACGGCGGGCAGGCTGTTGAGGCAGGCGTCGCAGATGGGTAGCTTGCTGCGCTCGCCGCAGAGCTCGCAGGTGACGGGGTAAATCCAGTCGAGCATGGCCTCGCGTGGCTCGCCTCAAGCGGCCGTCGCCGGGTGCGGCGCGGTCAGTTGGTGTGGCGGGTCAGAAATTCCTGAGCGGCGTTTCGGTAGGCCAGAGCGGCGGAGCCGTAGCGATCGTGCTCCATGATGGTTTTGCCGAAACTGGGAGCCTCCGCGACGCGGACGGAGCGCGGAATGATGGTGCGGTAGAGTTGGTCGGGCAGGTTATCCCGCACTTGGGCGACGACCTGATTGGCGAGGTTTGTGTTGTTGAACATCGTCATGAGAACACCCTCGTGGATGATGCCCGGGTTGGCGCCGCTCTCGCGAATCTGCTCGATGATGTAGAGGATTTTCGAGAGCCCGTCGAGGCTGAGGAACTCGCACTGCATGGGCGTGAGAACCTCGTCGCAGGCGCAGAGCGAGGCCGTCATCAGCACGCCCAGCGAGGGCGGCGTGTCGAGAAAAACGTAGTCGAAATCCGTGCGCTCGCGCAGCCCCGTCATGGCGTCGCGCATGCAGGTGAGGTGGTTGCCTTCCGAGGCCAGCTCGACCTCGACGCCCGAGAGATCCATGTGGGCCGGAACCAGCGAGAGGTTGCGGCGTTTGGCGGGTATGATGAGATCTTCCAGCAGGCATTCGCCGATGAGAGCCGGGTAGAGGCTGCGGTCACTGCTGACTTCAAAGCCCAGCGCCGAGCTGGCGTTGGCCTGTGAGTCCATGTCGATGAGCAGAACGCGTTTGCCCTTGGCCGCCAGAGCCGCAGAGAGGTTGACGGCCGTGGTGGTCTTGCCGACGCCGCCCTTTTGGTTTGCTATCGCGATGACTTTCACGGGCTGATTCTACTCGAAGCTCGAGCGCTTTTCAAGCTGATATTGTTGTCAACGGAGGCTCTCTGTGTTACAATCGCCTCATGCAGACAGACGAGCTGACGGCGGCGGCCCGCGAGCTGAGCCGAGAGATGGAGAAACTGAGCTTCGGCCCCCCCGTCGCCTTCACCTACAACCCGCTGGAGTACGCGCGCGCGGGGCACGAGGCATACATCCGCGCCTTCGGCGGAGGGGGGCGGAAGGAGGTGCTCTACCTCGGGATGAACCCCGGCCCCTTCGGCATGGCGCAAACGGGCGTCCCCTTCGGCGAAATCGCCGCGGTGACGCAGTGGATGGGGCTCATGGCGCTCATCGGGCAACCCGCCGCCATGCACCCGAAACGCCCGATTCTCGGCTTTGCCTGCCCGCGCTCCGAGGTGAGCGGACGCCGCCTCTGGGGGCTTTTTGCCAAGCTCTACGGCAGCGCCGAAAACTTTTTTGCCCACGCCTACGTGGCGAACTACTGCCCGCTGATCTGGATGAGCGAGACGGGCTCCAACATCACGCCGGCGCAGCTGCCCCGCGAACAGGTCGAGCAGATCGACGCCGCCTGCCAACGCCACCTCGTGCGCCTCATCGAGATCCTGCAGCCCCGCTGCCTCATCGGCATCGGCGCCTACGCCCTCAAACAGCTTGAAACGGCGGCAGCGTCATTGCCCGGGCGCGACTTCACGCTCGGCACCCTGCTGCACCCCAGCCCGGCAAGCCCCGTCGCCAACAAGCTCTGGCCGCAGCGCCCCATCGAGCAGCTGCGCGACATCCTGACGCGCGCCGGGCTCAGCGAGCTGCTGCCTCCGGCCGAGGCCTGAGCGCGGCGGAGGCGGACTCAGACGTCCATCGCCGTCTGGTCATTGAGGATGCCCGACTTCTCGAGGTAGTAGTCGTAGCCTCCGGCGTAGGGCGTGACGGTGCCGTGGTTGATGTGCAGGGTCTTTTCGGCCAGCGAGCGGATGAAGTGCACGTCGTGCGAGATGAACACGAGCGTCCCTTGGTAGTTCTTGAGCGCCTGGCAGAGCGCCTCGACGCTCATCAGGTCGAGGTGCGTCGTCGGCTCGTCCATCAGCAGCAGATTGGGCGGGTTGACGAGGAATTTCACGAGGCTGAGGCGCGACTTTTCGCCGCCTGAGAGCACCTCGACGCGCTTGTCGACATCCTGACGGCGGAACATGAAGGAGCCGAGCACCGCGCGCGCTTCCTCCTCGCGCAGTTCGGGATCCGCCTTCATGATTTCCTCCAGCACCGTGAAATTGGGCGTGAGGTTCTCCGAGCGCATCTGTGAGAAGTAGCCGATGCGCGTGGTGGTGCCGACGATGCGCTTGCCTGCGTCGATGGGAACGACGCCCGCCAGAACCTTCAGCAGGGTGGATTTGCCCGCGCCGTTCGGGCCGACGAGCACGATGCGATCGCCGCGTTCGATGAGCAGATCGAGGTTTTTGTAGATGCGCCGCTCGCCGTAGCTCTGCCCCACCTTCTCCAGCTCGAGCACGCGCTGCATGCTGCGCGGCGGCTGCGGGAAGATGAACTTGAATATCTTGCGTGCCTGACGCGGCTTTTCGATGCGGCGCATCTTCTCCAGCTGCTTGATGCGGCTCTGCACCTGAGCCGCCTTGGAAGCGACGGAGCGGAAGCGCTCGATGAATGCCTCGAAGTGCGCGATTTCGCGCTGCTGGTTGCGCCAAGCCGCGAGTTGGAGCTCGTAGCGCTGCTCCTTGAGTTCGAGGAAGCGCGTGTAGTTGCCCGAGTAGCGCACCAACTCCGCGTTTTCGATATCGTAGACCGTCTCCACCAGTTCGTCCATGAAGTCGCGGTCGTGGGAAATCATGAAGATGGCCCCCGGGTAATTGAGCAGGTAGCGCCGCAGCCACAGCAGGCTCATGAGATCGAGGTGGTTGGTCGGCTCGTCGAGCATCAGCAGATCGGGCTCGGCCACCAGCAGCTGGGCGAGATGCGCGCGCATGACCCAGCCGCCGCTCATCTCGCGCGCCGGGCGGTTGAAGTCCTCGTCGCGGAAGGCGAGACCCTTGAGGATTTTCTTCGCCTTGGGTTCGAGCTGGTAGCCGTTGTGCGAGATGAAGGTATCGGTCGCGTGGGCGTAGCTGTCGCTGCTGTTGTCGCCCTTGGCTTCGCATTCCCGCAGGGTGCGGATGGCTTCACCCATGTCGGGCGTTACGCTCATGGCGATTTCGAGAACCGTGCGGTCGCTCGGGTCCCCCGCCTCTTGCGGCAGGTAGCCGACAACGGCGTAGTCATCCATCACGATTTGTCCCTCATCGGGGCTGTCTTCGCCCCGAATCATGCGGAAGAGGGTGGATTTGCCCGCGCCGTTCGGGCCGACGAGGGCGATGCGTTCGCCCCAGTTGACGACGAGCTCGGTCTCGTAGAAGAGGGTGCGCCCGGCGTGGGCCTTGGTCAGGTTCTTGATGGTCAGCATGCGCGGGGGAGTATACAGCAAAAGCGACAAAAGGCAACAGTTTTCGCTCGCGGCGCCGCGCAGGCAGAGCCGCCGCGGACGGGGCGAGGCCGCTGCGGGACGAAATGCAGGAGGCTGCGGGACGAAATGCAGGAGGCTGCGGGACGTGGAGCAGGAGGCTGTAGGCCGGGCAGCAGGAGGCTGCGGAACGGGTGCAGGTGCCGCCCTCCGCCGTCAGCCGGGGGCGGCGCGGCTCAGGGCCGGGCCGCGGTCTCGGCGTCCGGGTGCTCGGTGCGGAGCCTCAGCGCCTGTGAGTAGCTTTGCCCCGGTGCCGGGGTGATGTCGTAACCGACGCGGCAGCGCTCGCGCAGCTGCTGCCAGCTCTCTCCCTCGCGAGCCTTGAGGCCCCCGAAGCGGTAGAGCAGCTCGGCAATGCGCCCGTTGTTGATCGGCAGGAGGCGGTATTGCAGCGGGATGAGCTTGCGCATCGGGCTGAAGATTTTGACAATAGCCGTCGAGCAGTTGTCGGTGAGGGTGTTGTAAGCCTCGTGCCGCTCGCTGCTCTGTCGGGCGATGGCGACGATGTGCCGCAGCAGCGCCTGAGCCTGCTCGGGCGTCACGTTCATCGGGAAGAGATAGAGATCCTCATGGCGGTAGTTGCTGCGCAGGGCGAAGATGTCATCTTCGCTGCCGAAAACGTAGAGAATGCCGTAGCGCTTGTAGAGCCCCGCCAGTCCGTTTTGCTCTTCGCCCTCCGGCAGCCGCGTTTCGGGTGAAACAACGAGGTGCTGCCCGTCGCTGAAGTTGAACACCAGCATCGTGTGGCAGAAAAACTCGTGCCCGTCCCAATGGCAGGGCGCAAAGTCCACCCCGGTGAGTTTGCTCAGATCATACACCGCGCGGCGGTAGCGTACATCGTAGTCCTCCGTGCTGCGGTAGCGGAAATCGCGCAAGTTCTCCACCACCAGCTCCGAGCCTTCGAGACTCAGCCCGGGCTCGCGTCCCCAAGGCTTTTGCCAAGCTGCGGGATGCGGCGGCGGCAGGAGCATGAAGTAGACCGCTCCGCCCGCCACCGGCAGCCAGAGAAGGCGGCCGAGGCGGTAGCGGCGGCGCTGCAGCCAAACGACGGCCAGCAGCGGCAGCGTGACGCAGAGGCTCAGCGTTTGCCAGACGGCCAGCCCGAGCAGCCACAGCAGCGCCGGAACAAGCAACAGCAGGTTGAGCAGGTGCAGCGTGCGGCTCAGCAGGCGCAGCAGGCGCGGACGCCGACTGCTGCTTGCCTGTTCGGCCGGGGCAGGGTTGCAGCCCGCTTCGGGAGAGATGGCCGGTGTCGTTTCATTCATGGTCGGCAAATGCGGCGAGAGCTTGGGACAAAACGGAGAGAACGCGAGGAGCAGGGGAGGCGTCAGCGCCGGGAAAACAATGACCTGTGCGAATCAGAAGCGCAGCGACAGAGGCATGCGCGCCTCCGAGCCCTCCGGGTTGAGCGGCTCGGCGTCTCTGCCGTGAATCCAGCCACGGTTGCCGGCGGCGTCTTCGACGTAGCTCCAGTCACCGCGCACGGCAAGCCGTTGCAGCGGGGTGGAGGCCGGGAGCGTCTGGCTGTCGGCGGTCGATTCCGTGGCGGAGTTGCTCAGGCGACTGTCGCGGACGAGGTAGACGAGGTTGTCCGGCGGATCGGCAACGTAGTCCGGGGTCTTGCGCGTCGCGTAGTAGACCTGATTGATCACGCAGAGCACGGAGAGCACCAAAAAGAGCCCCGTGAGGAAGTTGCGCCACGGGCGGGGGCGCCTGCCGGGCACCGCCAGCAGAGCAGCGCAGAAGAGGAAGGCCGCCGTGACGATGATCGTCGCCGCGTAAAGCTGCGAGCGATTGAGGAAGGTGAAGACCTCATCACCCGTGCTGCGCAGCCGAATCGGAACGCCTTGCAGGCGCTGCACGAAGGCGAGATTTTTCTCCGCCTCGACGAAGCCCGGGTCGAGGCGCAGCGCTCGCGCGTAGGCCAGCGCCGCATAGCCGGGGCGCTTGAGCCGGTACTCGCAGTTGCCGATGTTGTAGTAGAGCAGGGCGGGATCCGCCTGCTCGCTCTGCGCGGATTTGCCGTCTAGAATCTGCTGCAGGATGTCTTTGGCTCGGCTGAATTGCCCGCCTTCGTAGGCTTTCTGCGCCTCCTGCATCGTGATTTCCGCCGCCGCTATCTCCTTGCCGACAGCCGGAGCCGCAGGCGCGGCCGGGTTTGCCTGAGCTTGTGCCGGAGCCTGTGCCGGAGCCTGTGCCGCCGACGGCGCTTGGGCGGACTCCTCGGCCGAGGAGGGCGTGCCCAGCGCGAGGCCGAGGGCCAGCGCGAGAGCCGCTGTTGTGCTGATGGCCTTGCGGAGCAGGCGCAGGATGCGGTTGCGCTCATCAGCGCTGATGCGCGTCTGCTCCGAATCCGGCCGGAAGGCCAACTCATCGCGGCGAGCCAGAATATCCTTCAACTCGGGCGACAGGCTTGCCGCCGGAATGCGGCTCTCAATGAGACTGCCGGCACTGCGCAGGAAGTCGAGGTCATTCTCCTTGGCGGCCAACTCGCGCAGGGCGCTCTCACCCGAGCCCTTCGCCGCGCGGGCCGAAACAAAACGATACAGCGCACCGATGTCCAGGGCCGCGAAAATCCCCAGCCCCGGCAGATACAACAGCAGCCAGACCCAACGCGGCAGAGCCATGAAGGAGAAAGTCCCCTCGGGCATGTATCCGTAAATATCCGTCATCTCAACGACGGTTGCCTCCTTGGCGGGCGGTGCGGCAGCCTTCTGCCCGGCGGACGCGCTACCTGCGTTTTCCGTCTGTTTCCACGGCAGCGGGATGGGGGCGCTGGCAGCGGTGCGATACTCCTGAAGTTGGGGGTCAAAGTAGCTGAAGCCAAAGGAGGGAATGCCCCGAACCTCGGCCGTCGGGCGCATGAGAATCGAGAAGGTGACGCCGGTGAGCTCGCCGGCAGCGTTGCGGATTTCCCGCCGCGTCGGCTTGGGCGTCATGAGCTTCCAGGCCGAAGCGTCGTCGGGCTTGGGGCAGGGCAGGTATGACAGCCCGCTGTCGCCCGTGACGGTGATTTCGACTTCAATCGGCTCGTGCATGGCCAGATAAGTCGCGTCGCTCTTGCTCTTGACGGAGAACTGGCCGACAATGTCGTTGAAGTCCGCCGGAGCGCCGGGGGGAAGCGGCAGAACGCTGAGTTTCAGCGAAGCGAGCGGAATCGTCATCTCCGCAATGCCTCGGCGGTGGCAGATGATCGTCTCACCCTGAACCACCTGAGAGCCCTTGCCGGTGGGGATGAACTCACCCTTGTAGTCCATGCTCCACCAGTCCTGCCCGTCCGCATACGCGACTGATGGCCGGCTGTTGAGCGATGCCGGGCCGAAAGAGGCCACGCGGACGTCGACGGACTGCATCTGGGGAACGGCCGGCGCAACAAAGTCAACCGGTTGTAAGGGCAAAAGCAGCTTGAGCCGCGCTTCAACCGGCTGATTGGCGTAATACTCCTTCTCCGGCACATACCAGAGGCAACCGTAGCGCACCTCCTTGAGAACCCGTCCGCCGCCGAGCGGCAGACCTCCGCCGGGAATCTTCTGGCTCATCCACTGAATGTCGGCCGTCGACAGAACCGTCAACGCCGGAATGCGGACTTTCTCACTGCGCCCGCTGTCGAACTGCACCTCGACTTCCTGCGGCTCAACGGTGCCGGGTTTGTCGGGAATGACGCGGATGCCGCGGACGTTGATGCAGCGGCGGTTGCTGATGTCGATGCTCGATCTCTGCTCGTTGAAGCTGTTGTCGACGCGAGCGTTCGGCAAGGACAATCTTTGTTTCAGCCGAAAGGCGTCGGGCGTCGGTGACTCGCTGATCAGGAGAAGGTAGACGCCTTCGCCGGGCAGCGCCGCTTCGGTGGACCATTTCGCTTGAAGATCGGCAGCTGCCCGAGGGGCAAGCAGCACGAGGAGGGTCGTGAGGAAGGTGATGACGGCTTTCATGACGGGAAAAGGGGAGGGGGTGGTGAACAGGGGTCAAAAAACTCAATAGTCTTTGTCGGGAGCGGCATTGAAATCGTTGCTGTGCGGAATCGGCGAGCCGGACTCTTCATCGGCGTGCATTTCGAGCACGCCCGAGGCGCGTCGGCGCTCCTTGCGCTTTTCGTCGGCCTGATCCGCTGCTCCCTTACGTTGCTGCGGCTCGGCTTGTTCGTCCTTGGGCTCAGTAGATGGCTTTTGTTGCTGCTTTTGCTGCTGCTGTTCGCGTTCGCGAGCCTTCTGCTCTTTCTCCGCCTGCTCTTCGGCTCGGGACTTTTGATCCTTATCGGAGCGATCAGAGCTTTGTTGGTCATTCTGCTGATCCTGCTGGTTCTGCTGGTTCTGTTGATTCTGTTGATTCTGTTGATTCTGCTGATTCTGCTGATTCTGCTGATCCTGTTGATTCTGCTGATCCTGCTGATCCTGTTGATTCTGCTGATCCTGTTGATTCTGTTGATTCTGCTGATCCTGTTGATTCTGTTGATTCTGCTGATCCTGCTGATCCTGTTGATCCTGTTGCTGTTGCTGTTGCTGTTGCTGTTGCTGTTGCTGCTCGAGTTTTTCGATTTCTTCTTCGAGGACGCGTCGGAGTTTTTCAAGCTTTTCGAGGTTCTTCCGAGCCTCCTGACGCTGAGGATGGAGCTTGTCTGCCTGTCTGTAGCCGTTCATGGCCTTGTCGAGATCGCTGACGACGGCGCGGAGCTCGTCGGCCGTCGGCGTCTTGGTGTCGGGCTTGTCGGCGTTAGCCGCCTGCGCGGAGTCTTCTTCCGCACCGTAGAGGCTGCGCAGCGACTTCAGAACGGCTCGGGCGTCGATCTGTGCGAGCTGGTAGAGCGCGGCTGCCTGCATGTCCGTATCCTCATCGAGCAGGGCTTCGGAGAAGGCTTCGGCCGCTTCGTCCGGCTTGTCGCCGATCAGGCTCAGCCCCCGATGAAAGGCGTCGACGGCATCGGCGCTCGGCGCCGCTTGCGCCGGGGCTGCTGCCATGAGCGTTGCGCCGAGCAGAATCGCCAAGCTGCTGAGGCTCTGCATGGGCCGGGCGCGCTTCCACTCCGTCCCCAGAATGATGGCGGCCACAAGCAGCAGCAGCGAAAGCGCGGCAAAATAACCGAAAAGCTCGCGGGGCACCTTGCTGTCGTCGGTTTGCTCTTCGTGTCGGTCAATGTCGGCGATCGCCTCGCGGATGAAGCCGGTGAGGTCGGATCCGTTTTCCAGCTTCAGGAAGCTGCCCTCCGTTGCATCCGAGAATTGGCGGAGCGCTTGAGAATCGAGTCGGCTGATGACGTGTCGGCCGCGTCCGTCGGTGTAGAGTCCGTTGCTGTTGCGTGCATCGGGAATCGCGCCGCCGGCCTCGGTGCCGACGCCCACGGTGATGATGAGCAAGTTGTTCTGCTTGGCCTCGCGAGCCATGGCGAGAGAGCTGCCGACGGTGTCTTCGCCGTCGCTGAAGATGATCAGCGCGTTGGAGCTTGTGGGAGCGCTGCGTTTGAACACACTCAGGGCGCACTTGATCACATTGCCGAAGTTCGTGCCGCCGTAGCCCGCCCACTCGCGGTTGACTTGGGCGAGCGTGTCGCGCAGAGCCGTGTGGTCGTAGGTCAGCGGAATGATGAGGTCGGCCTCGCCGGAGAAGAGGATGAGGCCGATTTTGTCCTGCGGCAGCGCGTCGACCAGCTCGTATGCGGCGGCGCGGGCGGCTTCGAGGCGAGAGGGTTTGACGTCGGGCGTCTCCATCGAGCGAGAAATGTCGAGGGCGATGAGCAGGTTGCGACCGCCCGTGCTGCTGCGGCCTGCCGTGTAGCCGTTGATCGGGCGCGCCGTCGCGATGATGCCGCAGACCAGAGCGGAGAGAGCCAGAACGGAGGGCAGCAGGACGCGCCACGGGGCGCGGCGCCGCACCAGTTCCTGTTCATGGGCCTCGGACACCAAGCGGCGCCATCCGTTGCCTCGGCGCAGGTGAGCCGTGACAATCACCGCCGCCAGAATCAGCGGCAGCGCAAGAGCAAGCAGCACGTAGGGGTAGAGAAAAGACATATCCGAAGGTGGCGGGGGTCAGTCGCGGAGAGAAAAAAGTCAGGGAGCGGGTGCGGGGCGCAGGCTGCGCAGAAGGATACTCAGAGCCAGAAGCAGACAGCCCAGAGCCAGCGGCCAGTAAAAGAGCTCGCGAACCGTGGTGACGGCTCGCTGTTTGATATCCGACTTCTCGAGCCGATCGATATCGGAAAAAGCCTTCATCAGCTCATTGCCGCTGCTGGCGCGGTAATACTGCCCGCCGGTGATGGCGGCAATCTCCTTGAGCGATTCTTCGTCGATGCTGTTGATGTTGGCCGTGTACTGAGAGAGCCTGCGATCCTGACCGATGCCGATGGGGAAAATCTTGATGCCGAGCTTCGCGGCCTCGCGGGCGGCATCCTGCGGAGAGATGCTGCCCATGTTGCTCACGCCGTCCGTCACCAGAATGATGACCTTGGATTTGGCGCGCTCATTCTCGGGCAGCCCTTGGTCGCCTTTTTCTCCGACGTCTTCCGGATCTCGGAGCCTCAGAGCCGCTGAGACAATAGCCGTGCCGATGGCCGTGCCCTGCTCGCGGATGTAGCCCGGGCGGAATCTGTCGCCGAGGTAAAAATGCTCGAGAATGTAGCGCACGAGCGTGTGGTCGAGCGTCAGGGGGCTGCAGGACTTGGCCTTGCCGGCAAAGGCGACAAGGCCGACGCGGTCATGGGGACGGCCGTCAATGAAGTTGTTGATGACGAACTTGGCGGCCGTGAGGCGATCGACCGTTCGGCGGATGCGGCGCCCGTAGGGATCCTGAGCCGTGATGCTCATGTCTTCCTCCCCCATCGAGCCCGAGAGGTCGCAGGCGACCATGATGTCGATGCACTTGACGGTCTTCTCCTCAAAGTGGTTGAGCCAGCGGGGCTGTGCCAGAGCCACGATGAGGCAGGCCGCCGCAAGAGACATCAGAATCGGGCCGAGGCGCCCGGCCAGAGTGGCGGGGCGGCTGAGTTCACTCGCCGCAAAGCGGATGCTGGGGTGGATGACGCAGGTGGCGCTGCCGCTGCGGCGGCGCAGCAGAAGCAGCAGCGGGACGAGGAGCAGCAGAAAGAGAAGCTCCGGGTGCGCGAAGGAGAACTCCCGCACGGCGTCCGGCGGCGTGATGACGGCGAACAGAAGATGGGAAGATGCAGTCATGAGTGGTGTTGGGCCGCGGCGGCCGTTGAGGCGGCGTGCTGCGCCGCCGCGATGCGGACGATGATTTCTCGCGCACGAGCGAGCATTTGTACGCATTGTTCGTTGTCTTCAGCCTGACCGGGGGCGTACTTGACGGCCGCAAGCTCCTCCAGCAGGGAGAAAAGGTCGCGGCGGCAGACGGCGGGGATGCTCTCCAAGGCGTTGAAGCGCAGGCTGAACTCCTCGTGCGTCTCAAAGAGGGCAGGGTCCTGCGTCTCTCCGGTCAGATACTCGCGCAACAGCATCGAGAGCTCGATGCTGAAGTCGCGCAGAGAAAGCCGCTTCTGCCCCAGTGCATCGAGAGCGCGCAGGGCAAGCTCCTCCGGCGTCGGTGCCGCTTGCGTTTGCCGACTTCGCCGTCGCTGCCAAAAGAAAAGAGCGAGAGAAGCCAGAGCGACGGCAAGGGCGGAACCGAGGCCGACCTGAAGCCAGAAGTGGCTTACCTCAAAGGTCTCCGGCGGCAGGTCGGCCTGCAGCTCGGGGATGGCGTCCAGAATGTCGGTGGCGGAGGAGGGCATGGTCATCAGCAATCAGCGGGCAAAGAGGCGACTGCGTTGGGCGAAGAGGCGGCGCAGCGCCGGGATGAAATCCTGCGTCGTGAGCAAATCGAGGCTGTCGATGCCCAACTGGGCAAACACGCGGCTCCAGCTGCGCCGATGCTCTTCCACGGCGGCGGCATGCTTGGCTCGCAGAGCAGCATTGAGGTTGGCTGCGAGAATCTCCCCCGTCTCGGGATCGCGCAAAAAGACGCGCCCCGCTTCGGGCAGCTCCAGCTCGGCGGGATCATTCACGCGCACGGGAATCAGCTCGTGGCGGAAGCTGAGTTTGCCGATGGCTCGCTTGTCGGGCTGAGCGAAAAAATCGCTGATGAGAAACACCATCGCACTCTTGCGCTGCGTGCCGAGAATCTCATCGGCCACCGCCTCCACCGTGTCGTCACTTCCCTGCGCCGGAGCCGAGACAATCTCGCGCACAATGCGCAGGCACTGCTTCATGCCCTTGGCCGGGGGCAGGTAGAAGTGGGGTTGGTGGCCGAAGCGCAGCAGCCCCACCTTATCGCCGTTTTGAGCGGCGCTGTAAGCCAGCACCGCCGCGATGAGCGCGGCGTATTCGAGCTTGGTGTCCTTCACGCCGCCGGAAGCATAGCCCATGGATCCGCTGGCATCGACGGCCAGCAGCAGATTCTGTTCGCGCTCCTCGCGAAACTTGCGGACATAGGGCGTGCCCGTGCGAGCCGTCACCTTCCAGTCGATGAAGCGAGGCTCGTCGCCGGGGAGGTATTCGCGGAAGTCATCGAAGTCGAGACCCTGCCCGCGGAAGCTGGAGCGGTACTGGCCGGCAAACGTCGCCGTCGTCAGCTTGCGCGCCATCATCTCGATGCGGCGCACCTTCTGCATGATCTGCTGAGTTCTGTCCATGAGGCTGGGGAAGTGAAGAGAGTGTGAAACGGGCGAGGGAAGACAGCGGCGAAAGGCCGGCTCTCCCGCTCGGCCTGGCGCTGAAAGCCGCAGCTCCGGCGCCCGGCCTGCTGCCGACCACGCCGCCGGAATCGGCCGAAGCAATCGGCGGAAGCAATACCGGCGGAAGCGTCAGCCGCGCCGCGCGCCGAGCCCGTTACGGCACCGGCACCTTCGAGAGAATGCGGTCGATGACCATGTCGCTCGTCACGCTGGCAGCCTCCGCCTCGTATGAAAGCAGAATGCGGTGGCGGAGAATGTCGTGGGCGAGATCCTTGATGTCCTGAGGCTTGACGTAGCTGCGGCGATTCATGAAGGCCAGAGCCTTGCTCGCCAGCGCAATGTTGATCGTGGCTCGCGGAGAGGCGCCCGCCCGCACCATGCCGTCCAGATCGCGGTCGACGCGCTCGGGTTCGCGCGTGGCGCGGACGAGGTCCACAATGTAGCCCTCGACGGCCGGGTCTATGTAGATCTGATTCATCAGGCGGCGCGACGCATCGAGCTCCTCGACCGAGAGCACCGGCTGCGTCGTCGGCGCCGCGCCGGTATTGCTCATCATGCGCAGCACCTGAAGCTCGTCTTCGCGCGCGGGGTAGCTCACGACCACCTTGAAGAGAAAGCGGTCGAGCTGAGCTTCCGGGAGCTGATAAGTGCCCTCCTGCTCGATGGGGTTCTGCGTGGCCAGCACCAGGAAGGGATTGGGAAGAGGATAGCTCGTCTCACCCAGCGTCACTTGGCGCTCCTGCATGGCCTCGAGCAGAGCGCTCTGCACCTTGGCGGGGGCTCGGTTAATTTCGTCGGCCAGAATGAGGTTGGCGAACACAGGACCCTTCTTGGCCGTAAACGCCCGCTCTTCGGGGTTGTACACCATCGTTCCCAGCAAGTCGGCCGGCAGAAGATCGGGGGTGAACTGGATGCGGGAGAAGGCCGCGTGCATCGTTCCGGCCAGCGCCTTGACCGAGAGCGTCTTGGCCAGGCCCGGCACGCCTTCGAGAAGCACGTGTCCCTTGCAGAGCAGGCTCAGCAGCAGTCGGTTGATCAGCTCATGCTGACCCACCACGACCTTGGCCATCTCTGACCTGACGGCGGCGACCCAGCCCGATTGTTCGGCGATTTGCTCATTGATGTCCTGTGTGTTCATGGTTGCGGTTTAGACGGAGTCTATCATGTTATCATGAGGAATCAAGTGCTCATGTACAGTTCATGACACAACTCGCGGGCGCGCCGTTGCATATCTGTTGGCTGCCGGCGGCAGACTTGTTTCCGGCCGAGAGCCGCACCCGGTTGAGAGTGAGTCGCGCTCTGCCGTGAGGGGACAGCGCTTCGCTGAGAGAGAGCAGCACGCAGTTGAGAGAGCCGCACGCAGTTGAGAGAGCAGCCCTCAGTTGTGGATAAGTGCCGTGGTGAGATCCGCCGTCTCAAAACGCACGAGCTGCGAGAGCTCCTCGAGACCGACCTGCACCTGCAGACCGATGCGGCCGCCGGAAAAAATAATGCTCTCGAAATTGCGGGCGCTCGCGTCGATGACCGTGCGGAAGTGTTTTTTCATACCGATGGGCGAGCAACCGCCGTGCACGTAACCCGTGAGCGGCAGCAGCTCCTTCTGCTTGAGCATCTCGAGAGACTTCTCACCGACGGCTTTGGCCGCCTTGCGAAGGTCGAGCCCGGCCCCCACGGGAATCACGAACACGTAATGAGCGCCGCTGCGGCCCGTGGTGACGAGCGTCTTGAAAACCTGTGCGGGATCCTGCCCCAAGCGCTCGGCCACCTCCAGCCCGGTGATAGCCTGCTCACTCTCGTAGGTGTAGGAGCTGAAGGGAATTTTCTTCTGCTCCAGCAAACGCATGACATTGGTTTTCTCCGCCGCTTTCATCTCTGCGCCACTTGTACCACGAGAGCCGCAACTTGTAAACGCTCTTTTGCGTGCGGCGCGAGCCCGGGGAGAAGGGGGCGGTGCGGGGCGATGCCGCAGGATTTCTGAGAGCCGGCACAGTCCTCTGTCGGTTACGGACTTGACGAAGACTGGCGTTTTGAGTAAAATGATCCCCGCCATGGAAAACATTTTGCCGAACTCGAAGCATACGCACACGATATCCGTCCTTGTGGAAAACAAGTTTGGCGTGCTTTCTCGCGTGGCTGGCCTCTTCTCAGGCCGTGGGTACAACATCCATTCGCTCAACGTCGCCCCCTGCGAGGATCCCCGTTTCTCGCGCATGACGATCGACGTCAACGAGCACCGCGAAAAGCTCGACCAGGTGATCAAGCAACTCAGCAAGCTGGTCAACGTGGTAGAGGTGACCGACTTCCGCTTCGTACCCACCGTCTACCGTGAAATCGTGCTGATGCGCGTGCGCTTCGGCGAGAAGAAGCAGGAGATTCTCGAACTCTGCAACATCTTCGGAGCCAAGGTGCTCGACGCCACGCGCTCCACGCTCACCATCGAGATCTCGGGCGGCGAGTTCCGCCTCGCTCGCTTCCTCAACCTCATGGAGGACTACGACGTGGACATGATCACGCGCTCCGGCAAGATCGCCGTGGTCAAGCCCCACAGCTGATACCGCGCGGCACCGGGCTCCGCCGCTTGCCCCGTCGCGAGCGCGGCCTTCGCCGCCGTACGGCGCCCTCGCCTTGGGTTCTCATGCCCCTTTCATCAGGGAGTCCCGCTCGGGACTCCCTTTTTTTCGGCGCAGTCAATCGTTGCTCGTCGAGGTGCTCGTTGCCCGTTCGCGCAAACACCCCCTGCGCGAGAGCTCATCCGAAAGGGTGATGCCCTCCCGCGTCCGCTTCAGTCCGGCGCGGCGGCGCGATAGGCTCGATTCGCTCGATTCGGATATCATGGGTTGAGCATGCTCGGACTGCTTCTCTGAGAGATGAAGGACTCAAGCCTATACAATTTTTCGGCTTCAATATTTTGTGTTTGCAACTCACACGCCGGGAAGGTGAGCAAAAAGATGCTTGACCTGTGGGATAAAATGAGCTAGAGTGCGCGGTGATACGTTCTGATGAGCAAGGAGACGACCGAGGAGATGAAGCAAAAGGAGCCTGCGACGCCCGGTGAGGGTGCCCGCACGGTGGCTCTCGATGCGGCTTTGCTCGGTTTCGGCGTGCTGCTGATGACGATGATTTTCGGCGGTCTGGCTGCGGCGGCTCTGGTGTTGTTGGCGAGGGGGGCAGAGCAGGTGATGTGCTTCGGTATCGTGCACGGGCTGATTTGCGGCTTGGCTATGGCTTTGATTCTTCAGGCTGTGTTTATCGGCGGTCTGGCGCCGGTGGTGCGCCGCGTTTCTCTGCTGTTGCTGGCTTGGGGGCTGACGCTGACGCCGCTTTGCTGGATGGCTTACGAGGAGACGCAGCGGCCGGATTATGATCTGGCTCTCAATCTTTTTCTCTTCCCCAAGACGCGCGTGACGGCGCAGGTGGTGGGGGTGCTTTTGCTTCTGGAGCTCTTGCTCTGGGTCGGTCTGATTGTTTACAGGCGCTATCGACGGAGCCGTCGTTCTGCCTGAGCTCGGCTGCGGCGGGCGCCGTGATGGTCAGTCTGCCAGCAGGCTGAGGAGGGTTTCGAGGGGCAGGCTGCCTTCGCCGATGAGCGTGTCGGCAAGCTGTTGTTTCTGCTCTTGGAGGGCGAGGATGCGCTCTTCGACGCTGTCTTTGACGTAGAGGCGGTAGAGGGTGACGGGGCGGCGCTGCCCGAGGCGGTGGGCGCGCGAGGCGGCTTGTTGTTCGGTGGTGGGATTCCACCACGGGTCGAGCAGGATGACGTCGCCGGCGGCCGTGAGGTTGAGGCCCGTGCCGCCGACGCCCAGAGAGATGAGGAAGAGTTGCGCTTCGCCGGCTTGGAAGCGTTGGACGAGCTCGCTGCGTTGGGCGGTGCCGGTGCGGCCGTCGAGGCGCAGGTAGCTGATGCCGAGGGGGTCGAGGCGCTGAGCCACAATGTCCAGTACGTCGGTGAACTGGCTGAAGATGAGGGCTTGGTGCCCGGCGTCGCGCAGGCTTTCAACCAGTTCGATGAGGGCATCCGTCTTGGCGGAGGGGCCTTGGTAGTCGGGCGCGACGAGGCTGCCGTGGCAGCAGAGGCGCCTCAGGCGCGTGAGTTCGGCAAAGAGGGTGCCGCGCTGTCGATGGCTGCGCTCGAGGGCGCGGCGGCGGCAGCTTTCGTAGAGGGCGCGCTCTTCCCGCCCGAGGGTGACGGGCAGGGTGATGTCCGTGAGCGGCGGGAGCTGCGGCAGAACTTGGCGGCGCGTGCGGCGCAGGATGAGCGGGGCGGTGATGCGGTGCAGCTCGTCGAGCCGTTCGCCGTGCCCGTAGCGCAGCTTGAAGTCTCTCTCGCTGCCGAGCAGTTCGGGGTTGAGGAAGTGCATGAGGCTCCAGAGGTCGAGCAGGCGATTCTCGACGGGGGTGCCGCTCAGGCAGAGGCGTGCGTCGGCTTGGAGGGTGAAGAGACTGCGAGCGCGTTTCGTGCCGGGGTTGCGGATGCTTTGGGCTTCGTCGAGCACGAGGGTGTGCCAGTGTTGCCCGGCGGCGCTTTCCGGCCGGGCGCTCACTTGCCCGTAGCTCGCCAGAACGAGGGTGCGTCGCAGGTCTTGCGGGGCGCGTTCCGTGCCGATGTCGCGCAGGTTGAGGGTGCGAAGGCCGGGCGCAAAGCGGGCCGCTTCGGCTTCCCAGTTGCCCAGCAGGCTGAGCGGGGCGATGATGAGGGCGGGGCCGCCGTCGGCGCGTTCCAGCAGCAGGGCGAGGGTTTGGATGGTCTTGCCGAGCCCCATGTCGTCCGCGAGGCAGGCGCCGATGCCGAGCCGCGTGCGCTCGAGCAGCCAGCGGTAGCCCTCGAGCTGGTAGGGGCGCAGGGTGGCGGCGAGGCCGTTCGGCGGCGGAGCGCTGCGGGCTTCCGCAAGGCTTTGGCGGCTCTGTTGCAGGGCCTGCATGAGGGTGTCGCTCTGTTCCGGGAAGAGGTCGCAGAGGGCGGGCAGGGCAGCGCGGCTGAGGCGGAGTTGCTGCGCCGGGGAAAGGCGGGCGAGTTGGCGCAGGCAGTTGAGGGCGTGCTGCAGTTCGGGGGTGTAGATGAGTTGTTTGTCGCCGCTGCGCGGCGCGGTCGACGGGTGCTTGAGCAGGGCGCTCAGTTCGATGACTTTGTGCTCATCGACGCGCAGTTGCCCGCCGATGCTCAGCCAGCTTTCGCCCCGTTCGCTGCGGATGTCGAGGGCGAGGTCGGCGGTGTCGATGAGTTGCAGGCTTTGCGCTGAGGTGAACTGCAGGTGCAGATCGGCGTCTTTCAACTGCCGAAGCAGCTCCGTTTGCCGCGCGGGATCGCTGAGCCGGATGCCGCTGCCCGAGCTGCCGTCCCGCTGCTCTGCGGCAAGCGCGGGGCAGCGCTGCTCGAGTTGGCGGATGAGCCGTCTTTCACTGCTGAGATTTCGGGTGACGCCGATGGGGCCGCGCTTGGTGGCGATGAGCATGCGCGAGGGGCCTTGCCCGGCTTCGACGCTGCCGAGGGCGTCGGGCAGAAGCTTGAGGCGGGGCCGGAGGCTGAGGGTGCCGCCGTGGTAGTCGGCTTCGAGGCTGAGTTCGGGCTCGGCCTTTTGCCGGGGCGCGTCGTCGGGCAGCAGCTTGCCGCTCAGTTCAAAGCTGTCGGCGAGGCTGTTGAGCAGCTCTTGCAGCTCGAGGGGATCGGGCTTCTCGAGCCTCAGACTGCCCCGGCTGCCGTGGCTGAGCACTTCGTCGCAGAAGCGCTTTTGACGGGCGCCGGTGGCGCTGAGTTCGATTTCGCCCTCGCTGCGCTTCAGGATGAGCCCCGGGTTGAGCCGGATGTCGGGCTTGAGCTCGACGCCGGATCCGCGGCGGATGACGCGCAGTTTGGGGCGGCTCGCGCGGAGTTGCACGGGGCTGAGGGCGGGGCCGGACGGCGTGTCGTGCTCGAGCCGCAGACGGGGATGCCCGGCGAGGCTGGCGGCCATGTCGAGCTGCCTGCCGGCCGAGCTGCTCAGTTCGCGCAGCAGAGGCATGCGGCGGCGGTCGTCGGCGTCCATGAGGGCGGTGACGGCGCTGAGGCGGTGCGGGCTGAGGTCGAGAGTGCGGCCGGCGTCTTGGACATCGCTGCTGAGGCGCAGGGTGATGCGGTTGATGCTTGCGCCTCCGGGGGCGAGTCGGAGGTCCCAGTAGAGCTGTCCCGCGGGAAGGCCGGGAAGGACGTGGGCGATGGCTTCGTCATCGCTGTCTTCACCGTCTTCGCCGTCTTCGCTGCCTGCCGTGAGGCTGATGCTGCCGATGGGGCTGAGGCCGGGCAGGGCCGTGCAGAGGGGGCGCAGGAGGTTCTGCTCGGGGGCTTCGGGCGGCAGCAGGCGCCGCAGGGCGGCGGCGCCGTGCGCGGCCATGGCGGGTTGCCCGGCGGCGGCCAGAGCGCCGAGGCGCGCTGCCAGTTTGTCGGTGGGCATGCCGTGCCGCACGTCGTCGGGCAGGCAGGCAAAGCCCCAGAGAATGGGGATGAGGGAGACGCCGCCGCGGGAGCGCGGCAGCTGCTTGCCGGAGCGGCGCCGCGCGCTTTCCAGCCACGCGAGGTTGTCCAGCAGGCTGATGTAATCCCGCGCGCCGTTTTGGGAGAGGTCGAGGACGCGGTCGATGCTGTAGTAGGCCAGCTCGATTTGCAGGCGGCAGAGCTCGGACGGGGCTCCGGCTCCGAGCGCTGCGATGATGGCGTGGAGACGCAGCGGCAGATGGGCCGGATTGGCGGACACTTCTTCGCGCCGAGCCGGCAGGTTTTCGGCGAAGAGGCGGTGGGCTTCTGCGAGTTGCCCGCGGAGAAGGTGCAGAGCGGCGGCCGCGAGCCCGTCGGGTTCTCGGCCGCTGAGGCGGCGCAGGGTATCGAGGTCTCCCGTTCGCAGAGCCTCGACGATGCTCAGCTCGCAGTCGCTGTCGCCGGCTTCCGTTGTCCCCGAGAGGGCGGCTTTGTCGCTCAGGCAGCACTGCGCCGGCATGGCCGAGAAGGCGAAATTCAGAGCGATGTGCGCGGCGATGCGCTGCCGCGCGGGTCGGCTGTGCACAAGCTCGCTGCCCTCGAGGCCGGGCCCCAGAACCCCCGACCAGAAGTCAGCTTCGTGGAGCTTCGGGGAGCGGTAGGAGGGCAGGGCGAGGTAGCGGGCAAAGTGCCGGGCGAAGTCGCTCTGCCGTTCGTCGAGCAGAGCCTGCCTCGCGCGGGCCACGAGGAGGGCTTCGCCGCGGGGCGGGCTGCCGCCGCTTCTTTCGGCCGAGGCCCTCAGGCTCTCGATGCGTGCGGCTGCTTGCCGCACGGTGCCGCTCTGCCGATACCGCGCCGCGAGCTCCGTCCACGGCGGGTGCAGGAGAGCCAGCGCGCGGCGCCTCTGCCGCAAGACTCCCTCTTCGTCTCGAAGCACGATACCGACAGCTCGGACTTCTTCGTCGCTGATGGGGCCGCAGACGGCACAGAGCAGAGCGCTTTCTCCCGGAGCAAGGCTCGTCTGGTCGGCGCTCATGGAGGGAGAACGGACGTCTGGGGTGGCTCAACGCGCTGCGGCGGGCGCTTCAGAGAGCGCTGAACTCAAGGGAGCAGGCACGGAGGTGGGCGGAGGCGTCAAACTGTTTGTTCGGCAGCACGATTTTCGTGAAGCCCGTGGCTTGGGAGAGGGTAATTTGATATTTTAGCGGATTTTGAGCCTGCTCGCTAAGGCTCTCATCACTGATGTTCTCGGAGAGCTCAATGCCGATGTCGGTCAGGAGGGTTCGCATTTGCGCCGGGGTGATCTCGTTGCTCAGTTCGACCTCGAGAGCAGCGGTGTTGTTGTTCAGAATCTCGCAGGATATGTTCACGTCGATGTAGTAGCCGTCGCTCAGGCGCACCCATCCTCCGCGGGTCACCTTGCTCGTGCCGTCGAAGTCCTCCGCCTCACCCTTGTTGCAGCTGAGCTCGACGTTTGCCGTTGCTCGGATGGTCAGGAGGGTTGTGCCGTTGAGGAAGCCGCTGATTTGGTCAAAAAGGCTGCCGGCTTGGGCATTTGCAGCGGAATTGCCGGAGCCGCCGCAGGAAGTCAGCAGCAGAGGTGTGCCGACGACGAGCATCGAGCCGAGAACGAGGGAGGCGAGACGGAGGCCGGGTATGAAGATTTTGGTCATGATCTGAGCTTTATTGTTTGAGCGTCTTACCCATTCTAGTTTTCCGTGACGGAGAGTCAAGCATATTTATCCGTTCGTCTTTTTTTATACGCTGTATGACATCATGAGGCGCGCGGCAACGCCGTATCTACGGCGCATTCGGGCTCGCAGGACGACAAAGAAAAGCCCCTGCTCCATTGCGGAGCAGGGGCGGAAAGGCGGAAAGTCTTGCGCTTAGACGCCGAATCGGCGATCAGCGCGGGCGGACGTAAACGTTGAAGTTGTTGTTTCTGTTAGCCTCGGGGTCGTTTTCGCCGTCAGCGTTATTGTTCGGGTCGAAAACGCCCACCGTGCTGCGCGCCGTCCACGAGGTGTAGTCGATCTCGAATATGATCGGTGCCTGTGCCAACGCTTCGGCTGCCGCGTTATCACCATTTTCATCATCATCGCCGTTCACCCGCACGCCGAGATCCGCCAGCAGGGCGGTATCCTCGTTGATATCTTCAAGGGTATAATTGTCGAAGGTGATATTCAGACTGCCCGCAGTGATGGCTCCGCTTTCTTCATCCATCGTCACCTGATAGATGACCTCAACGCTGTACGAACTCGCGGCTGTGGCGAGATAGCCGTGTACGTCGCAGCGAGTCTCGCCCTGATCGGGCGCATCCTCAACGGAATCGCCTCTGGAGTAGACCCTGATTTGCGAGGCAGCGTTGAAGACTATCTGGCGACTACCGGATTTGAAGCCCTTGACGGTGAGGGGTGAGCCCGAGCCGTTGTCACCGCCGCCGCTGCAGGAGACGAAACCGAATGCCGCGACCGTCGCAGCTACACAGAGAGAAAGAAACTTTTTCATGCGATGAAGAGTGTGATGGAATTGGTGCTACTCTACCTGATCCTTTCACAAAGTCAAGCAAAAAAATATGCTTGTGTTGAAAAATATGCGACGAACGATGTAGGAGAGGTCAATAGAGTCGGGGAGGCGAGCCCGGATTTCGGAAAGGCAGCGTTTGGAAAGGCAGCGTTTGGCGTGTCGGTGGCGGCTTCTTCTATGGCAATGTTGACACATAGGCTCGGAGAGATCGGGCTTAGCTGTGTCATAAGGGGGGTGGCTCCGTAATTTGATTTGACAGGCGCCGCCTTGGAGTGTATACCGAGGGGCATGAGCTTATTCCCCGTTCTCCTCATGGCAGCGGCTGCCGGAGCCGCCGGGTATTGGAATCCTATTCCCCAGCCGGGCGAGGAGGGGTACACAACGGATCCCCGCCACAATCTCCGCGTGATTTTAGAGAATGATTCGCCGTTCGGGTCGGATTGCGATTACACGCACGGCACGCGCATCGACTACACGCAGGCCATCGACGAGCAGCGGCACCGCTGGTGGGGCATCAGCCTGACGCAGAATATCTACACGCCGGAGACAAACTCGCGCTACTATTACCCCAACGAGCACCCCTACGCCGGCTATATGGCGGTCGGCGCCGCCTACCTGATGCGCGGCGAAGATTTCGGTGCGTCTTTCGAGTTTCAGCTGGGCGTGACGGGCAAGCCTTCGATCGCCCAGGATTGCCAGTGGTTCATTCACGAGCTCGGCGGCATGGATCAATGGAGAGGCTGGCATCACCAGATTCCCTCGGAGGTGACCTTGCAGCTGACCTCGCGTCAGGATTACCGCTTGGAGTTTCTCGAGTGTGAGTGCGCGAACGGTTTGCAGACGGATTCAACGATTTACACGCGCGAAGAGGTCGGCACGGTGGCGATTGCCGCCGGTATCGGCGCGACCTATCGCATCGGCGTGAACCTGCCGCCGGCAACGGCCAACTGCGGCAATGCCGCGGGCGACTACGGTGTTTCGCTCATCGAGCCGACGCGCTACAACCCTTCGCGCGCGTCTTATTACATGGTGATGAGCGGCGGGGTGAAGTACGTGGCGCGCGACATGTTCATTGACGGCGGCGTGTTTCACTCCTTTGAATCGAAGTGTTCCCGCGAGCCGTGGCAGGGCGAGGTGCGCCTAGGCTTCGGCGTGCGCTACCACGGCATCGACTACTATGCGGGGGCGATGTATCGCAGCCCGACCTTCGATAAGCAGAACCGCGAAACGCTGCTGGGCGTCGTCGATATCTCTTGGAACTGGTGAGGTGCGGGAAGGGCGGCGGTACCGCACCCCTTCGGTGAGCGACGGCCGACTTTCGTGTGCGCTCGGTGCATAAGGACAAGCTTCAATGATGAAAACGTCTCTCAAGGCGACTCTGATGCTGATCGGCGCCGTCTGTGTGCTGCTCTTTGCCGGTGGGTTCCCGCGATTGGGTGCTCCTGATGTGTATCGCGGAGGCGCGATGCTGCTGCTGGGGGTGATCGGCGCCATGCTGTCGCTTTGGGGCGCGATGCGCCTCGCTGCGGGGCAGGTGCTGCGCCTGATTGTCGGCATGGTCTTGGCCTTTCTCGCTCTGGCCGGCGTAGCGGTGTTGTTCCGCTACGGTGCCGGCGCCGTCGAGCTGGCGCAGAAGGGCGGCGCGATGTGGGCCGGGGCTGTCGGCATGGGCTGCACGGCGCTGACGGGTCTGCTTTTTGTGGCCATTTTCGGCTATTTGGCAATGCGACTGCTCACGCCGCGTCTGTGGCTGGCCATGTCGCATGTGTCCGTCTTTCTGGTGGCGCTGGGCGCCTACTTGGACTTCTGCGGTGAGGTGACGGCAACGCTGGCGCTGCCGTCCGACGCTTCCGTGCGAGCATCGTCCGTACAAACGGAGGACGGGCGCGAGTGGCCTCTGGGCTTCTCCCTCGCGGTGAAGGAGTTTGAGGTCAGTTTTTACGATGATGTGACGCGCTACGAGATCGCGTCGGCGCACAACGGACGCTGGGAGAATCCGCAGGAGTTGAGCTTGCGCGACGGCCGCCTTTGGCTGGGCGATGAATCGTGGCCGCTCTCCGATCTGAAAACCGCGCCGGGCATCGACCGCCCCTTCCTGATGCTGCCGGGCGAGACGCCGAGGCTGATCATGCAGATGCCGCCGACGGTGAAGGAGTACCGCGCGCTCTGCGAGCTGCAGACGGATTACAAGGGCATGCCCGAGAGCCGGACGGAGCTGCTGCGCGTCAATGAGCCGATCGAATGCAAGGGCTGGCTGATTTCTCTGATGAGCTATCGCCCGATGGGCAACAAGCTGCTCGTCATCATGCAGGCGCGGCGCGCGCCCGGCCGCATCTGCGCGATGAGCGGGATGCTCGGTTTGCTGCTCAGCCTCGCCTTCTGGTGCTGGGGCGGTGCCGCTTGCCGCCGCACGAAGCTCAGCGCCGCCGCTGACAACTCCTCTGACAGCGCCGCCGGCAACGCCCCAAGCGCTTCTCAGCGGGCCGCTCAGACCGGAACCCGCGGTTCTGACGACGGTACCCGCGCCTCCGGCGACGATATTCGTGTCTCAGACGACGGAAAGGAGGACGCACAGGCATGACAACAATGATTTACGTGCTCACGGCGGCCGCGCTGCTGGCCTGCCTCGCCTCGACGGCCGCAGCGGTGCGGCAAGGGCCGCGGGCTGCTCGTGCGCTGCTGGCCGTCGCCTGGGTGCTGTCTCTGGGGCTGCTGGCGGCCAACGCCGCCTTGGCCGAGGCGCTGCCCTTCGGCAACATGCGCCACGTGCTCTGCTTCTTCCCGCTGGCGATGGGCCCGGCAGCCCTCTTCATGCGCCGCTGCCGGCACTTGGAGCTCACGGGCTGCTTCGCCGCCGCCTCGGCTCTCGCCCTCATCGGGGCTCTCTGCATGCCTCTTCAGGCTGCTTGGCGCCAGATGCCGGCCTTGCAGTCTCCTTGGTTTGCGCCGCACGTAACGAGTTACGTGCTGGCCTACGGGCTGATGACGGTGGCGGCCTTCCTCTGCCTGCTGTCTTTTCGGCGCGGGCGCGGCGAGCAAGACCTCGCCGCCGCGGATGCCGTCGTGCGTCTCGCTTTCCCCCTGCTGAGCTTCGGCCTGATCAGCGGCGCCGTGTGGGCCGATGCGGCTTGGGGCGGCTACTGGGCTTGGGACATCAAAGAGGTCTGGTCACTGCTGACTTGGCTGCTCTATCTGCTCTATTTTCACGTGCAGCCCCACCCCGCCTTCGCGTCGTGGCGCCGCCCCCTGCTGCTGCTGGCCTTCGCCGCCATTGTCGTGACCTTCATGGTGGTGAACCTGCTGCCGCAGATTGAATCCATGCACAGCTACGCTCGGTGACGCCGCGCAGCGAGGCGGCGGGCGGAACCGAGCGAGCCGAGGCCAAGACCAAGCCGAGGGCAGGGGCCTCCTCCGCCGCTCACGCCCGCGACGGAGCCCGTTATTCACGCCCGCAGCGCAGCCTGTCATTCACGCCCGCGACGGAGCCCTTCACTCAAGCCCGAGATCGAGCTGCTGCTGCCGTTCGGCCGGAGTCTCGGCCTCGGCGCCCGACGGCGACGCGGCCTCGGCGGCCTCCTGCGTCCGCGCAGCGGGCGGATCGGGCATGATCGCGACCGCATCGTCGGCATTCGCGCTGCTCGGGGCACTGTTCATGATGCGGCTGATGCGCTCGACCTGATTCTTCGTCACAATATTGCCCAAAACCGCGCGACCCTTGATGCGCAGCCGCGCAAACTCAAAGGGAATCGGGCGGCGCAGACGCTTGAGCTGATTCTTGAGGTAGACGTTGACGGACACCGCCGCGCTCTCCTCATCGCTTCCGTGGACACTCAAAAAGAAAATGCGCGTGCCGGGCGTACCCTGCGTCAGCTGATACTCCTTCTCGCGGGTAAAGCCGCCGATGCGGAAGCGCTTGGCATAGGTGTTGCCGTCCTTGCCGTCGCGGTAAATGAGGTTGAAGACCGGGTCGTCGTCCGGGCGCAGCACGCGGATATCCAGCAGCTTGCGCCCGGCGTAAAACTTCTCCTGAATGCGCCGCACGCAGAGGGTGCCTTGGTGGTCAATCGTCAGCACATCGCTGAGCGTCGAGCACTTGTCGATGGCCGTGCCCTTGCGAACGCCGTAGCCGGCGAAGCCTTCATCGTCGAGATACAGCGTCTCATTCTCCACGGCGGCCTCCGCGCGGCTGACACTGTCGAACTCGCACAACTCCGTGCGGCGGGGCCAGGCGGCTCCGTACTTCTTGCGCAGCCCCTCAAACCAGCGGATGGTGTATCGGGTGAGCTGAGCGAGATCGCGGCGGCAGCGCTCGATATCCGCCTCGAGATCGGCAATGTGCTTCTCGGCCTCGTGAATCTCGTATTTCGCAATCTTGCGGATTTTGATTTCCGTGAGGCGAATGATGTCCTCGCGAGTCACCGGGCGGATGAAATCGACGACGTAAGGCGCGAGCCGTTCGCCGATCTCGGCCAGAGACTGCTCCCAGCTCTCACTCTCCTCCAGCACCTTGTAAATGCGATGCTCGATGAAGATTTTTTCGAGACTCGCCAACATCCACTCCTCCTGCAAATCGCCGAGCTTCACCTCCAGCTCCGACCTGAGCGTCTCTCTCGTGTGATCGACATTGAGCTTGAGAATCTCGCTCACCCCCATAAACACGGGCTTGCGATCGACAATGACAACCGCCTTCGGCGAAATGCTCACCTGGCATTCGGTGAAAGCGTAGAGCGCGTTGCAAAGCTTCTCGGGCTCACTGCCGGGATTGAGGTGAATGAGGATATCGGCCTCCGCGGCCGTATTGTCCTCGATTTTGGCAATCTTGAGCTTCCCCTTGTCCATCGCCGCCTCGATGCTCTGGATGAGCGATTCCGTCGTCGTGCCGTAGGGAATTTCCGTGATGCGAATGAGCTTTTTGGAGACGACCTCTAGGCGGGCGCGGCAGCGCAGGCGGCTGTTTCCGGTGCCGTCGTTGTAGTTGCTCGCGTCGAGAAGGCCGCCCGTGGCAAAGTCCGGGTAGAGGCGGAACTCCTGCCCCCGCAGGTAACTGATGGCTGCATCTATGAGCTCATTGAAATTGTGCGGCAGAATCAGACAGCTCATACCCACGGCAATGCCCAGTGCCCCCTGTGCCAGCAGCAGCGGAAACTTGACGGGCAGCGAGACAGGCTCCTTGTTGCGGCCGTCATAGCTGAGCTTCCACTCGGTAACCTTCGGGCTGAAGACGACCTCCTGCGCGAACTTCGAGAGTCTGGCTTCGATGTATCGCGGAGCAGCCGCCGTATCGCCGGTGAGGATATTGCCCCAGTTGCCCTGCGTGTCGATCAGCAGCCCCTTTTGCCCCAGCGTGACGAGAGCACTGCCGATGGACGCATCGCCGTGCGGGTGATACTTCATCGTGTCGCCGACGATGTTGGCGACCTTGTTGAAGCGGCCGTCATCCATGCGCTCCATAGCGTGCAGAATGCGGCGCTGCACGGGTTTGAGCCCGTCGATGATGTGCGGCACGGCGCGTTCGAGGATGACGTACGAGGCGTACTCCAGATAGTAGTCCCCGAACATGCTCTGAATGGCGCTGGGGTTGTTCTGCAGGGGTACGGGGGGCTTGGTTTTGCTCATCGTCGGGTGTATTCTAGCACGCAGAGCCTGCGCTTTCAAGTCCGTATCGCGGCGCAGCCGCGGCACGCTGCGTCCCGGCGCTGCGTCCCGTCCTTGCATCCCAGCTTTACGTCCCGGCTTTGCGTCCCGTCCTTGCGTCCCGTCGCTGCGTCTCGGCTCTGCGTCTCGGCGCTGCGTCTCGGCGCTGCGTCTCGGCGCTGCGTAGGCTCCTCGCAGGCGACGACGTTTGCTTTGCGGCTCCCTTGCGAAAAAGGCTTGCGAGGGGCGGAGCTTTGTGATACCATGAGCGCACGTCGCCGACTCGCAAGCGGGTCGCTCTCAGGGATGGGTGGCAGAGCGGTTGAATGCAGCGGTCTTGAAAACCGCCGAAGGGTAACCTTCCGTGGGTTCGAATCCCACCCCATCCGCTTCATAACAACTTAGCCGGGGGAAGCCTGAAAGGGCTTCCCTCTTGTGTTTTCGCCTTTTTGTCCGCCTGTTCCGTCGGCGGTGCGCTGCCGCGTTCTCGGGGCCGGGATGGTGTCGGGCTCGGTGGCGGACGCTGCTCTCGGAATGGACCGCGTAAGCGGATCGGGGTGCTGCCGCGGCTTCGGCTTGATTTGTCGGCGGCGGCGCGGCATAATGGCGCTGCTGATGTCTGTTTCCGATTCTCTGTGTTTGCCCGCGTCTTTTGCGGAGGAGTTGCAAGCGGTGATGCAACGCTTCGGTAAGGCGAAGCTGCGGCCGGGGCAGGGGGAGTTGATT
The DNA here is from genome assembly GCA_019114365.1 of Candidatus Parakkermansia intestinigallinarum. GTDB lineage: Bacteria > Verrucomicrobiota > Verrucomicrobiia > Verrucomicrobiales > Akkermansiaceae > Akkermansia > Akkermansia intestinigallinarum. The sequence goes on along the minus strand of DXFQ01000139.1, from coordinate 16,604 downwards.
CGCCGCGCGGTGGCGGGGGTGTCGGCTCTCGGGGTGCTGCCGACGGGTTATGGGAAGAGTTTTTGTTATCAGGCGGCGGCGGTGCTGCTGGGGCGGGTTTCGCTGGTGGTGTCTCCGCTGTTGGCGCTGATGCGCGATCAGGTGCGCGCGCTGGAGGAGGTGGGGGTGCCGTGCGCGCGCTTTGATTCGACGCTGTCGCCCGATGAGCGTTCGCAGGTGCTGCGGCGCGTGCGCGAGGGGGGCTTGCGTTTGCTTTTCGCGGCTCCGGAGTCGCTGGAGGCGGAGGATTTGGGCGCTGCGCTGCGGGGGCTGCCGCTTGGGCTTTTCGTGGTGGATGAGGCGCATTGTGTGTCGGAGTGGGGCCATAGTTTTCGCCCGGATTATTTGCGCTTGCCAACGTGGTGGCGCAGGTTCGGGTTTCGCTCGGTGCTGGCGCTGACGGCGACGGCGACTTTGCGCGTGCGGCAGGATTTGTGCTCGGCCTTCGGGGTGCTGCCGCAGGATGTGGTGGCTTTGTCGCCCTTTCGCGAGAATATTACGCGGCGCGTCGAGCTCGCGGGGTCTGCGGACGCGGCGCAGCGGCGGGCGGCGGAGTTGCTTGCGGAGCCCGGGCGGTTGCCGGCGGTGGTGTATGCGCGTACGCGCAAGGGGGCGGAGGAGCTTGCGGCGGCTCTCGCCGGGAGGGGGCTTCGCGCGGCGTGTTATCACGCGGGGCTGCCTGCGGAGCAGCGCGAGGCGCTCCAGGATGCTTTTTTGCACAATCGCTTGCCGGTTCTGGTGGCGACGGTTGCTTTCGGGATGGGGGTCGATAAGCCTGATGTGCGGACGGTGCTGCATGTGAATGTGCCGTCGTCGCCCGAGGCTTATGTGCAGGAGTCGGGGCGCGCGGGGCGCGACGGTGCGCCGGCTTTGTCGCTTGTTTTGCTGGAGGGGGCGGATGTGCGCGATGCGCGCAATCGCTTGGAGGCGGCGCTGCCGGATGAGGAGGGGGTGCTGCGCGCGGTGCGCTGGCTGCTGCCGGCCGGGCGGCGGGTGGTGTCGCTCTGGGAGCTGGGGGTGAGTTGCGATGTGCCGGAGGATGTGCCGCTGCGTGCACTGGCGCGTTTGACGGAGGCGGGGGCGGTGCTGGTGGAGGCGCAGGGCTTTTGTTTTTACAAGGTGCAGCCGCTTTTTCCGCTGGAGCTTGTTCTGGACGGCCGCGAGGAGGCTGAGGCGTCGCGTTTGCGCTGGCTTGACGCGCATCGCGAGGCTGAGGTGGAGGAGGCGGCTTTGGCTTGGGGCTGTTCGTTTGCCGAGGCGATGGAGCAGTTGCGGGAGTGCGAGGCGGCGGGTGAGTGGCGGCTGAGTTTTCGCCGCCGTGCGCTTTGTCTTCGCGCGGCGGGTGCGGCTGATGCACGCGAGGTGGCTCGCGAGTTGCAGGCGGCCTACGAGCGCCGTCGCGCGGGGGATTTGGCTCGCTTGGAGGCGCTGCTGGAGATGCTGGGTTCGGGGGGCTGTATCAATGAGGCGCTCGAGTTGTATTTTACGGGGAAGTCGCTGCCGGCGCCCTGCGCTCGCTGTGAGGGTTGTTTGAGTGACGGGCGGGCGCTTGTGTTGCCGCCGCTGCCGCCGTCGCCGCCTCTTCCGGAGGCGGCGTCGCTGCCTGATTTCGCCCGCGAGGGGCAGCGGCGGCGATTTTTGCTCGGTTTGAGTTCGCCGGGGTCTCTGGCGCGGCGTCTGTGGTTTCATCCGCTCTTCGGATGCTGTGCCGGGGCGAGATGGGATGATTTGTGATGCTTTGTGCTTGACAGCTTGCCGATTTTGGTGTTTAATACGCCCGTTGTCTGCGTACCGCCGGCTTGGCGGAATTGGTAGACGCGCTCGACTCAAAATCGAGTTCTTCGGAGTGTGGGTTCGAGTCCCACAGCCGGTACGATCAACAGGGAGAGAGGGAGGCGCTTTGGCGCTTCCCTCTCTCTGTGCTTTTGGATGATGAGCCGTTGTAGGGGCTCGCTCGGGTGGCTTGGCGGCTGTTGCTGTGTTTGAAGACCGCGGGGTTCAGGATGCGAAAACGCCCTGCCGCGTTGGGCGGCAGGGCGTTGTGATGGGGTGATGAGCTCGCCCGTTCGTCAGATGAAGAGTCTGGCGTTGAAGACGGGCAGGGTGCCGATGATGAGCAGGGCCACGGCGCAGAGGGTGATGATGAAGCCGGTGACGACAGGCAGCTTCAGGGCTTCGTCGCCGGGCAGCGGCTTTTCCCAGTACATCGCGCGGATGATCTTGAAGTAGTAGTAGAAGCCGGCGGCGGCGCAGACGATCATGACGCCGAGCAGGGTCCAGTTCAGCCAGTCGGCGATGATGGCCGACTGGGGCTCGCAGATGAAGAAGATGGCGCTCAGTTTGGCGAGGAAGCCGAAGGTCAGCGGAACACCTGCCAGCGAGGCGAAGCAGACGGTGATGAGGAAGGCGAGGCGCGGGTTGGTGCGCGCAAGGCCGCGGAAGGCAGAGATTTCTTCACTGCCGCGCTGGCTGCGGACGAGGGCGATGGCGCAGAAGGCGGGCAGGGTCGCGAGGCCGTAGGCGGCGAGGTAGAACAGGACGCCGCAGTCCGAGCAGTTGCCGCCCTGGAAGAAGGCGAGGATGAAGCCGGCCTGACCGATGGAGGAGTAGCCGAGCAGGCGTTTGGCGTTGCGCTGCGGGATGGCTCCGAGGTTGCCGATGAGCAGGGTGGCGATGGCGACGATGGCGAGGCCGAAGGCGATGCCGCCCGGGTAGGTGGTGATTTCAGGGGTGCTCTGCAGGGCAGCGATGTCGCTGAGCGGTTGCAGGATGATGATGAGGAAGGCGAAGCCCGCCGCCTTCGAGGCGACGCCGAGGAAGGCGGAGACGGGGGTCGGGGCGCCCTGATACACGTCGGGGATCCAGGTGTGCAGGGGTGCACCGCCGATCTTGAAGAGGCCGGCCGCAAGCATGAAGCAGAGGGCTGCAATGAAGCCGCTGTAGATGATGGGGGCTTGCGTGGGGCCGCCGCTCAGGGCGTTGAGGTAGCTGTTGATGTCGATGGAGAGGCTGCCGGTCATGCCGAAGTACCACGCCGCACCGAAGACGAGCAGGCCGGTGCTCAGGGCACCGAGGATGAGGTATTTGATGCCGGCTTCGATCGAGCCTTGGTTGCGGCGGTAGTAGCCGACGAGGACGTAGGAGCTCAGGGTGACGGTTTCAAGGCCGACGAAGAGCATGACGATGTCCCGCGCGTTGCAGAGGGCACAGATGCCGGCGGCGGCGATGAGGGGCAGGATGCTGAATTCGCCGGCGCCTTCTTCGCTTTGTCCGCCGTTGACGGATTCACAGGTGATGCGGTGGTAGTCGATGTTGAGCAGCAGGCAGATGCCGGTGGCTATGCAGCCGAGGCAGGCGATGAGCGGCAGAACGGGCAGCCAAGTGTGTAGGGCGCTCACGCCGTATTGGCCGCTGGCCTGTACCCAGCAGGCGTAGGCGGCACAGAAGCAGCCCACGGCGCCTGCAACGGCGTAGGCGCGCTTCGGGAACTTCGGCAGGAAGGTGTCAGCCATCAGCAGGATGATGGCGAGGGCCACCAGTGCGATGGAGGGGGCAAACTCCCACCAGCTGTACATCGATGTGATTTGTTCGGTCATGGTTGTGAGGGTATCGGTGTGTTGATATCAGATGAGGTAGACGCAGGGGAAGACGCCGAAGAGGACGATGAAGAGGGCCAGGAAGGAGGCCGAGAGGATGTCGCTGCAGCTCAGTTTCGTGGCTCGCTCGGAGGCGAGGCGTACGTCGCCGGTGAAGATGCGGCGGAAGGCTCGCAGCATGTAGATGGCGCTGATGACCAGACCCCACAGGGCGAAGATGAGGGTGAGCTGCACGGGGCCGAGGCCGCCGAACCACGAGGCGATGCTGCCCAGTACGCCGCCTTCGACGGCGTTGCTGCCGGGCTGCCAGCCGTCAAAGCAGGAGACGAAGATGGTGAACTCGCCCGGGAAGTTGGCCAGCAGGGGCAGGCCGATGGAGGCGAGGCCGGCCAGGCCGAAGAGGAAGCCGAGTTTGGGCAGTTTCTGCGCGAGGCCGCCCATGGAGTCGAGTTCGAGGGTGCGGGTCTGGCTTTCGATTTGCCCGGTGAGCAGGAAGAGCATGGCGATGCTCAGGCCGTGGGCGAGCATGAGGAGGGCGGCTCCGTTGAAGGCGAGTTCGCTGCGCGCGCCGCTGTTGATGAAGACGACGAGGGCGAGGAAGAGGTAGCCCATGTGCATGACGGAGGAGTTACCGAGCATGTCGTCGAGGCGCGTGCGCGAGACGGTGACGTAGCCGACCCACAGGATGTTGCCCAGCAGCAGGACGAGCAGCAGGTTCATCCAGTCGCCGAAGTAGGCGTCGCTGACCGGACCGAGAGCCCAGACGAGGGTGAAGAGGCCGTAGAGGCCGAACTTTTTGAGGACGCCGGCGTGCATCATGGCAACGGGGGTCGGTGCGCTGGCGTAGGCGGGGGCAGCCCAGGTGTGGAAGGGGAAGAGGGAGACGAGGGTGCCGAAGCCGATGATGAGGATGAGGCCGACGGCGCTCAGGTAGGCGCCGCTGAAGTTGGCAAGGCCGCCGAGGGCGAGGGTTTCGACGGCGGCGCGTATGCCGCTGAAGGTCCAGGCTTGCAGGCTGATGCAGAGCATCAGGATGCCGGCGAGCAGAACCATGCTGGCCAGTCCGAGGTAGATGGTGGTCGTCCACGCGATGGTGCGGCGGTCACCGCGACCGTAGTAGCCGATCATGACGAAGGTCGGGATGAGGGCCAGTTCGTGGAAGGCGTAGAAGGAGATGAGGCTGTCGGACATGAAGGCGCCGGCGGCTCCCGCCGAGATGAGCAGGGCGGAGATGGCCCAGCTGCGGTCGGCGTCTTTGTTCGGGGCTTTGAGGCCGAGGGTCGCGCCGAAGGTGACGAGCGCGGTGAGGACGAGCATGATTTTGCTCAGCGGCAGGTTCAGGCTGAGGTTGGCTGCGCTGCATTCGGTGCCGCAGCAGCAGCTGCAGCAGCCGAAGACGGCGCAGGCGGTGAGGATGAGCATGAGGGCCGCCGCGATGATGGCCGTGGGTTTACCGGGTGTCTTGAGCAGGCCGATGAGGGCTGCTGCTGTCAGGGGTACGGCAACGATCAGGGTAAGCATAGTGTGAAAGTCGGTTTAGATGTTAATCATGAAGACCATGAGGAAGATGACGATGATGATGCCGAAGCCGGTGACGAAGGCGTAGCGGTTGAGCGCTCCGTTTTGGATCCAGCTGAGCATCATGCCGATGCGGCTGGTGATCCAGACGAGGCCCTGGGCGAGCAGTCCGCGGATGATCATTTCATCAAAGGCTTCGATGACGCGGGCGACGTTCTGCTGGATGCCGCTGATGAGGACTTTGTCGTAGAAGCAGTCGATGTAGAGGCGGCGGCGCAGGGCTGTCGAGACGGCGTTGCCGGACAGCGGGTCGCTTCCGCGCTTGCCGAAGCCGTAGACGGCGAAGGCGGCGATGAGGCCCAGAAGGAGGGCGCCGAGGCTGACGTAGAAGGGCATGCCTACTTCAAAGCCGTGGGCGCTGAAGCCGCCGAAGGGTACGAGTTGATCGGCGATGGCGCCGTTGCCGGAGATGATGGCCATGGCGGCCAGGATGATGAGCGGCAGCAGCATGCTGGCACCGGCTTCGGTGGCGTGCTGGGCGCCTTCAGCACGGGCTTTGCCGAGGAAGGCGACGATGCAGAGGCGCGTCATGTAGAAGGTGGTCAGGGCGGCTACGCCGGCGCCGATCCAGAAGAAGGCGGGGTTCTTGGCGAGGGCGGCGTCGAGGATGGCTTCTTTGGAGTAGAAGCCGGAGAAGCCGGGGATGGCGATGAGGGCGAAGGTGCCCATGAGGAAGCAGAGGCTCGTGGTGGGCATGCTCTTGGCCAGTCCGCCCATTTTCCAGATGTCCTGCTCGTGGTGGCAGCGCACGATGATGGCGCCGGCGCCGAGGAAGAGCAGGGCTTTGAACCAGGCGTGGGTGTAGAGGTGGAACATGGCGGCTTCGCCGGCGAGCAGGCCGACGGCCATGATCATGTAGCCGAGTTGCGAGAGGGTGGAGTAGGCGAGCACGCGCTTGATGTCGTCTTGCTGCAGGGCCATGAGGGCGGCAAGGACGGCGGTGGCGGCACCGATGATGCTGATGACGAGGCAGGCGGTGTCGGTGAAGGCGGCGGTACCCATGCTGACTTGCAGGCGCACCATCATGTAGACGCCGGCGGCGACCATGGTGGCGGCATGGATGAGGGCGGAGACGGGCGTCGGGCCTTCCATGGCGTCAGGCAGCCAGACGTGCAGGGGGAATTGGGCGGATTTGCCGACGGCGCCGCAGAAGAGGCAGAGGATGACGGCGGTGAGCAGGGCCGGGGTGAGGCCGGCGGCGGTGCCGCTCATGTCGCTGAACTTGAGGGTGCCGAAGGCGGCGAGGGTGAGGACGATGCCGATGAGGAAGCCGAAGTCGCCGACGCGGTTGGTGATGAAGGCTTTCTTGGCGGCGTCAGCGGCGCTGTCTTTGTGGTACCAGTGGCCGATGAGCAGGTAGGAGGAGAAGCCGACCATTTCCCAGCCGATGAAGGTCATAGCGAGGTTGTCGGCCAGGACGATGCAGCTCATGCTGAACATGAAGATGCTCAGGCCGGCGAAGTAGCGGCTCTTGTTCGAGGGGTCGCCTTTCATGTAGCCCACGGAGAAGATGTGGACGAGCAGGCCGATGCCGGTGACGACGAGCATCATGCGCAGGGCCATCGGGTCGAGCAGCAGGCCCATGCTCAGCGAGGTGCCTTCGCCGACGGGCAGCCAGGTGTAGACGTCGGCTTCGCCGGTCTCAAACCCGCAGAGGTAGGCGATGGTCAGGCCGAGGGTGGCCGCGGCCGAGATGATGGAGATGGCTGCGGTGGTGCGCGGGCACTTGCTGAAGAGCAGCCAGTTGATTGCTGCCGCAATCAGGGGGAGCAGAAGGTATAACCAGGGGAGGTTCTGTATCATATGTGGGCCGGGGGGTTAGTCTTTCAGGGTGTTGAGGGATGTGGTCTCAACCGATTTGCGTGCGCGGAACATGGCGACGATGAGGGCCAGCCCGATGGCGACTTCGGCCGCTGCTACGGCGACGATGAAGAGGGAGAGGACTTGCGCGTCGTAGACGGGGATGCCTTCGGTGCCCCGGGCTCGCGAGAAGGCGACGAGGGTGACGTTGGCGGCGCTGAGCATCATTTCAAGGCACATCAGGATGACAATGATGTTGCGGCGGATGATGACGCCGGCCAGGCCGATGGCAAAGAGGATGCCCGAAAAGATCAGGTAATGTGCTAAAGGTACCATGGTGTGTTGTGTCGGTTAGTCTTTGCGGATCTTGCGGGCCAGTGCCACGGCGCCTACCGTGGCGGCGAGCAGGGCGAAGGAGAGGATGACGAATTGGATGTTGTAGGAGGTGTAGAGGGTGCCGGCAATGGCGGTGGCGTCGTTGTCCGAGGCGCTCGGGTTGACGACGGCCAGCGGGCCTCCGAAGTTTTCAGGAGCTTCGGCTTGTGCGGCGGCGGCTTTCGGGTCGATGCAGCAGGCGGCGCTTGCTTCGTCGCAGCAGAGGGCTTTGACGGGGCAGCTGCCGTTCTTCGCTCCGGGCAGGTTGATGGCGAGGTTGGCGATCATGCCGGCGAGGACGCCTGCGATGACGGCGCCTGTCAGCGCGGTGGCGAAGCGCGAGGTTTTGCGCTCTTCGGCTTTGACGTCAAGCATCATGACGACGAAGAGGAAGAGGACGAGGATGGCACCCGCGTAGACGAGCAGCTGGACGATGCCCAGGAACTGTGCGCCGAGGCCGAAGAGGATGGCGGCCGTGAAGGCGAAGCAGACGGCCATGCTCATGGCCGAGGTGACGGGGTTGCTCGATCGCAGGACGTTGCAGGCGAAGATGATGGCCAGCAGGGCGAGGATGTAGAACAGGATGTTGCTGATGGCGTATTCCATGGCTGGGTTTATTTGTATTGGTTCCACTTGTTGACGAGGCCCTTGCGCGTGCCGCCCAGTTTGTAGAGGGTGGCTTTGTTGCGTATGGCTTGGCTGCGATCGGTCGGGGTGATGAGGTATTCCTTGGAGAGGAAGATGGCTTGCTCGGGGCAGGCTTCTTGGCACATGCCGCAGTAGATGCAGCGCAGCATGTCGATCTCAAACTCCTTGGGGGCTTTCTCCTGCTTGCTGCAGTTGGCGTCGGGGGAGACTTCGCCGGGGGTGATCCGGATGGCTCGCGACGGGCAGATGAATTCGCAGAGTTGGCAGGAGACGCAGCGCTCGCGTCCGTCTTCGCCTCTCACGAGGGTGGGCGCGCCGCGGTAGTATTCCGGCAGGTGTTTGTCCCAGCGCTGCTCGGGGAAGGGCATGCAGACGCCGACGCCTTTGCCGTTGAAGGCTTTTTTGTTGCGGCTCTTGCCGGCGACGGAGAGCGCGAGGTGTTTGAGGGTGATCCAGAGTCCTTTGACCAGTTCGACGACGTAGAGTTTGTCGAGCAGCGAGAACTTGGGCCGTTTGATCGGTACGTATGACATGGGGGTGAAAGGGGTGGGTTACTTGATGAAGTACATGATCGCTGCGGTCAGGAAGATGTTGGCGATGGTGATTTCAAGGAAGACCAGCCAGCCCAGTCGCATGACTTGATCCCAGCGGAAGCGCGGCAGCGTCCAGCGCACCCACACGAAGAAGAAGATGAAGGCCAGCAGTTTGATGAGGAAGACGATGAACTGGCAGATGACGGCCAGCCATTCGCTGTAGGCAGCGAGGCTTTCGTCGAGTCCGAAGCCGATCGACCAGCCGCCCAGGAAGAGGGTGACGACGAGGGCGGAGCCGATGACCATGGCGGCGTATTCGCCCATGAAGAAGGAGGCGAATTTCATCGAGGAGTATTCGGTGTGGTAGCCGCCGACGAGGTCGGTTTCGCATTCGGCCATGTCGAAGGGGGTGCGGTTGGCTTCGGCGAAGACGCAGGTGACGAAGACGATGAAGCTGATGAGCATGGGGATGAGCAGGACCCAGCGCTCAAGGCTGAGGCCGTCGCCCCACAGCGGCAGCAGCGTCCAGCCGTCCGCGGCTTGGTACTGCACGATGTCCTGCAGGTTGAGGGTGCTGAACATCATGAGCAGCGGGATGATGGAGAGGCCCATGGCGACTTCGTAGGAGATGAGCTGGGCCGTGGCGCGGAGGCCGCCGAGGAAGGGGTACTTCGAGTTCGAGGACCAGCCGGCGAGTGTCAGGCCGTAGACGGAGAGGCCGGAGATGGCGAAGATCCACAGCGGGCCGATGCCGAGGTTGGCGATGCTCATGTTGACGGCTCCGTAGCAGGTGTTGACTTCGGAGGCGAAGGGAATGACGGCCGCGGAGACCAGCGGCGGGCCCAGAACGAGCATCGGCGCGATGATGAAGTAGGCGCGGCGAACGTACGAGGGCGTGACTTCCTGCTTGAGGAAGAGTTTGCCGCCGTCAAGGCAGGGCTGTATGAGGCCGAAGGTGGGTACTTCGCGGTCGAGTCGCAGCCAGGTGAGCAGTTTGGCAAGGCAGCTCGTTTCGGGGATGCCGAAGAAGGCGAGGACCTTCTTGAGCGGCTGTTTCTCTTTGCTGCCGAAGCGCTCGAGCAGGAAGAGGGGGATGCCGGCGCGGTTCGGGCCGGGGCGATCCTGAATCCAGCCGGCGACGCGTCGCTCGATCCAGACGGAGAGAACGACGAAGGCGAGAATCACCGCGAACATGAGCACCAGCTTGATGAGCGTGGTGATCAGGTAGAACCAGGTCTCGTTGCTCATCAGGTCGTTCCAGAAATTGCAGATGCAGTCTATCATATGTCGTGGGTGGTGATGAGGTTACTTCTTGGCTTTCTCTCTCTCGATGAGGGGGATGGTGACGCCGGTTTCGGTGATGACGATGCCTTCGTTGCCGATCTTGCCCCAGGTGAGGCCGTTGAAGGCTTCGATTTCGCTGGCGATTTCTTCCAGGATGATCATGGGGCTGGGGCAGGCGATGACGCGCGGGCAGTCGCAGCCGAGCAGCTCGGTGAGTTCGCGCATGATTTCCCAGTCGGCGCGGGCTTCGCCCAGCGGTTCGATGGCTTTGTTGAGGCGCTGGATGCGGCCGGCGACGTTGACCATGGTGCCGTATTTCTCGGCGAAGGTGACGCCGGGCAGGACGACGTCTGCGGCTTTCGTGGTGGGGGTTTCGCTGTGGTCCATCACGAGCAGGTAGTCGAGGTTGCTCAGGTCTTCGGCGCTGATGCCGGCTTCTCCGGTGACGTCTTCGCCCATGACGATCAGGGAGCGGATGCTGCCGTTGCGCACGCCCCGGCGGATGGTTTGCAGGCCGGCACCGGTTTTGCCGGTGATGAGGCGTGCGCCGGTGCTGTTGGGGTTGCGGTCGGCGCTGATGAGCATGCCGTCGCTTTCTCCCATGCGGGGGACGAAGTCGTATTTGCTGATGCCGAGCTGGCGGGCCAGCGCGCGCACCATGTAGATTTCTTCGTTGGTCATGCGCGCCGAGAAGATGAGGGCCATTTCAGCGGGGGCGCATTTGTGCAGCTGCTCGACGATGAGGTTGAGGGTGGCGTCCCAAGTCGAGGGGCGTTGCTCGGCGCCGGCGTCGGTCTTGACGAGGGGGTGCTGCAGGCGCAGGGGGCTGTTGATGAATTTGTAGTTGAGACGGTGGTCGTCGGGCATCCAGCAGCTGTTGACTTCGTCGTTGCGGCGCGGGGTGATGCGGTAGACTTGCTGCTCGCGCGTCCAGATGTTGATGTTGGTGCCGGTGCCGCAGTTGACGTCGATGGTCGGGGTGCTCTTGAGGAACCACACGCGCATCTTGAAGCGGAAGTCTTTGCTCGTCAGGGCTCCGACGGGGCAGAGGTCCACGACGTTCATCGAGTAGTTGCTGTCGAGCTCGCGGCCGGGGTAGCAGGTGATGCGGCTGTGCGTGCCGCGACCGACGACGCCGAGGACGGGGTCGCCGACGATTTCTTTCATGAAGCGGACGCAGCGGCGGCAGAGGACGCAGCGCTCTTGGTCGAGGTTGACGCGCGGACCGACGGAGAGGTTTTTGCCTTTTTTGGTCTTGCTTTCGGTGAAGCGGTGGGTGCCGCTGCCGTAGTCGGTGGTGTATTCCTGCAGTTTGCATTCGCCGGCTTGGTCGCAGATGGGGCAGTCAAGCGGGTGGTTGGTGAGCAGGAATTCGAGGACGCCGCGGCGCGCTTCGGTGCAGAGTTTGCCGTCGGTGCGGATGCCCATGTTCTCGGCGACGGTGTTGGCGCAGGCGATGACGGCGCGCGGCATCCACTGGATGGTCTGGTAGCCGTCTTCGTTGTAGGTCGGGGTGGCGCCGGGCGCGAGGCGCGGGGGCATGCCTTGCTCAACGAGGCACATGCGGCATGAGCCCGCGACGGAGAGTTTGGGGTGGTAGCAGAAGCAGGGGACGTGGACGCCGACCGAGTTGCAGGCGTCGGCAATGCGCGTGCCTTTCGGGAAGCGATACCATTTGCCGTTGATTTGGACGTTGACCTTGCCTTCGGCTGCGGCCTCGTCTTTCGGCAGTGTGACGGGTGTGTTGCTCATTCTGTGAAAAGGTTAGTCTTCGCGGGTCAGGAATTTGCGGGCTTCGGCCGTTTCGGCTGAGTGCGGCTTGAGGGCGTTGACGGGTTTGGTGAGCGCGAGGAATTCCTCGCGGAATTTGCCGGTGAAGGCTTGCGTGGGCCACGAGCAGGCTTCACCGAAGGCGCAGACGGTGCGCCCGCAGATGTTGTCCGCTACGGATTTGAGCAGGTCGACGTCTTCGGGTGAGCCTTGGCCGTTGAGGATGCGCGTGGAGAGTTTGTACATCCACGGGTTGCCTTCGCGGCAGGGGGAGCATTGTCCGCAGGATTCCCACGCGAAGAAGCGGTTGAGGACGTTGAGCATTTTGGGCATGCTGCGCGAGTCGTCCATGACGATGACGCCGCCCGAGCCGCTCATGGAGCCGAACTGCGCGATGGAGTCGAGGTCCATCGGGACGTCGAAGATGCTCATGTGACGCACGCTGCCGTCGGGGTTTTTGCCCTTGAGGACTTCGCTGCAGCTCATGACTTTTGCCGAGGCGCCGCCGGGGATGATGGCTTTGAACTTGCGGCCGTCTTTCGGGCCGCCGCAGAGCTCGTAGAGCAGTTCGCCGTAGGTGATGGAGCCGGAGATGATTTCGTAATATCCCGGGTGTTTGACGTCGCCGGAGACGCCGATGATGCGCGTGCCGGGCGAGCGCTGCGCGCCTTCCGCGGCGTAGGCTTCGCCGCCGCGCATGATGACTTGGCGCACTTGGCAGAGGGATTCAACGTTGTTGACGATGGTCGGGCAGCCGTAGAGGCCGATGGCGGCCGGGAAGAAGGGGGGCTTGATGCGCGGGTAGGGGCGCACGCCTTCGATGGAGTTGATGAGGCCGGTTTCTTCGCCGCAGATGTAGGCGCCCGCACCTCGGTGCAGGACGATTTTGAGGTCGTAGCCGCTGCCGAGGATGTTGTTGCCGAGGAAGTTGTGCTCTTCGGCTTCCTTGAGGGCCTTGAGCATGGTGTGCGCGGCTTCCGGGAACTCTTCGCGCATGTAGATGACGGCGAAGTGGGCCTGTACGGCGTAGCAGGCGATGACCATGCCTTCGATGAGCTGGTGCGGGTCTTGGTGGACGATGAAGCGGTCTTTGAAGGTGCCGGGCTCGGATTCGTCGCAGTTGCAGACGAGGTAGACGGGCTTGGTGTTGCCTTTGGGGATGAAGGTCCACTTCACGCCGGTCGGGAAGCCGGCGCCGCCGCGCCCGCGCAGTCCGCTCTTTTTGACTTCGCTGATGATGTCGGCGGGCTCCATCTTGATGGCTTTGGCGAGGGTTTCATAGCCGCCGTCTTTGATGAAGCACTCGATGGAGGGGTTGTAGCCGACGCGGTCGATGTTGCGGAAAATGCGTCGCGTTTCGCGCGGATGCGGTTCTTTGCCGGGGAGGTACTTGATGGTGCTGCTCATGGTTCGCTCAGAAGTTATTTGGTTGCGTACTCGGCGATGAGCTCGTCGATTTTCTCATAGGTGACTTGCGAGTAGAGCGTGTCGTTGATGAGAACGTTGGGGCCGAAGCCGCAGTTGGCCAGGCATTCGACCGGCTCGACGCTCCACAGGCCGTCGGGGCTGACGGCCATGGGCTCTTCATCGGTGATGCTGGCCGGATCGACGCCGATTTTCTTGCAGATGTAGGGGATGAGTTCTTCGCCGCCCGTCAGCGAGCAGGCGATGGACCGGCAGACGCGGAAGTGGTATTTGCCCGGGCACATGGTGTGGATGCCCGGGTAGAAGGTGACGATGCCGCAGACGTGTACGGGTGTGCTCTTGCACATTTCGGCAATCCACGGGATGCTCTCGGGGCAGATGTAGCCGAACTTCTCCTGGCAGAGGTGGATGATGGGCAGGACGGCGGATTGTTCTTTGCCTTCGGGGTATTGGGCAACCAGCCGCTGCGCTTCGCTGATCAGTTCGGGGGTGACGTCAAACTTCGGGAAGTATTGTTCGCCGGGGGAGGGGCGGTGTGCCGCGAGGGCTTCAATCGCGTTGGGGGTATCTGACATGGTTGGGGAAGGGTGTTCGGTTTGTTTCATCGGTCGCATTCGCCCTGCACGAAGTCGAGAGAGCCGAGGATGGCGCCGACGTCGCTGACGAGGTGGCCCGGCAGGAGTTCGGGGAGGATGGAGAGGGTGCCGAAGGAGGGGCTGCGCATCTTGAGGCGGTTGGCGATGCCGCCGCCCTGCGAGTCGAGGAAGAAGCCCAGCTCGCCTTTCGGGTTTTCCGCCGCGAAGTAGACTTGGCCCGCCGGGGCGTTGACGCATTCGGTGCTGACCATGAATTGGCGGATGAGTTCTTCGATGCCTTGCAGGGCGTCTTCTTTGCGGGGAAGGATGCCTTTGTCGAGCTGCACCCAGATGGGGCCCTTGGGCATCTTGGCGATGACTTGGCGGATGATGCGCACGGATTGCAGGATTTCTTCGAGGCGCAGCTGGAAGCGCGCGTAGCAGTCGCCTTCCTGCGCGACGGGGACGTCGAAGTCGTAGTTCTCGTAGCCGAGGTAGGGGTTGGTCTTGCGGAGGTCGCGGGCGACGCCGCTGGAGCGCAGGTTCGGGCCGGTCATGGCGTTTTGCAGGGCCATCTCGCGCGTGATGACGCCGACGCCGACGAGTCGGTCGATGAAGATTTTGTTGTGCAGCAGGAGTTTGCGGAGTTCTTCAACGGTTTTTTCGGCGCTGTCGCAGAACTCGAGGATGGGTTTTTCAATGCCGGCGGGCAGGTCGCGGGTCATGCCGCCGATGCGCGTGTAGCTGGAGGTGAAGCGGGCGCCGCAGATGAGTTCGTAGAGGTTGTGGACGCGCTCTTTTTCTTCGTAGCTGTAGAGGAAGGCCGTCATGGCTCCGGCGTCCATGGCGTAGACGCCGACGCCCAGGAAGTAGGAGGAGATGCGCGAGAGTTCGCAGCAGAGGACGCGGATGGCTTGCCCGCGCTCCGGCAGCTGCCAGCCGAGGAGTTTTTCAACGGCGCAGGCGTAGGCGATGTTGTTGCTCATCGGCGCGAGGTAGTCGAAGCGGTCGGTGTAGGCGACGTACTGGTTGTAGTGGCAGTTCTCCGCCATTTTCTCCATGCCGCGATGCAGGTAGCCGACAACGGGGTCGCACGATACAATGACTTCACCATCAATGACAAGTTTGAGTCGCAGAACGCCGTGCGTCGCGGGGTGCGAGGGGCCCATGTTCAGGGTCATCAGTTCGCCCTGGTCGTCCGCGTCATTCTTGAGGTATTCCATTGCAGCCCCGGCTGCATCAGGCACTTGTACAAATTTGGTCGTGTTCATATACTAGGGATCCGCGGCCACCTCCGGCCACTCTTGTGCTCCGCCATTAAACTACTATGCGAGGCGTTTTTCAAGTCTAAAGTGTAAGCTTCTCCGAGAAAAGGCGCCGCCGGGGCTCGTTATGCGGTCGGCAGCGGTTAAGGTGTTTAGTGTTAGTTTTGTCGAACATTGGGCTTTGCTGCTTGGCTGCGGCGGGGGCGGGGTATGCTGCGAGGGCGGGTCGGCGCGGAGCGTCTTCCCGCCCTCGCTGTTTTGGGGGCACTTGTTTGCCGGGGCTCGAGGTTTCAGAAGTCGACCGTGAGTTGCAGCCGGGCGCCGATGCTTTGGCGGGTGCCGGCGGCGCCTTGGATGGCGAAGTCGATCATGACGGGTGCTGTTCGGGGGGTGAGGCTGATGCCGAGGTCCATGAGGGCGCTGCTGCCGCGCATGCTCGTGGTGGGGATGGTGATGCCGCTGCTCCGGGAGTAGGCGCGGGCTTCGCCGCAGAATTCATGCTCCCAAGCGGCGCTCAGGTAGACGTCGGTGGTCGGGAGGGCTTTGCCGACGATGCGGGCGCCGCAGCGCAGGCGGCTTGAATGGACGGAGTCGAAGCGGATGCTCTCGCCGTTGATGTCGGTGCGGCATCCGGACTGATGGAGGTAGAGGTACTTGCTGCTCAGGTCAAGAGTCCATCTTTCGCTGAGGGGGATTTGGTAGCCGAGGCCGAGGTGGCCGCCGCCGTAGGGGGTGGAGATGTCGTAGGAGGCGGGGATGTTGAGGTCGTTGAGCAGGTTGCCGCCGGCCCAGGCGGTGCTTACTTCGCCGACGCGCCCGCCGGCTTCTGCGTAGAGGCCGCGCAGGCGCCCCTGCGAGACGTCCCATCGGGTGAAGAGGCCGCCGCCGGCGTAGTGGGCGTCGCCGGAGCCGGAGACGGTTCGGGCGCCGACGCTGCGTGCGGTGCTCATGTTGGCGAAGCCCATTTCAAAGAAGGCTCCGGCGAGTATGCTGGTCTTTTCGGCGCTGTACAGGTGCGCCAGCCCGGCGAGGCCGGACATGCCGCGTGTGGTGATGTCGCTGTCGGTCGTCAGGTCGGCAGCGCCGCCGTAGGCGGTGGTGAAGAGGGCCCAGCCTTTGGTGGCTCGCGCCGCGGCGTCTGCGGCAAACAGGCTTGCTCCGGCGAGGAGGTCACCGCCTTGGTTCAGCAGTCCGGCGGCGGCGATGCGGGCTTCCGTCAGGGCTCCGGCGAGGGGATTGGCGCGCTTGCCGTCGATGCGGATGTAGACGGAGTCGCTGTCTTGGTAGATGACGCCGTCGTACAGGGTGGTGTAGCCTTGTTCGAGACTGACGAGTCCGCCGACGTCTGCCTCGGCGATGGCTCCGGCGGCGTCATGCACGAGTACGAATGTTTCGCCGATGTAGGCGCTGCCTCCGGCGATGCTGCTCGGCAGTTGCGCCGTGACGGTGGTGCCGGTGAAGTCGCCTGTTTGGGCATTGGTGACGGTCAGCATGGGGGTGCCGATATCGGCGCTCCCCGGCGACGGCAGGACGAAGTGTATGGCGGCAAAGCCGGCTGCGCGACGGACGGTGCCCTGCCAGCTGTCGATGATGAGGGTGTTGCCGCTGCTCTGCGCGCTGACGACTTGCCCGCCTACTTCGCCGCCGAGGAGATTGATGGTCGGAGCCAGGCTTGCCTGCCGACCGATGATGATGCTGTTGCCGGTGGCGCTGCCG
>DXFQ01000138.1 GCA_019114365.1 Candidatus Parakkermansia intestinigallinarum | reverse complement strand
GCTCCATGGGCAGACCGATGGAGCCGGGGTTGCGGAAGTAGGCGTGCCAAGGCTCCTGAATTTGCACTTCGGCGGCGATGAAGAAGGGCTTGCCGCTCTCGTAGGCCTGCACGCTTGCGAGAGCCGAGAGGCTCAGCTTGTCGTTGGTCTGAGGGGCTCCGCCGGACACTCCGCCGAGATCAAATCCCTGCATGAGGTCGCTGTGGGCGCGGGGCGCCGAAATTTGTGCTGAGGCTGCACCGGAGAGGAGTATCAGTGCTGCGAGGAGGGGGCGTAAGGAGCTCATGGCAGCACTGTATCACGAAGGGCGCGTGAGGTGCAAGCGATTAGTGCTGCATGCGGTGTTTTTTCGCGGCTCGTCGGACTTTGCGGGATGGCGGCGGACTTTGCGAGCCGTCGGCGGGCTTTGCCGCGGCCGGGGGACAGCGGCGGCGGGAACGGGGCGGCGGTGCGCGGAGGCTTTTGTCGCTTTGTCTCGGGGCTTGCAGGGGGCGGGTCGGTATGGTAGAATGACGGCCGTATGCTGCGCTGCTCTCGCCTGCTGGGCCTCGTGCTTGCCTGTCTCATCCCCGCCTGCGGAGATGGTCGCAGCTCTGCCGAGCGCGCGGCCGACGAGGGTGTGTTGGTGATCGGCAATAATCAGGAGCCGCAGAACCTCGACCCGCACAAGGCGACGGCGGTGGCCGACGGCAAGATTATCTCGGCTCTGCTCGAGGGGCTCGTGCGCCCCGATGCCCGCGACGATACCGTCGTGCACCCGGGTATGGCGGAGCGGTGGGAGCACAACGCCGATGCCGACGAATGGACGTTTCACCTGCGCGAGGCGCAGTGGAGCGACGGGCGCCCCGTGCGCGCACAGGATTTCGCTTATGCCTATCGCCGCTTGCTGCACCCGGCCTTCGGCGGCAAGTACGCCGAGATGCTTTACCCTCTGCGCGGCGCGGAGGCTTACAACAAGGGGCAGGCTCCTTGGGAGGCGGTGGGCGTGCGCACGCCCGACGACCGCACGCTGGTGCTGACGCTCAGCGGCCCGATGCCGCAGCTGCCGTACCTGCTGATGCATTTTACGTGGTTCCCCGTGCCGGAGCACGCGGTGGAGGCGCACGGGGGGATGCTGGATCGGCGCAGTGCGTGGACGCGGCCGGAGAATTGGGTGGGCAACGGCGCTTACGTGCCCGAGGAGCGCGTGTTCAATGACTACTTGTCGGTGCGCCCCAACCCGAATTACTGGCGCGCGGGTGAGGTGAAGAATCGCGGTATTCGCTTTCTGCCCGTCGTCAACGGCTATACGGAGACGCGCATGTACTTCGGCGGCAAGCTGCACATCACGAACAATGTGCCGCCCGAGATGCTGGAGATGGCCGCGAGCCGGGAGCCCGGGAGCTTCTGCCGCGATGATTACTACTGCACGATTTTTTACCGCCTGAATACGACGCGCGGACCGCTTGCCGATCAGCGCGTCCGCCGGGCGCTTTCGCTGGCCGTCGACCGCGAGATGCTGGTGCAGCGCGTTGTGCGCGGCGCCGGGAAGTCCGCCTTCACCTTTACGCCGCCGGGCGCCGGCTACGCGCTCGATGACGGCGGTGAGTCCGCTCGCTCGCAGGGCGAGCGCGAGACGGAGGCCCGCCGCCTGCTGGCCGAGGCCGGCTACCCGGACGGCCGCGGCTTCCCGACGCTGGAGCTGATGACGAGTTCGCGCGATGTGCAACGGCTGATGGCCGAGACGATTCAGGCGATGTGGATGAAGGCGCTGGGCATTCACGTCGAGATTCGCTCCTGCGAGTGGTCGGCCTACAAGGCGGCGCAGCAGAATATGGACTACGACATTTCGTCGTCTTCCTGGAGCGGTGATTACCTCGACCCGGCGACCTTTGTCGAGCTCTGGTGCAGCGGCAACAACTGCACAGGCTGGGGCCGTGCCGCCTACGATGCGGAGGTCGATGCCGCCCGCGCAAGCGCGGAGCCCGAGCAGCGCTTGGAGCACCTGCGCCGCGCCGAGCGCATGATGCTGCGCGAACAGCCGGTGATTCCGCTCTACTGGAGCGAGCGCACCTACATGAAGAGCCCGCGCGTGCGGGGGTGGTACCCGCTGATGCTGGACAATCACCCGCTCGATGCCGTCGAATTGCTGCCGAGCGGTGCGGCGGCTGACGCAGCGCCGCATTCGAGGGAAGGGGGGAGCGAGCGATGATGCGCCTGCTGTTCAGGCGCCTCCTGCAGGGGGCGGTCGTCATCTTTGTGCTCGAGACCATCACCTTTTTGCTGGTGCGTGCGCTGCCGGGCAATCCCTTCCTCGGCGAGCGCAAGCTGCCCGAGCATGTGACCGAGCAGCTCCAAGCTCTCTACGGTCTGGATCAGGGCGTTTTCGTGCAGTATTTCAATTACTGGAAGGGGATTTTGCTGCACGGGGACTTCGGTCCCTCGCTCGTGCGCGAAGGGGTGCAGGTGAGCGAGCTGCTGGCGCAGGCCTTTCCCGTCTCGCTGCTGCTGGGGGTGCTGGGTATGTTGATTGCCGTCGGCATCGGCATTCCGTCCGGCATGCTGGCCGCCTGCTACCGCAACCGCTGGCCCGATGCGCTGGTGATGTGTTTCGCCATGGCGGGAATCTGCATCCCGGCTTTCGTGATTGCACCGCTGCTGGGGATGACGCTGGGCATGCACGTGCCGGGGCTGAGTGTGGCGGGGTGGGACGACCCGCTCTGCGCGCTGCTGCCGGCGCTGACGCTCGGGCTGATCAACGCGGCTTATCTGGCCCGCCTGACGCGCGGCGGCATGGCCGAGGTGCTGACGCAGGATTTCATCCGCACGGCGAGGGCGAAGGGCTGCCGCCCGCTGCGCGTGCTTTTCGTCCATGCGCTGCGCAGCGGTCTGCTGCCGGCGGTCTCTTACCTCGGGCCGGCCTTTGCCGCTTTGATCACGGGGTCGTTCGTGGTTGAAACCTGCTTCCAGGTGCCGGGCATGGGGCTGCACTTTGTCAACGCGACGACGGATCGCGACTACTTTCTGATTCAGGGCTTGGTGCTCTGTTACGGCGTGCTGATTGTGCTGGCCAATCTGGCGGTGGATCTCACGCTGCTTTTCCTCAACCCTCGACTTCGCTCTTCCGGGGCGGCTTGATGATGACGATGCACTCCAAAACTTCCTTTCACGCCGGTCATTCGCTCTGGGCTGATGCCCGCGAGCGGCTGATGCGCAACCGCGCGGCGGTGGCATCGCTGGTGTTTCTGCTGCTCATGGGGCTGGCCTGCTTTGTGCTGCCCCTCTTCCCCTGCATCGCCAACCCCAATGCCACCGACCTCGGCAACATCGCGGCGGATTGCAGTTGGGAGCATCCCTTCGGCACGGATCAGCTG
Source organism: Candidatus Parakkermansia intestinigallinarum (assembly GCA_019114365.1). GTDB lineage: Bacteria > Verrucomicrobiota > Verrucomicrobiia > Verrucomicrobiales > Akkermansiaceae > Akkermansia > Akkermansia intestinigallinarum. The sequence continues at coordinate 4,433 of DXFQ01000138.1, read as the reverse complement.
GGCCGCGACCTGCTCGCTCGCGTGCTCTACGGCGGTCGCATCTCGCTGCTCGTCGGCTTGGTGGCGACCGGTGTGGCGCTGGTCATCGGGCTGATTTACGGCCTGATTTCAGGCTATGCGGGCGGGAGGGTCGATGCGCTGATGATGCGCGCGGTCGACGTGCTCTTCGCGCTGCCCTTCATTGTGCTGGTCATCGTCTTTTCGCTCAGCATCGAAGAGCCGAGCCGGCAGCTGACGCAGTGGATGGTTGAGTCTCTGCATCTGCCGCGCGAGACCGTGGCGCCCATCCTCGGGCTCGTGCCGCTCTTCATCGCCATCGGCGCGCTGGGATGGCTGACGCTGGCGCGCATTGTGCGCACGCAGACGATGGAGATCAAGTCTCAGGAGTACGTCCTCGCGGCGCGTTCGCTGGGGCTGGGGCACCTGAGTATCCTGCTGCGGCACATTGCGCCGAACCTGCTCGGCACGGTGGTGGTTTATACGACGCTGGCCGTGCCCGGCATCATCCTGACGGAATCGACCTTGAGCTTCATCGGGCTCGGCGTCAAGGCTCCGAACTCGTCGTGGGGCACGCTGATCAAGGAGGGGGCGGATCGCATGGAGGTCACGCCGGAGCTGCTGATTTTTCCCTCGCTGTTTTTCTGTCTGACGCTGCTGGCTCTCAACTTCCTCGGCGACGGCCTGCGCGACGCGCTCGACCCGCGCTCGGCGAAGGATTGAGCCCGGGCGCAAGCTCTTCGCTTTTCGCCGTAAGTCGGGAATTTGATTAGCCGTGAATTTGGACTGGCAATTTGTGCACGTCGGCGTATAATAGCCGCGCTATGTCAGATTCACCCAATAACGCTCCGGGTTCCTCTGAGGAGGAACTGATTGCCGTGCGCCGTGAGAAGGTGGGCAAGATTCGCGCTCTCGGGGTCAACCCCTACGGCGGACGTTTCGATGTCACCACGAGTCCGGCGGAAATCAAGGCAGACTTCTGCGAGGGTAAACGGGTGAAATTCCTCGGCCGCATCAGCGCGCTGCGAGACATGGGCCGCACGCAGTTCTTCACCGTGGCGGACATTTGCGGTTCGATTCAGTGCATGCTCACTAAAAAGAGCTGCTCGGAGGAGACTTGGGCTCTCTGGAAGCTGCTGGAGCGCGGCGACTGGATCGGCATCGAGGGCGAGACGTTCGTCACGCGCACGGGCGAGCCCTCGGTGCGGGTCGATGCATTCAAGGTGCTCTCCAAGGCGCTGCGCCCGATGCCCGACAAGTTTCACGGGCTGGCCGACGCCGATATGCGCTACCGCCGCCGCCACCTCGACCTCATGAGCAACGAGGAGAGCGCCCGGCGCTTCGTGGCGCGCTCGCGCATTGTGCGCGAGATCCGCGACTACCTCAACGCTCGCGGTTTCCTGGAGGTCGAGACGCCGATGCTGCAGGATGTGGCGGGCGGTGCTGCCGCCAAGCCCTTCGAGTCGTATTACAACGCGCTCAAGAAGGGGGTGACGCTTCGCATCGCGCCCGAACTTTTCCTCAAGCGCCTGATGGTGGGCGGCTTCCCCAAGGTGTACGAGCTCAACCGCAACTTCCGCAACGAGGGCGTCGATCGCCGCCACAACCCGGAGTTCACCGTGCTCGAAGTCTATGAGGCCGGCGGCGACTACGAGACGATGGCCGACATGATGGAGGAGATGATCACTACCATTGCCGAGAAGGTCTTCGGGACGCTCAAGTTCGATCAGTTTGACGAATCCGGCAATCTGCGCTGGACGGTTGATCTGACGCGTCCTTGGCGCCGCGCCGATTACAATGACCTCGTGCGCGAGGTGGCCGGCGATGATTGGTTCGAGTTGACGCCCGAGCAGCGCCGCGACCGCGCCGTCAATCAGCTCGGCGTGCAGATCGGCGAAGAGCTTGACGATACGGCCGTCACGCAGCAGGTCTACGAGAAACTCGTCGAGGAGAAACAGGCCAACCCCCTGTTTGTCTGCCACGTGGCGCGCGACCTCGTGCCGCTGGCCAAGGCCAATCCCGAGAATCCCGATGTGGTCGATGTCTTTGAGCTGGTGATGAACGGCCAAGAGCTCTGCCCCGGTTACTCCGAGCAGAACGACCCCGTCGAACAGATGGAGCGCCTGAAGCATCAGGCCGGTGAGGAGACGCAGAAGATTGACTACGACTTCGTCGAGACGCTCGAGTCCGGCATGCCCAGCGCCGGCGGCATCGGCATCGGTATCGATCGCCTCTGCATGCTCATGACGGGAGCCGGCTCGATTCGCGACATTATCCTCTTCCCGCAGCTCAAGTCGCGAGCCTGATTGCTTCCGTGACTTTTGCGGGCCTCAGAGCAATTTCTGCTTGCTCTGAGGCCCGAATTGTGATAGGGATGGTGCTTTATGAAGGCGCACATTGCTCAGTGGATCGGGCGACGCAAGAAGCAGGAGGATTATTACGTGGTGCGGAGCTACTCGAATGGCGTGCTGGCCGTTGTCTGCGACGGGATGGGCGGGCACTCCTACGGGGCTCTTTCCGCTCATCGTGCTGCCGAGGAGTTCGTCGTGGCCTTCGAGGAGCGCCCCGACGGATCCGTGGCCGAGCGTCTGCGCTGGGCGCTCGATGACGCCAATGAGGCTGTCGCCGCCGTCGGCGAGCGCACGGGGGCCTTCGGCGGTACGACTCTGCTGGCGGCCTTCGTGGGAGCCGGTGTGCTGTGGTGGGCCAGCGTGGGCGATTCGCCGCTGTTTCTCTGGCGCAACAACCGCTTGGTGAGGCTCAACGCCGATCACTCGATGCGCGCCATCTATCGCGATTTTGTGCAGTCCGGCGCCATGACGCATGCCGAGGCCATGAGCCGCGGCCACGAGCTGCGCTCGGCTCTGACCGGCGATGCTCTGCCGATGGTCGATGTGCCGCCGACGCCTTACCCGCTGCTGCCCGGGGATCGCATCATCCTCGCCACCGACGGCACTGACGACCTGCTGCAGCAGCCCTCTCTCTCCCCGGAGACGCGCCTCCTGCTCAACGACCGTAGCGCCCCGCTCGCCTCGCTCCTCGTCGATGCCTGCCGCCGCCTCGAAAAAGAGTGGGCGGACAACACGACCGTCGTCACCGTCGATATCGAATAAAACGGAGAGGCGGCTGAAATCTGATTGTTATTGAGCACAGCGCCTCTCCGGGCTGTCAGCATCTTCGCTATGAATTGCCTTTGCCTGAATCAGGGATACGAGGACGGCCACTACATCCTGCCGCCTCTGCCTTGGGCTCCGGAAGCGATGGAGCCCTTTCTCGATGCGGAAACGGTGCTGCTGCACCACGACCGCCACCACGCCGCCTATGTGGCCGGCGCCAATGCCGCCGCGGGGGTGCTGCGGCGCGTCGCGCTCGGCGAGCTGAGCCCCGATGCCGCGCCCGATGCCTCGCGAAACTTGGCCTTCAACCTCGGCGGTCACATCCTGCACATGCTCTACTGGCTGAACCTCAGCCCGCACCCGATGCCGTCGCCGACCGGCAGACTGGCCGACGCCATCAACGCGAGCTTCGGCACGATGGAGGGGATGCTGCGCGTGTTTCGCGCGGTCACGCTGGCGGTGCAGGGGAGCGGATGGGGCGTGCTCGCAGCGGATCCTGTCAGCGGGCGCCTGATGGTGACGGGAATTTGCCGCCACCAGGATGTGCTCGTGCCGGCGATGAGGCCGCTGCTCGTCTGCGACGTCTGGGAGCATGCCTACTACCTGCGCTACCGCAACAACCGCGCCGGCTACGTCGACGCCTTCCTCCGCATGGTCGACTGGTGCGCCGTCGAAGAACGCTTTGAACGCTGCTGCTGCCATGAGTGAGAAATGTTGCTGCCTGCGCCGCTTTTGCACCAATCCCTGGGTGATGGGCATCATGGCCATGCTGGAGCTCTTCTTGGGCTTCATCCTGCTCAGCTTCCCTTTCTTGCTGGGCGCCTCGGCTGTTTGGGTGGGCGGATTCGTGCTGATGGCCGTTGGTCTGATGCGCCTCATTCAAGTGTTTCGCCCCGGCAGCCGCCTGTGGAATTTGCTCGCCGGTATCGTTTATCTGATTCTCGGCTGGTCGATGGTCTCGATGACTGTTCCGTCGCTTGAGCTCTGGACCTTGGTGATTGGTCTCGCTCTGCTCATCGGCGGTATCATTCGCTTCATCGTGGCGATTGCCATGCGCCGCTCTGCCGGCAGCCCTTGGCGTTTCTTCAATGCCGTGGTTTCGATCGCGCTTGGTCTGATGGTGATTTGGGGCTGGCCCGGCAGTTCGCTCTGGCTTATCGGTACCCTCATTGCCGTCGAGATGATTTTTTCCGGTTGGACGCTCTTTTTCCTCGCCCTCTCGTCGCGGAGCGGCAGTTGCGGCATCGGGCGCTCCGAATCGCACGGCGACCGCCCGAGTTGAGGCGCCGTCCGTCGCACGCGCGAGCCGCAGCCGCCCTG
>DXFQ01000137.1 GCA_019114365.1 Candidatus Parakkermansia intestinigallinarum | reverse complement strand
CCGCAGCCGCCCTGTGGGCGGCTGCGGCTCGCGTCGTCGTACAGGCCTCTCTCGCTGTGAGCGGTGGGAGAGGCGGGCGGGAGTCTGCCGACTTGTGAGCTGTGCGGCGCTTCCGTCGCAGAATTAGTCGTTGAGCCGGTGGCGGATGGGGAAGTAGAGCTGTTGGCAGTCCGGCGTCAGGTGCAGCACGGGCGGCAGTTGCCGCCGGCCGGCCTCCCCGGCAGCCATGCGCCGCTGCACAAAACGCACCTCGTGCTCCGGGTAGCAATGACCGGCCTGATGAATTAGGCTGCCCGGGCTGTGATTGAGGTTGGCCATTTCATGAATAATGAGAGCAATGCGCTGCTCGCGGTCTTCCGCCTCGCCGTCGGGAGCAGGGGCAAGCCCCATCCTCGCACCGAGCCCGGCAAGCTCGTGATCATATAGCTCACCGAATGGCAGCAACCCCCCGCAGCTCTCGCCGTAAAGAGTGAATTGACCCGTCATCAGCTCCTGCCGACTCAGAGGCGAGAGCAGCAAGAGCCCCTCCTGCTCCGCCAGCGAGCTGAGCAGAGCCCCCGCGAGACGCGGCCGCGCCGCCTCGCGAGCAAGCTCATCGAGCTCCCGCGGCAGAGCCTGCATCAGCGGCTCGAGATCCCATTGCATGCGGCGAACCCCCGGCACGCGGAGAACGCCCGAAGCAGCGCCGGAAGAAAGATCAAAACTGACGCAGAGCACCCGCTCGGGGCCTATCGTCTTGGCGCAGAGCGCCGCCAGAAGCGCAGAATGCCTCAAATCCCCCAAAATACAGACCCCGGCATAGTCGCGGCCGTGCACGCTGTCCGCAATCCCGCGGCAGATCGCCTCGGCCATCTCATCCTGCTCGGAACCCTCCGCCGCCGAGCGCCGAGCCGCCCTGACCGTATCCGCCACGGCGTTCATCTCCTGAAAAGCCGGCAGGCGCATCAGAACCTCGCCCTCAGACGAGCAGACAATCGAACTGCCGCCGTAAACCTGCCCCTCAGCCGTTCCCACGGCGCGGCAGCAAACGACGGGGCAGTGGTGGTGGCGAGCCTCCCAGCGGCAGCGCTCCTCCTCGCGCCGGCGGCTGCGTCGATGCCAAGCTCCCGTGGCAAGGTGGATGATGAGGTCGGGCCTCTCCCCCTCCTCGAGCAGCGTGAGATTATCGTTGATATCGACGTAAACGCGCCGGCCCAGCATATCGCTCAGCTCGGCATCACCGAGCTCCGTCACACAATCCCGACACAGCAGAAAAGGCGTCACAACACTTGCCGGCGTCAGACTCTCAACCCGCTCCGTCGGATCGACCTCAAAGCTCGTCAGCACCCGTGCCCTCGCCTCGGCCTCATCGGGCAGCAGAGACGACCAAGCCCCCAGCAACAGAGGCGTATCACTCAGCTCGGCCGCCAGAGCATTAAGGGCATCGCGGGTCTGCGCCATGAACGATCGCCGCCCCGCCAGATCCATCGGTGCCAGTCCGCAAAGTGCCGTCGCCGGGGCAACAACGAGTTCGGCCCCGCGATCCAGACATTCGCGGTAGCCCTGCACCACGCGCCGCAGGTTGCCTGAGAAGTCGGCCGTGAGCGGAAAACTTTGAATAATGCCGATTTTGAGATGAGTTTGATGCATGGTGACGATGCTTGACGGAGACATAATGCCCTATTCCTGATGAAATTGCAAGGATAAAAAGGATAATACGCAATATAAAAATAGACCCGTCTGAAACATGCCGAATCCCGCTGAGCATGAAAGCTCGCCGAAGAGAAAGCCGCAACGCCGTTCGCTCCTCGACGGCCGCGCAGGGCTCTGCCGCGCGTGAGCGGCCTGCGGGTATCGACGCCTCAGCCGCGGGGCCGGGAGGGAAGGGCGGCGTGTGATGCGTTTTGGCAGGAGAGAGGGAAGGCGAATGAGCCCGCCTCTCAACGGTACTGCGTCGGGTCGATGTGCAGCTGCCGGATGCGGTAGTGGAGCTTGCGCAGCGTCGTGCACAGGTCGCGAGCCGCCGCTGAGATATTGCCGCGGCTGCGTTTGAGCGCATCGGTGATCAACTCCGTTTCGAAAGCCGCCGTGAGCGTCTCGATGCCGGCACCCTCGCGGCTCTGCTGCACATTGGGCCGGATGCTCTCCGTTCCCGTCGCGGCCGCCGTCTGCAGCGAGGGCGGCAGATCGATGGCGTTGATGACGCTGCTGTTGGACATGATCACCGCGCGCTCGATCATGTTCTCGAGCTCGCGGACATTGCCGGGCCAGTGGTAGCTCATCAACATATTGATGGCCGGCGTCGAAAGACGCAGCACATTCTTGTGATATTGCTTGTTGTACTTGGTGAGAAAGAAATCCGCCAGCGAGATAATATCAACCTTGCGACTGCGCAGCGGCGGCACGACGATCGGCAGCACGGCGAGGCGGTAATACAGATCTTCGCGAAAACTGCCCTGCTCCTTCATCTTCTCAAGATCGCGCGACGTCGCGGCGATGATGCGGGCATTGGTGCGAATGGGCTGCTGAGAGCCCACTCGCTCAAAGACCTTCTCCTGCAGCACCCGCAGCAGCTTCACCTGCGTTTGAACCGGAATATCGCCGATTTCATCCAGAAAGAGCGTGCCGGCGGACGCCTCCTCAAAGCGGCCGATGCGCTGCTTGATCGCACCCGTGAAGGCCCCCTTCTCATGCCCGAAAAGCTCGGACTCAATCAAGCCCTCCGGCAGCGCCGCACAGTTGACGGCGACAAAGGGACCGTCGCGCCGATCCGATGCGTAGTGAATATTCTGTGCCAGCAGCTCCTTGCCCGTGCCCGACTCACCGAGCAGCAGCACCGTCGCCGACGAGCGAGCCACCTTCGCCATCTCCAGATACACACTGCGCATCGCGGAAGAATGCCCGATGATGTTGCGAAAATTCGCATTCTCGCCCAATTCGTAGCGCATGCGATCATTCTCGCGCTCCAGCAGCTGGCGCTCCTCCACCTGCTCGCGGACGGAAGCCACGGCATCGGCGAGAATATTCGCCACCACCTCCATCAGATTGATGAGCTTCGCGAGCGTCTCCGCCGGCAGCACCGCGAACGCCAGAGAAAGCGTGCCGATAATCTGCCCGCTGTGCTTGATGGCCACACAGAGAAACGACTCACTCATGTCGTCGTGCAGAGCCCCCGTGCGGTTCAAAAAATTGCGGCTCTGCGCCGTGTTGGCAATCACGGCCGGTTGCCCGGTCTTGCCGACCTGCCCGGTGATGCCCTCGCCGAGATGGTAGGTGCCCAGCGCCTTCTCCTCATCGGAAAGCCCGTAGGATGCCTCGATCACCAGCTGATCCTCCTGCAGCAGGCAGAGCGCCCCCTGCCTGAAACCGAGATTATCCTCCAGCACCTGCAAAATATGCTCAAGCAGCCCCGCCACCTCGCGCTGCCCGACCAAAACGCGCGAGATACCGGAAAGCACCCTCAGCTCGAGACTGTCGCCCGCCAGCTCAGACAGTCGACTGTGGGATGCTGGTCCGTTCATGAGCGACGTTGAGGGTGGGGAAGGGCGGGGGGAGTATCACAGGAAATTGATGGGAACGGCCGCTCCCGTTTCGCTGAGCGTGAACGAAATGCCGAATCCCGTCTCCTTCTTACCGCCGTTATCGCGGAAGTAAAGCGTTGCGCCGATGTGCCACGGGCCGGAGTGGCGGAAGATCGAATACTGTTGGATGGGCAGGCACTTCTCTTCAAGATCCCAGTTCCAGCGCCCGGCGATCGTATAGCGATCGTTGAGGCGCAAGTTGGTTTGGATATACGTCTGCCGGCTGTCCTCGAGAACGGGGTGTCCGCTGAGCTGGCGCAGCCCGATGGACGTTTCCAACCAAGGAGTAGGCTGGTAATCCAGACTCAGGTTATTCTGCTCAAAGCCATCGCTGTTGCCGAAGACCGGAGATTGCGTCTCGATGCGGCAGGTCAGACGATCCGTCGGCGTGAAGCGAATAAGCGAGTAGAGATTCGAGAACTTATTGGGCGTATTGGGGTTGGAAGCGTTGTAGTCGAAGAAGACATTCCAGTCGAGCACCGCGCGCGGCGCCCCGTCGACCAGCGTCGTGAAGCGGTTGTGAACACCCATGCGCCAGATTGTCCAGTCGCCCCAGCTGTCGATACCCGTAAAGCTGCAAAGATCGAGGGGCATGGGGTTGATCGTCGAACCGCTCAGCGTGCTCGACCAGCTGTCGAGCTGAGGCACCAAGGGATCGGAAGAAGAAATCGAACCGACCGAAAGACTGGCATAGGGCTGAATCAGATGCGTGAGCGTCCGCATCTCGTAGCGCGGCAGAGAAAAAGAATTGTAGGTTCGGTGCAACTTCATATCAAAATCGCAGCCCATATAACCCAAGAAACGATTGTCCGTACCCGCGCGCTCGACGTTATAATAACCCGCATAAGCCGCGCCCAGCTTGGGCGTGACGTTCAGGAAGCCCAGCACGTTGAGCGAGGTCGAAAACTCGTGCGTGCTGTTGAGGCGGAAGAAGCCGTGATCATTGAGCAGGCGCTCATAGTAGTTGCGAACCGACGGATCCGAGATCTGATCGAGCGCAAACTCATACTCACCCCTCAAATGTGCGGGAACCTCCTGACGCATGAAACCGAAGGTGTTGTTCGTCTCATAGGCGATACCCGAATTGCCGATGATGGAGCGCACGCGGTAGCCGGAGAGCTCGAAGCGCGTCTCCGACGTATAGTAATCGTTCGGAGCGAAGCGCGTGTTGAACATCACCTGCCCCCGGGGCTGAACCCACTCGAGCCTCACCGTATTGTCCGGCTTGTCATCCGTGCGTCCGAGCTCCTCGTAAAAGTCGCGCAGCATGTAGCGATCACTCAAAATATTGATGTTGGTCGCCAGAGAGAGCGTCCCGAACTTTCCCTTGTCCAGCAAGGGCTTGTAGGTTTGAAGCGCAATGCGGTAACGCTCGTGGTCGATGGGCTCGCGGGGAATATTGGTCGGGTTGATATTCGGGTCGGAATCCTGAGCGTAATACAGAGACAAACCCTTCATCTCCGGGTAGCGCTGAGCCATCTCAAGCTCCTCGGCATCGAGCCCCACCGCCAAGCCTCGACGCGCTCGCGCGTCCAGCCTCGTTGTAATCAGGTAATCAGCCGTCGGCACCCCGTTCTTGACGCGCCTGTTGCCCACCAGAAAACCGTACTGATTGAGCCAGTAGGCACCCCAAGTCGAGCGCGAACCGATCATCGGCAAATAGCCCTCGCGCGGATTGAGCGAGTGCGTGAAGGCGAACCAACCCAGCAGCGGCACGCGGAACTCGTTGTCCTCCACCTTGAGACTCAAACTGTCGACGGAAATCGTCTCTCCGGTGCGAACCGAAACCTCGCGAGCACCGAACCATGCCTGAGGCTGCTCCACATCCTCCATCGTGAAGAAGGGACGGTGGAAGCTGATGTGTTGACTCTTGTTGGGGAGAACCTCGATCGAAGCCTCATCGCTGCGCAGAATCAGACCCTGAATCTTGGCCTTCACGCCCTTGGCTTTAACACTCTGCTTCTCCCAATCATAAACGGCGGACTCCGCCAAAATCAGCACCTCGCCCTGATAGATCGTCACCGGACCCTCCAAGCCCGCGACCTTGCTGTCGAGATTCATGCGAACACTCCGGCTCTGCAGATCGAGACCGTCTTCCGTAATCAGGCGAACGCCCGACTGCGGGTTGCTGTAGACGACGGTATGGCCGTCCGAACTGTACTCAATAGACCCGTTGGCACTGATAATCTGAGCCTTATCCGGGGCCTGAATCTTCGAAAAACTGCCCAGCTCCTCAATGCTGCGCTGATTGATATCCCCAAAGGGCGAATCAGTACTCGGCGTCCGGAAAGAATCGGACGGCAGCGGCAGAAGATCCGGCCGCTCATCCTCCGCAGCCGTCTGAAAACCGGGCATCAGCATCCCTGTGACGATGCCGATGCCGAGCCATGTGGACACCTTGGAAGAAGCCGAATTCACTGAAGCTGATTCTGCACTATTTTATTGGTGCTGTCAAGCTTTCTCTTCTTCGGGACGCGCGGCATGAACCCCGCGATAACGGCGGAAAAGCCGCTCGGGCGTATTCTGAAGATCCGTCACCACGAGGCAGTCGAGCGTATTGCCGAACCCGGCGTCGATGTTGAAAGACACCATGCGGCCGCCGAGTCGAATATACTGGCGGAGCAACACCGGGATGCCCTTGCCGTCGGGCTCAAGCCCGGCAACCACCGTATTGAGCACCTGAAGATCGGGAACGGCCGACTCGATCAAGCGCCGATCCTCGCTGTAGAGCGTCAAATCCGTCGGCGGCGTCAGCGCCACCGCATCACCCGCCAGCTGTTCGTCCATGTAGTGCTGCTGCAGGCAGGCCAGCATCAGCGCACGCGAGGTCTCGCAGTAGGCGCAGGAAATACTCACCGTCCCGAAAAGATAGCGGTAATTCGGGTAACGGTTAATGAAATGGCCGATACCCATCCAAAGCGTATCGAGCGAGCCGGCGAGCCGTTGATACTCCGGCGTGATAAAAGCGCGACCCATCTCGAGACTCTGGGGGAAAATGCTGCGCATGCGGGAACCGAAGCGGAAAAAGTCCGCGTTGTAGAGCCCCTCGATACCGTGCTTCTCGATAATCTTGTCCACCCGGCCGATGCGGTAAGCCCCGGCGAGGCGGCGGCTCTTCATATCCCACATAATCAGCTGCGTGTAGGTATCATCAAAGCGATCGAGGTCGCAGCCCGTTCCCGTCCCCTCGCCGACCGCGCGGAACGTGCGCTCGCGCTGAATACCCAGCTCCTTCATCAGCAGAGGCGAGTGGTGAGCCTCGATCGCGTAGATGCAGAGGGGATTGGCCTCTGAGCGATAAATCAGACACTCCTCCGGCAGCGCGCGGATCTCCGCCTCGAGCGCCTCGGCGTGCGCTCCCTCATCAATCGGCGCGTGCTTGGGCGGAGCCGTCACCGCGGCCTCCTCCGCCGGTACCTCGCGACGTCCGCCGGGTTGCTCGAGCGGGGGAATCTCCATCACGCTGCCGTGAGGCGTACCCGGGTAGCGGAGCAGCATCGTGCGCAGGCGCAGATAATCACTCAGCGCCTCATCGCTGCCCAGCAGGCGCATCTCCGACGGAGAAATCGGCTTGCCGAGGTGAATCGTGTGGCGCATGCGGCAGTCCCGCTTAATCTCGCGCGGCAGCAGCCCGGCGCGCTTGCCCTTGGCCATCAGGCTCACTAGCTGGAAGAGAATCCCCGTGTGCCCCGAGATATGCATCGGAACCACCGTCGCGCTCGTCTTGCGAATCAGCGACGCAATATTCGTCTGCCAAGGATCATCGACCACGCGGCGATCGCGGCGCGAATAAGTCGCCGCCGAACCGCTCGGAAACACCAGAATGCAGTGCCCGTCCTTCAGCCAGCGCAGAATCTCGCGCATCGAAGCCAGATTAGCCCGCGTCGCCTCCTCGCCGCCGTAGACATCAACCTTGATCTCGTAGGGGCGCATCCCGCGCACGCAGTCCAGAAACTCATTGACAATAATGCGAATATCATCGCGCACCATCATCGCAACATCGCCGAACATCAGCCCGTCCGACATGCCGTGCGGGTGATTGGACACAATGACGCAAGGCCCGACCTTCGGAACATTCTCCAGCCCGGTCAACGAATAGTGCAGCGGAAGATAGTGGCAGGCCAAGCGGAAGAAATTCTCCCCGCTCCCGGCCTCCATATCCTCCTCAATGCGCGCATGAGCCTTATTGAGCGCATGAAAGCCCAGATAGCGCTCGCCGAGGTTGAGCAGCCATGACGGAACATACTTTCCTCCCGGGATATAATCGCCCAGATCTACCATTTTCGGTCTCATAGCACAAAAGTCTCGTGGAAAGGCAGCCTGCCCGGCTTCAACCTGAGGCCGACTTTACCACAGAAAGACACATCAGGTCAACCCTAAAGCGGTATTTGACATACCGGACACGGGAATTTAGCGCTCAAAGCGCGACACTGCGCAGCGCCAACTCAAAGGCTCGTACCGTGCTGGAAGGATTGGCCAGCCCCTTGCCGGCGATGTTGAAAGCCGTCCCGTGATCGGGGCTCACACGCAGGCGGGGCAGGCCGATCGTCGCATTGACGGCCGTCTCGAAGTCAACCAGCTTGAGCGCAATGAGCGCCTGATCGTGGTAAGGCGCCAGCACGGCATCGTAGAGCCCGTTGAGCGCATCGCGATACACGCAGTCCGGCACGCAGGGCCCGCTGAACTGAGCCTCGGGGTGCAAGCGTCGCAGCTCCTCCGCCGCCGGAGCAATCAGGCGCGACTCCTCATCGCCGAAGGCCCCGCCCTCGCCGTTGTGCGGATTGAGCCCGGCGAGAGCAATCCGCGGAAGCTCGTGCCCCGTGCGGCGCAGAAAACGCGCCGTCAGCGCCCCGATGCGCACCAACTCCTCGCGGCGCAACAAGCGCGGCACATCCGCCAGAGCCACATGCGTCGTCACCGGCACCACCGTCAGGCGCTGCCCCGTCAGGCACATCGCAAAATCAGACACCCCGAGGCGATCGGCGAAAAACTCCGTCTGCCCCGGGAAAGGAAAGCCCAGACGGTGCAAGCCCTCCTTGCAAACGGGCGCTGTCACCACCGCATCAATACGCCCCTCGCGCAGCGCCTCTGCCGCCAACTCAAGATGATCCCAAGCCGCGCGCGCCGTCGCCGGCGTCGGCTCACCCGGCGTGCAGGCAATCCGCTCCCCGATGAGGCGGTACTCCGCACCTGCTGGCAGAAGCGGCAAAGCCTTCTGAATAATCTCGAGGCCGATACCGGCTTGATCCCCGAGTGTATAACCGATGACGGGAGAAGAAAGACTCATGATCGCGGAGCGTTTGTTGAAGAAGACTCCCCATCGGCAGCCGGCGCCGAAGTCGCCGGGGCGGCGGCGGGCGTCTGCGTGGGATCAGCCGGAGCGTAGCTGCGGTGCTTGTTGACGTAATCCTCCTGCGAGTCCAACTTCTCAAAGTTCAGCGATGAGTTGACGGACACATGGTAGACGCCCGTGACGGCCAGCCCGATGAGAGCCGGCAGCATCAGCAGCATACCGAGGCAGGTTTTCATAGCGCTATTTTACTGTCGCCTTCTCCTGCTGTCAAGAACTCAGCGAGTGCAGGGAGCCGAGGAGGAAAAAGCCCCCTGTACGCGCCTCCGACAGATACACGCAGCGGTAAGAAAAACGCCCATCAGCGCAGGAGGGACACACTCCCGCCTTTATGTGAACAAAAGCAAAGCCCGTGTTTGTCTGTACAACCATCGGCTCCAATTGCCTCTAGCAACCATCCAAACCACGGGCACTGCAAGCAAACTACCAAAGCTCGGTGCTTTCGTCAAGGGTAAAAATAATAAAAATCTCCATCGCCGACATGAAGACCCGCCGCGCTTCGGTGCGCAGCAGGCGGGGAAAGCCTGCATCGACAAATCAGAAGAGCCGTATCATCCCGAGACAAGGCACGGCTACGCCGTCGCCGAGAGCAAGTTCCGCCGATATCCCCAGTCATGACTGATTCGATGACTTTGGAAGCCCTGAAAAACAAACCCATCTTCAAGAAGAATCCGCTTGTACGCCACCCCTTTTCGAAGACAATGTCAAACAAAACGGCAGGGCTCCCGCAAGAGCCCTGCCGATATGGACAACGGCGGAATCGTCCTCAGAAGGCCACGCTCACCCCGGCGTGAACGTGGTGGTAGTTGGCAGAGTCCCGCAACTCAAAGCTGTAGCCGGCGTAGAGCATGCAAGAATCCGTCGCGAACCACTGCGTGTCATAGGAGAACTTAAAAGCGTGCCGCCCCGGAGACGCACCCCGCACCTCCCACCATCCCGTCGCGTCGCGGGCCGTGGAGCGCGGATCCTCGCGGTACAGATCCGGAATATACGAGATACTCAGCGCATGGAGCCAAGGAGTGTTCCCCCCATCAGCCTCGTACGACCACGAAGCTCTTACGGGCATGGAGAGCATCGCCAGCGAACTGTCATCGAAATGACGCCCCTCAGCCCCTGACTCGGAAAAAGCCTCGCGACCGGCATACCCGTACTCCAATCCAAGAGCCACGCCCAGCATCGCGCGCTCATTCAGCCGGCGATTCCACTGAGCGTTCACTTTGAGCAGCAGAGCATCGGAATTCCAATGGCCGTGCGCACAGTACCCGGCCCGTTGCCAAGAAGACAAATCATTGTCCGTCCATCCGTACGTCGCGCTGCCGCTGTAGGTCACATCGACCCGGTCAGACAACTTCTGCGTAGCCGCCGCATAAAGCGTCACCATATTGGAGACCTGCTCCACCTCGTCGGGGTAGCTCCGGGAGGTGTTGGTGCCGTACATCTGCCCAAAACCGATGCCGGCCAAGTAGCGACCTCTCCACACGCGATCCGCACCCAAGGCGTAGCCGGCACCGCTGTAATCATAGCCATCGACGCCGCCCTTGCTCCGAACACTCTCAAACTCGCCCAGACCGCTGGCCCAGAAGCGCGTGGCGCGGTGATCCTCAAAGCGGAAAGCCGTCACTTGTGAGAGCGCCGACTCCGCAAGCAGCCGGGTATTGCGATGGGTGCTCCAAAGGGAGTTCTCTGCGATAAAGCCGACCCGTGCCGGATCCACCTCGGCCGGACCATCGTCTGCCGAGCCGGTGCTCTTCCAGTCTGCGTACAGCACGTAGCGGTCATCCTCATCATCGGAATCTCCCCAGCGAATGCTCCACTCCCCGCTGTTGCCGCCTTCATATTCAACGACGTTGGAAGCGCTCACCTCACCCGTCTCGGGAAGCGTCGTGAGCGATGCCACGGAGACGATGGAGATATCCGTCGTCAAGCCTGTCTTGTCGATGACCTTGCTCACATCCATGACAGCAAAACTCATATCCGATTTCCAAGCATCATCGCTGTAAAAAGCACCGGGCGTCTCCGTCATGTGGTCGGGCACGCCGAGGACGAAGCCGGAGCCCATGTCGACGAAGTTGGCCGTGATCGTCAGCGGTGCGGAGATCAGCTGAGAGGGCAGTCCGGCCGTCGTCTGCACGCTGCGGACACCGTATTGCAGAGCGTGATTGAAGTCGACACTCAGGCCTCTGCTCATATCCACGCGATCAGCGATGACGCGCCCCGTATCATCCGATCGCAGAACCGCATCGTGTCCCGAAAAAACGATGTTTTTGGCAATCGCCATGCCATCAGACCTTAGAGTCAGCGCACCCTTCTGCACCATGAGCGATGTGTCTTCATGAAACTCCCACGTCGTATTCGGCGCCTCTTCGCTTAGCGTCAGATCGCCGTTTTTGTACACAAACTGGCAGTTGATGGTATCATCACCATTCCCGTATACAGCACCGTTCTCAATCAGTAACTCACCGTCCCAGAGATACGTGTCAGCTACGACATCGGACCAACGAGAGTAAAGAAGACGCAAGGCAAAATCGTCCGATGACTCCCCGTCAGCCTGTGTCAGATAGGGAGAGTTTGCGCCGCGGTAGTATTCTCCGGAGAAACGTATCGTCCCCTTGAACTCGGGAACCTCGCCCATGTATTTCTCGTAGTTGGCGATCACTTCCGTGTTTCGGGGGTCAGCGGCATCGGGGACCTTGTTTAGGTCAATCCTCACAACTTGGCCGTTACTTGCCGGTGTCGTCCACACCCGCACGGGATCATAAAAATGAATATATTGACCCTCCATGGCGCGAAAATCGCCTGCGGTTGTATGATCGATGCCGAGATTTCCCGTAAAAATGACACTGGTCGCAAAGTTGAACGGAAGATTCTCGAGACATCCGATGTTATTGCGGAATACCATATCACCGTAGTCCGCAGACAGCATGATGCGACCGTTGGAGCTGCGGTCTTGTACAATCGCTCCCGCATCATCGCGGAATTCATACCCCACCATAAACAATTCTATCCCGGCCATATGTTCCCCTGCCGTATTGCCGGAGAACTCAAACCCCTTGTTGAGGTAACAGTCAAACCTCCCTCTGTATCCGTTATTGTCTTCATAGACGAAAACCGTGGCTCGCATACTTCCGTAGTTGTCATTTATGCGTATGAAATCATTTCCGTAGATGCTCAGGTTGTTGCGTCCGATTTCAATGGCGCTCCCTCTCGTATAATCGGAGAATATTCCGTCATAGATCAGGGCGTTGTTTGAAATATCAATCAGCCCGCAGTTGGAAATGACGGATTCCGCCTGAGATGTCTTGCCGATGGAAATGGCACCATTGCCCGACGAATTCCCGTATGTAAGCGTATTGCACACAGAGAAAGAATCGACGTTGTCAACGATGAGAGTGTAGCCGCGCAGAGCTCCGCCATAGGTGGCGTTAATTTCCTCCGTTTTGAACGATGTGCCGGTTTTGGATTCGCCGTCATAGATGCCGGATATGGAGACGGTATTAATATCCTTAAAAACGATGGTTTGAGCACCGACGCTGCCACCGCCGCAGGGTTGATTATACAGACCGCCCTCAATGCGGTTGTTATCAAAGATGAGCTGATTTAAATTTTCAAATGCAATGGTGATAGGGTAGGTCATCTCCTTGGAACCCACGGCTCCGCCCAAATTCCACTTGTTTACGATGGCGTTGTTGATGAAACTCAGATTGTCCTGCTTGCCCTCCGTCGCACCCAAGATGCGCACGACAATGGGGTCGGTGTTTTTGTTGGCTGTTCCGACGCCGATGGCGGCTCCGCCCACGGAGTCGCTGCTGGTCATATCTGCGAAAATCACGTCGCCGCTCACATAGATATCGGTTGAGTCGGGGGCGACGATGCGATCCGTTTGAGTTCCGGAGAGGGGATTCTCTTGAGAGCCCGGTTGCTGAGCGTATCCGCTCGGAGAGAAAGCGATCAAAGAGAGAATGGTCAGTGCTGTAATTGATGGTCTCATGATAAGTGTTTTTGGTGTTATTCTGCCGTTGTTGAAGCATAAATAAAGGTCATACAACAAGCTACAAGGTTATTATGCATAGAAATACGTTAGATGTCAATATTTTTTTTGGGGGGATTTAGATGATCTGAAAGAGACGTATTGCGTCAAATCAAAACACATCCCGTGTTCGCCTCCCCCTCGTCTTCAAAAAATCCGAATCTCGGCGCAATTGAGCTTCGGCGGGTTCCGACTCAGATCGGGAAGCCCGGAGTTGGTCGCCGGGGGACTTGCCGGAACCGCGGCAAAATGAAAGCCCCCCGGCTGCCTGATTGCTCTGCTGCAGAAGGTGCCCCGCGCGACTTCGCTGCGGGTCTCACACTGCAGAAGTGGGCGTCCATTCGTGCGGTTCAGGAGAAGGTCGGTCTCAGGGGGCTGCTCTCGGACCCAGCGGTCGGGTCGAGCTTTAGCGATAGGGCGGCTTCACTCCGAGGGACATGATTCAGGCGTGCCGCGTGAAGGTCGATGAGACGGGCACGGAGGAGCCGCCGTAATGACTACTCTGTTTGATGACGCCATCAGCACGGAAAAAGCACCCGCCGAGATGCACTTCGACCGCCCCTTCCTGAATTCGATGCGAACCTCTGACTGCGCCATGCCCTTGCGGAGGAGTCCGGCTGCTGTGGGGGCGGCACTCTCGGAGCCTTTCCCGCGGCGAAGGCTTCCCGCCTCGGAAAGATGCGAAGGTGGCAGGAGATATTGCGGATCCCGTCGCCGGCACACAACTCTATGCGCTCAATGAATGGCTTGTATCAGGAAGCGGGTGCTGCCTTTTCTCCTGCCGTATCGTGCTTCGATGCCGTCGTCGGGCACAATCCCTCGCCAAACGGGAAAAGCATCGGGAAGGAGGTGCGGATTGCGTGCTGCTCGACGCTCGCACTTCGGTATATCGTAAACAAGAAAGTAAAAATCAACATAAGCTCCTCGTCGTGAAGCGCTTATGTGCAATACCACAGACGGGACTCGAACCCGTACGGCATCATCTGCCGGGAGATTTTAAGTCTCCTGCGTCTACCATTCCGCCACTGTGGCCGATTGCTCGGCTATTGAAACACATTCAGCGGCACTTGGCAAGGAAAAACCGGACGCATGACGGCGCTTTTGCCGCGGCTTCACAGCCCGAGCAGGCAGCTTGCAAGAAAGCGCGGCAGGGGCTCTTTGCCGGGCGGTCGCAGGATTTCGGCGCCGGGGACTTGGGCGGCGAATTTCGCCTTCGGGTTCACCAGCACGGCGCGTTCGCAGATGGAGAGCATGGGAAGGTCGGCCGCGCTGTCGGTGTAGCCGACGTCGGCGCGCTCGATGCCCAGAGCGGCGAGGCGGATGAGCTTGTTGGCTCCCTTGTTGTTGCCGGGTGCGGGGATGCGCGGCATGAACGGCACGCGATCAAAGGGGCTGATGGGGGTGCCGATGCAGTGGGTGAAGCCCAGTTCGCGCCCGACGTGCTGCGTCCACCAGTCCGGTGAGGCTGAGCAGAGGACGGTCGTGTCTCCGGCGGCTTGGTGGGCCCGCAGTTTCGCCAGAACGGGGGGATAGAGTGCGGGGATGAGTTCTTCGGTGACGAAGGCGCGGCATTCGGCGTCGAGCTCGTCGGCTTTCATGCCCCAGGCGTAGCATAAAAAGGCACGCTTCATGCGCTCGGTGTTGAAAATTCGCAGCGCTCGGAGGATGCCGCAGACGGCGACGGGGAGGAGGTAGAGGCGGCGCAGGCCGTGACGGCGCAGCACCCGGCGGGCGAAGCGCAGTTGCGAGTCGCCGGGAAAGAGGGTGCCGTCCATGTCGAAGAGTGCGATCATGCGTTGAGTCGTCCGAAGCGGCGGAAGAGCCAGACGAGCAGGGCGCCCATGAGGATGCCGCCGAGGTGTCCGGCTTCGCCGCCGGCGTTGGTCCAGCCCAGCAGGACGGTGGCGGCGGCAACGCCGATGATGATCAGGGCAAAGGCTCGCAGGCTCAAGGTGACCGGCGGGAAGAGCAGGCTGATGTTGACGCGCGGGTAGAGGATGGCGGTGGCCGTCATGACGCCGTAGATGGCGGCGGAGGCGCCGATGAGCGGGATGAGTTGCCACAGGAGGATGCCTCCGACGCCGATGTAGTCGAGGTAGAGGCTGAGGATGGCGGGCGGCACGGCGCTCCCCGTGCCGTAGAGGCCGAGCGAGCCGAGCGCCGAGCTGAAGAGGGCGCCGGCGACGCCGCAGAGCAGGTAGAAGGCGAGGTAGCGCTTCGGGCCGAGGGCGTACTCGATGACGGGGCCGAAGAAGTAGAGGGCCCACATGTTGAAGAGCAGGTGGGTGAAGTTGGCGTGCAGGAATTGGTAGGTGATGAGGCGCCAGAGTTCGCCTTCGATGAAGCAGGTGTACCAAGAGTAGGCTCCGATGATTTCAAGCACGGGCGTCGCGGGGCCGTTGCCGGCGATGACCGGGTCGCTGATGCAGAAGATGGCCGGTTGGCGCACGAAGAGGCCGACGATGTAGACGACGACGTTGATGGTGATGAGGGCTTGGGTGACGGTGAGGCGAAACTGATTCATGGGTCGGGTCTGCGGGTGAAGCGGGTAAAGCGGGTAAAGCGGGTGCGGGGCGGCTTATTCGGCGTCTTCTCCGGCGAGTTCGTCGTCGCTGATGCCGAGGCGGCGGCCGATGCTGCGGATTTCATCGTAGGTGAGGATGTGCTCCATGATGCAGGCGGCGGCGTCGGCCCGCTCGGGGCTGAGGCCGGCGGCTTCGCGCATGAAGCGGCGGATGATGCGGTGCGCGCGAATGACGCTGTCGGCATATTCGCGTCCGGCATCCGTCAGCCGGATGGGGGCGTATTGCCGATATTCGATGAGCCCTTCGGCGGCGAGCTGGCGCATGGCCGCCGTGACGCTCGGCTTTTTGACGCCGAGGATGTTGGCGATTTCACTCACTTGAGCCGTGCCGTATTTGCGGCAGAGCCTGCCGATGGCCTCCAGATAGTCTTCAGCGCTGCGACTGAGGCGATTTTGTCGATCGGGCATGGCTCAGGCTTTTTTCTGCAGGGTGGCGACGCACTCGAGGTGCTTGGTTTGCGGGAAGAGGTCGAAGGGCTGCACCTCGGTGACCTCGTAGCCGGCCTTGTCAAATTCGGCCAGATCGCGGATTTGCGTCGCCGGGTTGCAGGAGACGTAGACGACTCTCGCCGGGCCGAAGGCGAAGAGCTGGTTGAGGAAGGCGGCGTCGCAGCCCTTGCGGGGCGGGTCGATGACGACGGCCGTTTCTTCCGCGGGGAAGTCGACTTTCTCAAAGATGGCTTCGGCGCTCGCCGCGAGGAATTCGGCGTGGGTGATGCCGTTGGTTCGGGCGTTGGCGCGCGCCCAGTCGGCGCTCGTTTCGCTGACCTCGACGCCCAGCACCTTGCGGAAGCTCGGGGCGAGCGTCAGGGCAAAGAGGCCGCTGCCGCAGTAGGCGTCGACGAGGTACCGGGCGCCGCCGCCGGCGGCTTGGCGGGCGACGTAGCCCGTGAAGGCGGGAAGGATGAAGGGGTTGTTTTGGAAGAAGTCTCCCGCCAAAAAGTTGAAGGTGAGGGAGCCGACGCGTTCGGTGCAGACGGCGTTGTTGTTGGTGATGACACTCCCCTCGCTCACGCGCATCAGCAGGGTCGCTCCCCGGCGGTAGCGGTCGGCCGCTGCCTGTACGCTGCGGCGCAGGACGGGCAGGGCTTCGTTGATGGGATCCATGGCGATGGGGCACTGCGCGACGTCGCAGACCTCGCTGCGCGAGCCCGTCCGCAGGAATCCGATGTTGCCCATGCGCGCGGCTTTCGGTTTATGAAAATGCGGGGTGATTTTGGAGCGGTAGCCGTAGGTGCGGGGGGAGGCTATGGCCGGGTTGACGGGCAGGTTGAGCCCGGCTTGCAGGCGCAGCAGGTCGGCCACTTGGGCCGTCTTCCATTCGAGTTGCGCGTCGTAGTCGAGGTGTTGGTACTGGCAGCCGCCGCAGGTGCCGAAGAGTTTGCAGCGGGGCTTGACGCGGTCGCTCGAGGGCTCGAGTACTTTAATGAGGTCGGCGTATGAACAGTTTTTTTCGTTGCGGTAGATGCGCGCGAGAACGAGTTCTCCGGGCAGGCTGAAAGGCACGAAGACGACCCAGTTGTTGACGCGCCCGACGCCGTATCCTTGGTTGGAGAGTGCCTTTATGCGCAGTTCGATGTAGAGATGGTAGTCGAAGGGGGTGGGAACAAAGTTTCGGGGTACGGTTTCCATAGGGTCGATGGTGTGCGATGGGTCGTTTTTTCTGCGGCGTCAGGCGTGAAAGAGTGTCGGGAACAGGGTGCGGGAAGAGGCTGCTTCGGCGGGCGAAGCCGAGGCCGTAGTCGGCGCCTCAGTTGCTCTTGCTCGGTGTGGCCTTGCCGTTGATATCAAGGGGAAGAGCCTGCGGCAGCGACGGGGAACGCAGGCCGCGCCGCTCGACGGAGTTGGGCTGCGGCACGCTGCTCTCGCGGGCGCTGGCGGCTTCTTCCGGCGGAACGGGGATGAGGTTGCGCAGGGGCGAGAGTCCCGTCGGGGTCGGCAGGAAGTCCGGCTCGGGCACGGTGAGCCCGTCCTGACCGGGCGTGGTGTTGAGCAGAGCCCTGGCCGCTTTCTGCTGCTCGGGCGTAGGCGTCTGTGCCGAAGCCGCGGAGGACGCTCCGGCCGACGATGCCTGAGCGGCGCCCCGGCCGCCCTCGGCGGTCTTCGGCCGGGCCTCGGCGCGGCTGCGTGCGTTTGCCGACAGCAGGAAGTCGGGCACTCTCGGCTTGCTGTCCCGGCGCCAGAACGGGCGCGTGCAGGAGGACAGAAGCATGGCGACGGCGGCAAGGCCGCCTATGTATCCCGTAGCTCTCATGTTCGCCGAGTATCCTAGCACAAAAAGCCCTTCGTGGCAAGAACGAAACGCCGCCCGAGAGCCAAAAGAAACGGGCGCGCGCGAGCGTGGGCGCGATGCAACGCGCCTGCGCACGCAAGACGGGCGCTGAGGGAAGGGGCGAGATGCCGCACGCCGAAGAAAAATGCAGCTTTTCACATGAATTGACTTGACATTCGGTTGAAAATGGGTAAACTCCACTCCACCAAAACGAGAAACCAATCTTTTTATCTGCATTATGGCTCACACTCTGTCCGCTAAGAAGCGCATCCGCCAGACGATCGCCCGCACGGCCGTCAACCGTTCCATCATGTCCCGCGTCCGCACCTTCCGCAAGAAGGTTGCTGCGGCCGTTGAAGCCAAGGACAAGGCCGCTGCCGTGGCCGCTTACAACGAGTTCTCTTCCGTCATTGACAAGGCCGCCAAGAAGGGCACCGTGCCGGCCAACCGCGCGGCAAACTACAAGAGCAAGGCAGCCAAGGCCGTGGCTTCCATCGCCTGAGTTCCCTTTCAGGTTTTCCGTTTTTGAGTATGGCG
>DXFQ01000136.1 GCA_019114365.1 Candidatus Parakkermansia intestinigallinarum | reverse complement strand
GATGGGATGAGAACGTGCTCGAGCGATTGCTCTTCGCTCCCCCTCCTGAAGAAAATGATCAGTGATCAATATATAACATAGTTCCTGTGTCAAGGTGATTTCTAATGCGTCTGCCCTGTCGGGCACGCGTTCCCGCTTGACAGAGCTCCCGTCACCCGCTAGAATGGGGCTCCGCAACTGTCCGTTTCGCGTTTCCTCGAGCCCATCTTCAGCCCTATGCCGACGTCCCCTCCGCTGCCGCCGACCGATTCCAAACCGCACTATGAACTGCTCGACGGGCTGCGCGGCGTGGCGGCCCTGCTGGTCGTGATCTATCACGTGTTTGAGGGCCTCTTTCTCGTGGCGAACAACGGCGCGGTCATCTCCTGGCTCAATCACGGCTACTTGGCGGTCGATTTCTTTTTCATGCTGTCGGGCTTCGTCATGGGCTACGCCTACGATGATCGGCTGGGCCGCTCGATGAGCGGCGGGTCTTTTCTGCTGCGCCGCCTCATCCGCCTGCACCCGATGATGCTCATCGCTTCGCTCATCGGGGTGCTGAGTTTCTGCGTGCAGAATGCCGGCTGGCCCGGGGGCGGAGGCGCGGTCGCGGCATCGGCGGTGGCGATGGCCTTTCTCTGCTCCTGCCTGTTCATTCCGGCGTGGCCGGGGGCGGGCTTCGACGTGCGCGGCAACGGTGAGATTTTCCCCCTCAACGGGCCGGCTTGGTCGCTGTTTTTTGAGTACGTGGCCAGTCTTGCTTACGCCTTGCTGCTGCACCGCCTGCCGACGCGCTTGCTGCTTGTGCTGACTCTGGCCGTCGGCGCCGGGCTCTGCGCCTATGCGGTGACCGACGCATCGGGCTACGGCATGATCAGCGTGGGCTGGACCTTTGCCGGTACCAACGTGCCGGGCGCACTGCTTCGCCTGTTTTTCCCCTACTGCGTCGGCTTGTTGCTGGCTCGCGGCTATCGCCCCCGCCGCCGGGTGCGCGGCGCGTTCGAAGCGGGGAGCTTGGCCTTGTTGCTGCTGTTCTGCGTTCCGAGCCTGCCCGCCTGCGGCGGGGTGCTGCTCAACGGCGTGTATGAGTTTGCCTGCATCGCGCTGGCTTTCCCGCTCGTGCTGATGATGGGGGCCTCGGGGCAGCCGTCCGGGGCCATGATGGGCGCTCTGTGTCGGGGATTGGGGCGGCTGTCCTACCCCCTCTACGCGGTGCACTACCCCCTCATGTATCTTTTTTACGACTGGCTGTTGGCGAAGCGGGTGACGACTTGGGGAGAGGCGTGGCCGGGGGCGCTGCTCGCGGTGGCCGGCAGTTTGCTGCTGGCGCTGCTCTGCTCGCGCCTCTGGGATGAGCCGGTGCGCGCCCGCCTCAGGCGCCTGCTGCTGCGCTGAGCCGCCGCCGTGTCGCAACACGCGGCGCGGGAAGCTTATCCGCGCCCCATGCGGCTTCGTGTACGGCGCCGCCGCTGCACGCACCGCAACGGCGAAACGACCCGCCGGAAGCAACTGCGCGGACGGCAGCCCGCCGTCAGGTCGGCTCAGGGCAGGGGCCCTCAATGCCTGAGGCGATGAATGACGCAGGTGACGACGCCGAAATATTCCGCGCCGGACTCGGGCGTGATGTCGATCGGTCGGAAGTCGGGGTTGGCCGGCAGCAGACGAACGCGTTTCCCGCTCTTCTCGAGGATTTTGACGGTGAACTCACCGTTGAGCGACGCGATGATGACCGAGCCGCTGCGCGCTTCGAGACTGCGATCGACGACCAGAATATCGCCGTCGAGGATGCCGGCATCGCGCATGCTCTCCCCGCGCGCCCGCACAAAGTAAGTCGCCACGGGATTGGTGATGCAGAGCTCGTTGAGGTCGAGCTTATGTTGAAGCTCCCCCTCCGCCGGGCTGGGGAAGCCCGCCGCGACGGCTTCGCTGAAAAAGGGCAGGTTTTGCGGGCTGCTCGGGGTATCGTCGCTCATGCCGCGAGTGTACCACTCCTCCGGCTCGGAGGCAAGTCCGCAGCAGAATTCTGTGCTTGACAAAGAGGGGGGAATTCGGTATATACTTGCCCGTCATGAAAAAG
Organism: Candidatus Parakkermansia intestinigallinarum; assembly: GCA_019114365.1. GTDB lineage: Bacteria > Verrucomicrobiota > Verrucomicrobiia > Verrucomicrobiales > Akkermansiaceae > Akkermansia > Akkermansia intestinigallinarum. Next base: position 2,197 of record DXFQ01000136.1, on the reverse strand, counting down.
AGACTCAGAAAAAAATACCGTCTCGGCGAGTTCCGCGAGCTCTGCTTTGAGTTTACCTTCGAGTACAAGGGTGATGTGAATTCCCCGGAGTGCGGACAGTTTCTGCAGTCGCTCGTCAGTGAGTGCATCGAGGCCAACGGTCTGGATTGCGAGGGCAGCCTGACGGATGAGGGTTGCCTCATCATTGTGACGGCTGCGGACCCGACGAAGACCAGCGAAGAGCAGCGCCAAGCTGTCAAGACCTGGCTGGAAGGCCGCTCCGATGTCGAAGTCAAGGCTTTCAGCGAGCTTCATGACGCTTGGTATGCGCTGAGCTGAGCTGAGCTCGGCCTCCGCGCTGATCTGCCGCCAACCCACCTGAATACCGGGTCGGAGCGCCTCCGGCCCACAACCATCCCATTGTTTCAAGAATGACTGATAAGCAGCAACAAGCACCGGCGATTCTGGCCAAGGGGCTCAAGGGCGTGATTGCCAATGAGACGGGCCTGAGCGACGTTCGCGGCGAAGAGGGACGCCTTCTTTACTGCGGCTATGAAATTGAGGATTTGGTCGATCTCTGTACCTTCCCGGAGATTATTTACCTGCTCCTCAATAAACGCCTGCCCAACCGGGAGGAGCTCAACGGACTCCAGCAACGCCTCCGCAATGATCGCGAGCTGCCTCAGCCCATTCTCGATTTCTTCAAGACGGCGACCAAGAAGGCTCGCCCGATGAGCGCACTGCGCACGGCCGTGTCGATGCTGGGCATGTACGACGACCGCACGAAGGATCCGAGCCAGATGAAGGAGATCGGCCTGTCTCTCATCGCGAAGATTCCGGTGATGGCGGCCTACTACTACCGCATTTGCGAGGGGCTGGATTTGCCGCCGATTCGCACCGATCTCGACGAGGCGGCTCACTTCCTCTGGTTGCTCAAGGGCAAGGAGCCCGATCCGAATGAGGCGCATATCCTCGATGTGGGCTACATTCTGCATGCTGATCACGGCATGAATGCGTCGACCTTCTCGGCTCGCGTGACGGCCTCGACGCTCTCGGACATGTATTCGGCCATTACGTCGGCGGTCGGCACGCTCAAAGGGCCGCTGCACGGCGGCGCCAATGAGGCGGTTATCGAGATGCTCAAGGAGATCGGCGATGAGGACAACGTCGAGGCCTACATTAACCAGAAGCTTGCCAACAAGGAAAAGATTTTCGGCATGGGGCACCGCGTTTACAAGACGCTCGACCCCCGCGCTCCGCAGCTGCGCCGCATCGCCATCCGCCTGACGCAGACGATCGGCGAGCCGAAGTGGATCCGCATGAGCGATATGATCGCCAAGATTATGCGCGCCCGCAAGAATCTGAACGCCAACGTGGATTTTTATTCGGCGACGGTGTACTACAGCCTCGGTATTCCGACGCGCATGTTCACGACGGTGTTTGCCATTGCCCGCTCCGCCGGCTGGGTGGCTCAGATTCTCGAGCAGCTTGAGGATAACACGCTCTTCCGTCCGCTTTCCCGCTACACGGGCCCGAACGAGCCTCTGCTGGTGCCGGTGCTCGATATGCGCTGAGACGCGAGCGCTTCTCACCGCGAGTTTCCGCCCTTTTGCGCCCCTGCGGATCGCCGATCCGCAGGGTTTTTTGCGCTTTGCCGCATGCGGCGTTTCGCTCGGGCTGCTGAGGCCGGCCCGCCGACCGTGAATGCTTACTCCCGCCTGAAGAGACCGTGGAGCCGGGGGAAGCCTGCGGCTTGAACGCTGACGCGGCGCTCAGTTCCCCCCCCCGTGGGGGAGGCTGAGCGCCGCGCTTCGATGGGATGCGGCCGCGTACGCCGACGCGGCTGTGAGCAGAAAAGACGATCAGTCTTTCGCGGCATCCGGCGATGCGCCGTCCGAACCCTCTTGAGGCTCGTCGCCGCTCTTGCGCTTGCGTCGCGGAGACTTCGGCGCCGCCGTGTCGCCGGAAGCTGCATTCCTGCGACGGCGTTTCGGCTTGGCGCTGCCTTCCGGGGTGGCGCTGAGGCGCAGAACCTCTCCGTCGTCGGGGGACTCTTGGGCGCTGTCATCCGCTGCCGCTGCCGTCGCTGCCGTCGCTTCGGCAGGTGCACCTGCGTCCGGCGTCTCTTCAGCGGGTACCGAAGGAGCGGGTGTCGCGGGACTCGGTTCTGCGGGAAGAGGGGGAGCAGCGGAGGCGGATGGCTCGGCGGGGGCTGGGG
>DXFQ01000135.1 GCA_019114365.1 Candidatus Parakkermansia intestinigallinarum | reverse complement strand
CCCCAGCCCCCGCCGCCGACGGTCGGTCGTTTCTCGGCGGAGCCCGATGAGCGCCTCGGGGGGACGGTGTCACCGCCCGCGGCGCATGCGGACGATGGCGGCGACGTGTTGCCGCGCTTCCGCTATCTGGGCTGCCTGCACGGGCGCTATATCATCTACGAGAACTCCGAGGGCCTGGTGCTCATGAACCCGACGGCCGCCCGCGAGCGCATCATCTTTGAACGCCTGCTCGAGTCGCATCGCCGCCCGCTGGCCTCGCAGCGCCTGCTGCAGCCCATCATGATAGAGCCCGATGCCCGCGATTGGGGCACCGTGCAGGCCCTGCTGCCCCACTTCCGGCAATCGGGATTCAGCGTCAGCCTCTTCGGGCGACGGACGCTGCGCGTTGAAGCCGCTCCCGCCCTGCTGGCCCTCGATGACGTCGAGGGCTTCATCGAAGACCTGATCGCCTGGTTCGCACGGGGAGAAGGCAAACTGCGCCGCAGCCGCAACCCCTTTGAACCCTTTGCAACCCAGCTCGCGCATCACTACGCCCTTCAGGAAGACCTCAGCACCTGGCTGCAACAGCCCATGCCCCTGCTGGTCGACCTGCTGCGCTGTGACATACCCTACTGTACGCCCTCGGGCAAACCCACGCTCGTCCCCATCTCCCTCAGCGAGCTCAACCGCAAGTTCCAGTCCCGTTGAGAGCGCGGCCCGTTTTCCGCCGACCTTTCCCGCCTCTTTTCCCCGCCTCGTTCATCCGACCCATTCATCCGCCTTCCCGATAACCCCTGCCTCCAAGCCCATGATGAATCCCGATTCCGCACCCCGCTCCGCCGCTCCCTCCGTCCTCGCTGCCGATACCCCGGCCCTCGCCGTCGGTGTCGACATGGGCGGCACTTCCGTCAAGTTCGCCGTCGTGCAGGGCGCCGACATTGTGCACAAAGGCGCTCCTCTGGTGACGGCTGCATACGCCACGCCCGATGAGCTGCTCGAAGCCGTAGCCGGCCGCGTGCGCGAGCTTCGCGACGGCTATCCGGGCGTTTGCGCCGTCGGCATGGGCCTGCCGGGCTTCGTCGACCACCGAGCGGGTCGCGTGGACTCGCTCACCAACGTCCCCGGCTGGCACGACATCATGGCGCGCGACCGTCTCCGCGAGCTCACGGGGCTTCCTGCGGCCATCGACAACGACGCCAACTGCATGGCCTTCGCCGAGTGGAAACTCGGCGCGGGGCAGGGGATGAACGACCTCGTCTGCCTCACGCTCGGCACCGGCGTAGGCAGCGGCCTGATAGTCAACGGTCAGTTCCTGCGCGGCCACTTGGGTGCGGCGGGCGAAATCGGTCAGATGAGCATCGACTACCGCGGACGCATCGGCCACTACGGCAACCGCGGCGCCGTCGAAGACTACATCGGCAACCGCGAAATGGCCATGGCCGCCCAACTCGCCTACGCCGCAGCCGGCGAGACCCGCAGCCTCGCGCAATGCAGCCCCCTCGAACTCGAGAACGCCGCGCGTGCCGGCTGCCCCATAGCGCAGCAGATCTGGCAGGACTTCGCCTGCAAACTGGCTTGCGTGCTCATGAACTGCCACTACGTCCTCAACCCCGAAGCCTTCATCATCGGCGGCGGCGTTGCGAAAGCCGGAGACCTGCTCTTTGCTCCGCTGCGTCGCTACCTGCGCGCTCAGCTCTACCCCAGCCACTTCGCCCAACTCAAAATCCTGCCGGCCCGCTTCGGCAACGAAGCCGGCCTCATCGGAGCCGCCCGCCTGGCTCTCACCGCCCTCTCCGACTGACGCACCCTCCCCATCCGCCGATGCCCGACAACGCCCCGACACCCGCCAAAGGCGAATGGCGCCTCTGCGCTCGGCTCCAACTCGACGCCGAGCAAAGCCAAGCCTTCGTCACCGCCCTGCGCGCCGGAGCATCCGCGCGCCACGCCCTCGTGCTGAGCCCCTTGGCGCCCGAGGACTACCGCCCCCCCTTTCCCTGCGAGAGTGCCGAGACCATGCCTTGGCTGCCGCCCCGCGTCTACGTGCCGGAGCCCGGCGTCCGCCCCGCCGTTTGCGACGACTACAACCGCGGCCTCTACTACATCCTCGATCTCTCATCGTGTTGGGAATCAGCCGCCCTCTCCTGCGTTGCTCCCCCGCATGAAAGCCTTGACCTCTGCGCGGCACCGGGCGGCAAGACCATGCTGCTCTGCGCACGCTACTGCGGAGCCCTCTGCGGCGAAGCGCCGACGATGCGCCACATCGCCAACGAAGTCAGCCCCTCGCGCCGCGGCATCCTGCGGCAAAACCTCGCCCTCTGCGGCCTGCCGCAGGTCGACGTCACCGGCCTGCGCCCCGACCAGTGGCGCGAACACCGCGAGCGCTTCGACCTCCTGCTCGTCGACGCCCCGTGCAGCGGCCAATCCCTCCCCGCCCGAGGCATCGCCAACCCCGGCTGCTTTGGCCCGTCGACGGTCAACGGAAACGCCAAGAGGCAAAAAGGCATCCTGCTCGCCGCCGCCGGCTGCGTGAAACCCGGCGGGCACCTCCTCTACAGCACCTGCACCTACGATCCCGATGAAAACGAAAAAGTGATGGCCTACCTCATGCGGCGACAGAGCGAGTGGGAAGCCGTCGACGTCCCCTGCCTGAGCGCCTTTCGCAGCCGCCTCTGCGACTTCCCCGCCTACCGCCTGCTGCCGATGCAGGGCATGGGAGCTGGGGGATTTTGCTGCCTGCTGAAAAAAAGAGGGTGATTTTTGCGACGAAAGGTGTAGAATGAAAACGCCGACAGCGCGGAAATCGCCGTGAGCCCCGACATCACAATCAGCCTTGCCGCCTTCATCAGCCATGAGTGCCTGCCCACCTCTCTCCTTTGCGACCATCGCCCCCGATGAGCTGCCGGAACCTGCCGGCTACAGCTCCTGCCGAACAGACTCCGGCCTCTGCATCGCCGTCGCCGTTGCCCGCCCCGGCGGCAGCCCCGAAGAGGCGGAAGACCTCGGCCGGAGGCTCATCGAACTCCTCGGGCAGGGACTCTCCCCCGATGCCGCCCTGATCAGCTGCTCGCTCAGGGAGGAAGACAACGTCATCGTGACAAGCATCCGCGAAGGGCTGCTGCTCTGGGCCCAGAGCGGTCGGGCCTGCATCTGCGGCTATCGAGCCGGAGGCTGCCGCATCCTCGCTCGGCAGCGCCAGTACCTGCTTGCCGGAGATCGCCTGATCCTGATGGCGCAGCGCCCCTCCTCCGACGAACTCAGCACCCTGACCGCAGCACTGGCGGAGCACGCCGACGCGCCGGCATCCGGCCTCATGCCGACGCTTCTCGAGACAATGAGAGAGCAATCGCCGACGGGAGCCGCTCCCTACGTGCTCATCGACTACAGACCTCAGAGCACCCCGTCGCTCGACGCAGGCAACCGCGGGGCTCACCGCGAAGTTTACGTCAGCTCCGTCTGCGGCGATCGCGAGGACCAGCAGGATTGTTGCAGCTATTGCTGCGAAGGAGAATCAGCCATGGTCGTCATCGCAGACGGTGCAGGCGGGCATGCCGCCGGGGCCCTAGCCTCCCGCGTAGCCGTGGACAGCGCCCTCTGCTTCTGGAACCGCAGCCTGCGCAAGGGCCTTCGCCCCGACCAAGCGGAACAGCTGCTGACCGCCTTCATGCAAGACACAAACCGAGCCGTCTGCCGATATGCCCGCGAGCAGGGGCGGGAGGGCAACGGACGCGCCGCCATGGTCTTCTACTACCAGCATCGCCGCGATGTCTACATCCTTCACATCGGCGACTGCCGAGCCTACACATGGACGTCGGAAGACGGCTGGACGCGCCTCACGGACGACGACTCGGAACTCGAACTCATGGTCAAAGCCGGAGAGCTCAGCCCCGAAGAAGCTTGGCGCCATCCCGGGCAGAACCGCCTCCTGCAAGCACTCGGAGCCGAGAGCGATATCGAGGTCCACTACCGGCACCTGACGGCACATTATCACCAGGTCTTCCTGCTTTGCTGCGACGGCTTCTGGAATCAGCTGCACCCCTCGCGCTGGCAGCAGGAAGAGACCTACGGCTTCGCCGTCGACACCGGGCAGCTGCTGCGCGACTGGGTCCGCGCCGCCGCAGAGAGCGGCGAAGGCTATTCGGACAACGTCACGGCGGCCCTGATCGTGCCGGAAGTCGACACCATGCCCAACAACCCCCTCTGGCAGAAAGTCGCCTTCATCCTGCTGACCCTGCTGGCCATCGCGCTGGGAACTTGGTATGCCTGGACTCAGGGCATCGGCTCAGCCGTGAGCGAAGAAACACCCGCCGAACAGAAAACCGAAGTGCCAGAACCCGCTGACGCAGAATGAAAACGGCACGCCGACCTCCGAAATACGGAGGAGGCTGCTCCGAACCAGCGGAACGCCGGGGCTCGCCACCGAAAGCTTTATCTCTCCTCGGCGGTGCGTAAAGCTGTTGCACGTCTCACCCCTCAGGCCCGTACGTCCTTTGCAAAAGAAATCAGCAACGGGTTTATTCGGCGTAAGGAATCAGCTCCGCATATGAGACAATACATATTTTTAGCCAGCCATGACTCCGTCACAACTCGAGCAACTTGTGAAGAGCTTTTATAAGTATGGGTCTGTGCTGTATCGAATAAGAGATGCATTGAAGCGGTTAATCTACCCTATTTCATTGGTCCGGAAGACTCCTCCCTTTCTCCGAGTAGGTCGGCAAGGTATATCACAAAATGAGGTGAGAAGCAAGATATTATTTGATGGAATCCTTGAACTTATGTCACCTTTGTGGAGTTTCGCATCGTGAAGAAAGCCAAGGCCGGAGTTTCCTTTGCGCGGCACATGGACACAAGGCATGCGATGGTATGAGCCGCCGCATCAGCACCCGGCACCTTGAGAGGCTGCGGCTCGCAAGGCGGCTTCCCGCTTGGCGGCTCGCGCGGCTTCGATTTGCAGCGGGATGCTCCGGCTGTACTCGACCCGCTTGCTCATCGGCAGGCTGATCTGCTTTTCGAGCTGCTCCATGAACTCGTCATACTGCCCCTGCGTGGTGATTTTGCCCGCTCGTTTGTTGATCGTGTTGAGGGGGGCTCAAACTCCCGAGTCGCTTGTTGCTTTCTTCGCGTGTCGCGGTAGGGCGCCGGAGGCGGGCAGCTTGGGCCGCGTGTCAAGATGCCATGCACTGACTAAAGAAGGTGCGAGAACTACGGTATTCATTGGTGTGTCACGACGTGGCACACCTGTAAGAAAATGGCGGAGGGTATGGGAGGACTGCGAGAAGCAACTAATAGAGGCATTACTACGGCCTCCCGACGCCATGCGACTACCTCGACCCATTGCCCGGCATGCTCAAGCGAACGGAGGCAGGGACAAGGGCCGCTACCGTTAAAGTCTAATTCCCCGCGAGTCCGCTCTAACTCCCTCAACGAGCTTAGCAATAATAAGAGAAGCTTTTTGGCGAGTGACTTGCACATGCAAATCTCTCGCTAAAATAACCGCCCTACACCTTGAAACGCAGCACTCCCTACTCGATGGGTTTGTCCCATTGGTAATCTTTTCCCATCCAATCTTCCTCATAGAAAACGCACATCTTCACTCCTGCAATCACCAGGTTTCGGGACTTCTTGTCACAGTATACGGGTAACAAGTGCAGGTGCTTGACTGCGTCGTAAGGCAAAGCATTGTCTCCCGTATCAACACGATGCAGCTTCCCTGAGGGGATCCGTCCGTACAGATCGAGCGCTTCGTAGCAAAAACGTCGCCCCTCCTCCGGGCGATAATCCAACAGAGCGAAGCGCCGGATGCTCAGCAGGGGAATAACGCAAAGACCTCGCGGATTGAGGCGCGGCATGCGGCGCAATACCTCCGCATACCAAGGCAGAAATTGAAACCTCTCCACGTCAACGTTCCAGTTAAGGCAGCGGGAATCCAGCTGCCCGGCATAGCGCAGCCACTCGTCTAACATGGGCTTGAGCATTTCATAACTGCGAGCATCTTTGATGGTTTCCAATAGGTATTTTACCCGTTCTGCCACCTGTTTCATCCATTCCCTTTTCGCTAATTGGCAGAACTCTTTGCTGAGAGGCGGCAGAGCCGGGGGCAAGCTTGCCTCAAAGCCATCATCGAGATGCTCTTCCAGCTGAAACGCAAAGTCGGCAAAGTTAAAACCGGAATGCAACAGCTGATAGTTGATTGATGGCCAATCACTTCCCCTGCGCGGAGAGCGTTGCTTTCGGCGCAGCACATGAATGATAGCTCCGTCCGTTCGCTCAGCATAGCGATTGCAAAGCTGGGAAAAGGAAGCCAGAAGAGTATGGAGGCGCGGGCGCTGCGCCGGAGCTGACGCATACTCAACCTCGGGTTCATCCATCCGCCAAAAGAGAATAAGGCGTTCCTTCCGAACGAACTCGCCGAAGGCATTTTCCCAACCCTCCGGCTCTCCGCCAAAGGCAGCATCCGGCGGAAAAATGCAGCAGCGGGAAACGACTTCCCACGAGGCATCCCGAAACTCGATGCCAATGTAACTGTAATCGGAACAAAGATTACATGTTTGCATACATATTGGCGATTTAAGCTTATAAAATAACAATTCCCGAGCTCGCTGCCGCCCCATCTGCAG